>JAFUPK010000167.1 GCA_017481265.1 Clostridia bacterium
TAGTAAAAAGGGGTATTCCGCTTCGCTTCATACCCCTTTTTACTATCGCTTTCTATCTTTCTTTATTTTATTTGATTTTTTATCTACCCCAACTATTGACATGGAGCCAAAAATATCCGAGTTCAAAAGAGCTCGGATATTTTTTGTTAGTACCGAAAATTATTTTAGTCAGCCTTCCATGCCGTCCTCGTACCATTGACGCTGGGAGTCATACATATGTCTGTACTCTCCATCCAGTGCCATCAACTCGTCGTGAGTTCCGATTTCAACTGCCCGTCCATTTTTCATCATTACGATACGGTCTGCAATCTTTACAGATGCCAAACGGTGTGTTACGATCAGCGCCGTCCGATCTCTTGAAAGCTCCGCAAATCTACCGTAGACCCTTGCTTCCTCAATTGGGTCTATAGCCGCGGTCGGCTCGTCAAGGACGATTATGTCACTATCTCTGTAAAAAGCTCGAGCAATGGATATTCTTTGCTGTTGACCGCCGGATAGTCCCACGCCGTCGTCAAATTCACGGGAAAGCATCGTATCGAAGCCACACGTAAGCCATTCCTCTTCCGGAGAAAAACCTGCCATTGCGCAAGCATGTCTCAGATTTTCATCCGTAGGCACTTTATCAGTCTGTCCGAGAAGAATATTTTCCTTCAGTGTCATAGCATAACTCGGATATCTTTGGTAGACCGCCGACAGATGCTTCGCCACAGAGGAGAATGACATTTCCGAAGTGCTGACTCCGTTATAAGTCACATTCCCCTCAGTCGGAACATAGTACCCTGTCAAAAGCTTAATGAGCGTTGACTTTCCGCTTCCGTTTTCGCCTACTATGGCGACTGTTTCCCGAGGAGAAATTTTCAGGTTTACACCGTCCACTGCAAAGCCCTCCTGATTAGGATAAGAAAATCTTACATCAGAAAGCTCGATATCGCAGAACGAGGGTACCTCCCGTTCGGGAGCGCGCTCCATCGGTAACCAAAGGAAGCGGATATAGTTTTCGAGGCTCGGCAGACTTTGCGACAGACCGCTGATGGAATCATAAAAAAGGCTGTGGAGTCTGCCTTCTATAACGCCGAGAGAGGTAAACACGGCGGCAAACTCACCTACGGAAATTCTGCCATTCATAAGGAAGATAAACAGAAGATAATATACTGAGAGCTTTCCCGCAAGAGAGATTACCGTTGAGACAGTATAAAGTATCTCCTGCTTGTTTCGCGTACAAACGTCAATTTTGATAAGCTCGTGTGACAGTCTTCTGTAGTGAGAAATAAAGTATCTGAACGCGCCGAGTATTCTCGTTTCCTTGTAATACTGCGGTGAAGTCATACACTCTCCGTAATGTGTCGTCTTTCGTCTTAACGGTGCCGCAGAGTCCTCCTTTTTTACGTACAGCTTATTGACAATGAACTGTTGAAATAAGGTAGGCGCGAAGATCAGCACCATTACGAACATCAAAAGCGGCTCTCTTTGGAGCATATAAACGGCAGTCACAGCAATATACGGGAGCTGGTTCAACAGGATATTTTTTAGCGTCGCTACAAAATTTCTCGCTCCATCAACTCCGTTATTTGCCTTCTCGATATCGTCTAACATATCCGTGTCCTCGAATATGATCGGTTCAAGGCGCGCTGTCTTGGCGTACATATCCATCTTCTGCCGTCTTGCGCTTATTTGATTGAACTTCGTGTCAACGTAATTGGCTACAGGCGACACGCACTGAGTCAAAACGAAGGTACCTACGTAGCCTACAATGAGTAAGATCAGCGCCTTTACCGTAATCTTACCTGCCGCAAGAGCTTCGGCACCGTTGAACACGTCCTCAAGGAGATATATCTGCAACGACTGAACACCTGCCTGCAGGAGAAGCACAGCACATCCGATAAAAAACAAAAGCGGGGCTGATTTGATTATGTACGGTACGATAAAACGGATAGTCTTCAAAAAACCGACTTTCTTTTTTGTGTTTTTCTTTTTGTCTTTTCTCTTCATCAGTCCTCGTACCATCCTTTCTGAGTATTGAACATCTCAGCATAGATGCCGCCAAGTGCCACAAGCTCACGGTGGCTGCCAAATTCGGCAACTCTGCCTCCGTCAAGGACAAGGATCTTGTCTGCGATCTTCGCCGCACCCAGTCTGTGAGTGATAAATATTGCAGACTCACCCTTAGTAACCTCGCGGAACATCTCGTAAATACCGCTTTCGGCAATGGGGTCAAGAGCCGCTGTGGGTTCATCAAGGATCTTCATAGGTGCATCGCTGTAGAGGCTTCGGGCTATAGCGACTCTCTGCCACTCACCGCCGGACAGATCAACGCCGTTTTCAAAAGCCTTTCCGAGAGGAGTATCAAGTCCGCTGTGGAGACCTGACAGTACACCTCCGAGACCGATTTCGTCAATCGCCGCAAGCAAACGACCGTCGTCATGACGATTTACGTCTCCTAGTTTGATATTTTCCTTGAACTCGATCTGATACTTTGCAAAATCCTGATGGACTACAGAGAAAAAGCCCTTCTTCTCGGCAAGAGTGTAATCCCGCAGGTTCTTTCCGTTTATGAAGATGTCTCCCTCGTAATTGTCATAAAGTCCCGTGAGAAGCTTGGTTATCGTGGTCTTACCCGCGCCGTTTACGCCGACGAAGGCGTAATGCTCTCCCCCTTTCAATGTGAATGAGCAGTTTTTCAAAATATTCCTTTCCGTGCCGGGATAACGGAACGTCACATTTTTGAACTCAATAGATTCAAATCTTGCGTTGCGGTTTTCGGGCAAGTCGAGTGCTCCCTGCTCTTCGGAGAGGCAGGAAAACTGTGTCATATCCTTGAGATTCTTTATAGACTGAACGACCCAGCGGATATTCCACGTTATGTTGCCGCACACAAGGTCCACAAGCAGGATAACGCCGTTGGTTATACCAACGAACATACCAGACGTGATATTTCCCATAGCAACGGCAGGCACGAGGGACACCATAATGGCAAGTCCCATGACCCATGTGAGTACCCAAGTGGCATTATCCCTAAGTCCCGCTCTGAAAGAGGTTTTAAGGTTTATATTATCCGCTTCGGTCTGATTTTCATACCAGCGTTCCTGCACGTAGGGTGCATAAAGGAAGGTACTTCTTTCTTCAAGGTAATCCTTTCCGCGGAGAGCCGTGTGATACACCGCAGCCCTTCTCTCGATCTTTTCCGTATCGGAAAAAGCCTTGTACTGCTCAACGCCGCTTCTGACTGCAAACCAGACTGCCGGTACCATAACGCCGACAGCAACAAGTCCGCTCCACCACACCTGAA
>JAFUPK010000168.1 GCA_017481265.1 Clostridia bacterium
CTATACCTATCTTTTGCGGTTTGCAACGCAACATTGTGACACTTCATCTAAAGAAGAATTGATACGATATGCGCTTTCTTTTGCTAACGCTGAGAAAGCAGCTATTGAATTTTTTGAAAACGAAAAGAACAGATTTGGTGGAGAGATTGAAGTATCTTTGCTTGATAATATCTCTTATGATGACTTGAGAAATTACTTTGGATACCCCCATCTTGATTTAACAAATCTTACATTCAAGGTTCGTGCGTGGAATGCTTGTTATTGTTTTGATGGATATTTTGAAAAAAGCGAAACGGGAGCAATAGAAATCAGAAAGAAATATGTCAAATGCACCCCCTAAAATGACTTTGCACCTCCTAATCTCAAAAGGGGGTGCATTTGTATTAAAATTAGGGTTAGTCTTCAGTAGAACCGTGGGGTGTTTCCACGCCTTTTAAGGCATCAACAGCAACCGCCGAGAGTAAACGCTACTCTCGGCGGTTGTTTTTACCTATTCACTTTTCACTCTTACTTCTTACTTTATCAGTAGTCCCAGCGGTTGATGTCGACGTATGCGCCGAGCTTTTCTTCCTCGGTGATATTATCGTCAACGTGGTAGAACTTCGTGCCGTGCTCGATACCGATGTTCTGGATGTATCCAACACCGCGAAGCGTCATGGGACTATTATAGTTGCTGCCGGGATTGGGGCCGAGGATGCCGCCTCTGAACTGTCCGAGGTTGAGTGCGATCTTGTTTGTCACGTAAATATTGTTACCGAGGTGGATACCCTCAGTTGTATCACCGAAAGCAAACACATCACCCGCAAATGCACCGTGGCAAGCGGAATATACGCAGATATTATCGGTGAAGTTTACATTCTGCCAGCCACTGTGTGAAGCCCAGGCAAAGAAGGGCGAGCGGATGGTTCTGTCGCTTCTCGTTGTGCCGAAGCCATAACCGGTGTAGAGGATGTAGTTGCCTGTCATGTAGTAGTTAGCACTTCCGATACCGGTCTGGTCATAGTTGAAGAGCTCAACGGGCATTACAGCGTGAGAGATAACGTTATCCTTCAGATAGAAGTTTCTCATATCACCCGTACCCTGAGCGGTAAGACCTGCATCATACGCCTGATATACATAGTTGTTTCTTACGTAAAGTCCGTCGCAGGTATCCCAGTTTTCAAGAGCGTTACCGAATCTTGTACTGCCTCCCTGGAGAGAACCGCCGATCCAGTAGAAGGTGCAGTTTTGGACTGTCATATCAAGCTGACCTTCACCGCCGCACATGATACCGTGGCTTCCGCCGTACTCAAAAGAGAGGTTATCAACCATGGCAACGCCGCCCATATTGGAAATGTGACCCTTCTTGGCAACGATGATTGACTTAAAGTCTGCATTGAGATCGCCGTCGTAGTACATATAAAGGTCTGAAGTAAAGCTGTCGTCAAATGCGTGGAAGAACTCAAGATTGTTCTTGAGGACATCTGCAACAGTATTTGAGCTTCTCGCCTCTACGTTATATACGTTTCCGAATCCGTCAGGCACAAATCCGAGACCCTTTGTGCTGTTGCCGATACCAAGTCTGCCTTCCTGATCAGTATCTTCAGCACAGTTCATAGTGATCTTGATACCGTGACCTACATTTCCGTTATTATCGGTGAGAACGATATTTCCTACGTCATGATAGAAATATGAAGTACTCTTTGCAGGACGCTCAAAATCGTAATCAAGTCGCCAGATATTCTCATACTCGGTCTTTGTCCAGGGAGTCTGTCCGTAATAATCAACGGAGTTTGAGAAAATGGGCTTGGGGCCTTCGCCGTATGCGCCGTAGTAACAACCTGCGACACCGCATAGGATGCTGTCTCCGCTTCCCTTGTAATGATAAACCTCACCTGAGCCGTCGAACACGCTTCCGCGTTCAAAGAAGATACCGTCGCCTTCCTTGACAGTCTTTACAACATACTCGCCAATGGGAAGCGCTCTGAACATTGCCATGGGAGTCTTCCATGCGGTTTCGGGAGTAAGACCGTCATTGGAGTCGTCACCGTTCTTGCTTGAGATATAGTAGCAAGTACCGCCGAGAGACTCAACGTACTCGGGAGTAAGCACGTTTTCGGTGTTTATTATCTCGTCGATCCTCTTATCCGCATCGGCGATGTATTTGTCAGCCTCTGCCTTTGTGATCTTGTCATATGTGATCTCGGGACCGTCATATGATTTGAGCTTTTCGGAGACCGCAGAGAAATCGAATGCCTCAGCCTCAGCCTGCGTCTTGAAGAATGCGGCATATACGACAGATGACTTGGTAGCACCCGTTGATTCGAGACGCATGGACTTAAAGCGTGTGTACTCGTTACCAACGCCTGTGCTGTCAACGATGATATAATCTATACCGTCATCGCTTCCCTGCTTGAGAGTAGCCTGAGAAGTGAAATCATTCCAGCCGTTGCAAGCAAAGGAAAGAGCAAAGGATCCTGCATCCTGAACGTAACCGACACGGACGAAGGGATAAACCGTAATGTCAACACCGCGCTCGGTGAGGTTCATTGCATTGTAGGTCATACCTTCGCTTCTTACGTCGTAGGTGTACTCAGCGTACTTGTCTCCTACCTTTACCTCAATGCCGTTTGTATTGTCGTTGAGAGCAGCGTAGTAGATATCCCATGCGCCCATAACGAGATACTCGCCGCCGTTCTCAGCATAGGAGGGATAAGCAAAGTCCTCGCTTGTAAGCTCTTTAATAACCTTATCAAGTCTCATGATTATTGTAGCCGCCTGTGCGCGGTTAAGAGTCTCCTTAGGAGTGAAGTTGTTATTTGCATCACCCGCAACGATACCGTAACGGCGCATAGTATCAACGTATTCACGAGCCCACTTTCCGATCTTAGCGGCGTCCGTGAACTTTCTCGGAGCATCCTCATCTGTAGTCATTTTGAGACCGAGATATTCGATATATCTGATGATGATTGCAGACATCTCCTCACGGGTAACGTCCTTCATAGGCTTGAAGGTACCGTCCTCATAACCGCCGACAATGGAGTTCTCCTGTGCCCAAGAAACATAGGGTGAGTACCATGTGTTGTTCTTGGTATCCGAAAAGTTGTCGGGAGTGAAGTTTTCGGCATCAACGCCTGTAAGTCTTCCGAGAACCGTAACGAACATTGCACGGGTCATGGATGACATTGGCTCGAACTTGTCCGCAGATGTTCCGTTCATAAGTCCGTTTTCGCTTACGTAAGTAACGGCCTCATAGAACCACTTCTTTGCACCTACATCCTTGTATCCGCCGTTCTCTGCCGATACGTTTACAAGAGCGCATCCGAGAAGCATCAAAGCGGCAAGGAAAAGAGACGCTATTCTTTTGATCTTCATAAAAAATCGTCCTTTCGGAATTAAATTTGCAATTATATTATACAGTTTTTACAGTAGTCTGTCAATAGAATTTGCTATATTCACTAAAAGGCAGAAAAGACTGCCGCTTGCATACACAAGGGCAGTCTTTTCCTGCTTATTCTTACTTGATATATTTATCGACAAGGTTTCTGTCAATGTATCCGCCCTTTAATTCGTCGGGATATACGTTGACGTCTACGTTGTAGAACTCGTTGCCGAGACCGATACCGAGGTTTGCAAGGTATCCTGCACCTCTCGCGGACTTTTCAACAGCATAACCGCTGTAATCGACAATGCCCGGAACGTAACCGAACTTTGCCTGTCCCCAGAACACCGCAAGACCGTTTGTGATCTTGTTCATAACGAATACGTTATTACCGACGTTGAGGCCGTTACTTGTGTTACCCTGAGAGAACGCTTCACCTGCAAATGCACCGTTATACGCGGAATATACGCAAATATTGTTGGTAAAGTCACAGTTTTTCCAGCCTCTGTGGCACCACATCCAAGTGAAGAGAGGTGTACGCATCTGCCTGTCCGCTCTGGTCGTACCGAAACCGTAGCCGGTGTAGAGAATGTAGTTATCAGTCATCTTGAGATTCTCAAAACCACCGGCAGTATAAGCGTAGTTGAAGAGCTCGATAGGCATAATGGTATGAGTAATAACATTGCCCTGAACAATAAAGTTCTGCATCAAGTCGCTGTCTTTGGGACCGCCTTGGCCCTGAGTAGTAACACCTGCATCGTATACCTGATAGATGTAGTTATCGATCATATGCATACCGTCGCAGGCTTCCCAGTTCTCGATAGCGTTACCGAAGCGTGTGGAGGTTGAGCCGTGGAGAGAGCCGCCGATCCAGCCGAGCACGCAGTTACGGATAACGATATTTTCGAGATTTCCGCCCTGAATACCGTGGCTTCCGCCGTACACGAACTCCAGGTTATCGAACATTGCTGCATTTCCGGACACGCAGATGTGACCTCTGTTACATACAACGATGGATTCGAAATCCGCGTTCAGATCTCCTTCATAGTACATATACAGATCGGAGGTGTACATACCGTCTGTGAACTGATGGAAGAACTCAAGGTCGTTCTTAAGAACGTCGGTGATGCTGCTCGTTTCTCTTGCGGGGATATCGTATACGTTGCCAAATCCGTCGGCTACAAGTCCGAGCTCAACGGTCTTGTTTCCGAGGCCGAGTCTGCCCTCGTGACCAATATCATCCTCAACGGCAGTGGTGATCTTGATACCCCAGCCCTCGCTGCCGTCCTTCTTTGTAAGAACGATGTTACCTACATCGTGATAGCTGTATGATTTTGAATCGATCGCGCTCTGCGGAAGCCCGAAGTCGTAGTCAAGTCTCCAGATGTTGGGGTACTCAGTACGGCTCCAGTTTGTCTGTCCTTCGTAATCCACTGTATTGGCAAAAATGGGCTTGGGACCTTCGCCGTACGCACCGTAGTAGCATCCGGCAGTACCGACAAGGACTGCATCTCCGCTTGCCGCATAGTGGTAGAGCTCGTTTGATGCGTCAAATACGCTTCCGCGTTCAAAGAACACACCGTCGCCTTCCTTGAGCTTAGGAACCGCAACTCCCGTAGGAAGCATTCTGAAGGTCGCAAGAGGTGTCTTCCAGGCTGTTTCGGGAGTAAGACCGTCGTTCTTGTCGTCACCGTTCTTACTTGAAATATAGTAGCAAGTACCGCCCATCGCCTCGATATACTCGGGGGTAAGATTGCTCTCGCTGTTGATGATCGCGTCGATCTTTGCATCAGCATCGGCAAGATACTTGTCAGCTACGGACTTATCGGTATCTGCCTCATATACAAATTCGGGACCTTTATAATCCTTGAGTCCTGCCGCATATGCGGAGAAATCAAATGCCTCAGCATCTGCTGCGGTCTTGAAGAATGCAGTGTATACGATAGAAGAGCTTGCAGCACCCTCGATACTGTAGCGCATAAAGCGTCTTGCTGTACCCTTATCGTAGGAGTCAGCCGCAGTAACATCCGCTATGATATAGGAAACTCCGTCCTTAGTTCCGGTACTGTCGGAAACACTGTAGAACTCGGTACTGTTCTCGGAGAACTCGACCTTGAAGCTGCCGCCGTCCTGAACGTAACCAACGCGGACTACGGGATAAGTATTGAGGTCAATACCGCGCTCTGTAATGTTCATTACGTGCCAAGTGCTCTCGCCGGAAACGAGATCGTAAACAAATTCGGACTTATCAGCACCTGTGTTGTTTACCTTGATTCCGTCTGTGTTGGTACCAAGAGCCGCATAATAGATATCCCACGCACCGAGAAGGAGGAATGCCCCATCGTTTACGGAATAGTCGGGAGTATATGGCTCGTTATAAGTCAGGTCAAGGACTACCTTGTGAAGTCTCATGATGATGGTAGCCGCCTGAGCACGTGTAAGTGTCTCCTTGGGAGTAAAGCGGTAATTTGCATCACCTGTTACGATACCGTAAGTACGCATTACTTCAACGTAATCACGAGCCCACTTTGCGATCTTGCCTGCATCTGTGAACTTCGCGGGAGCACTTGCATCCTTGGGCATATTGAGACCGAGGAATTCAATATATCTGATAATGATAGCAGACATTTCCTCACGGGTTACATCCTTCATGGGCTTGAAGGTACCGTCCTCGTAGCCGCCTACGATAGAGTTCTCCTGTGCCCATGATATGTAGGGGGAATACCATGTGTTGTTCTTGGTGTCGGAGAAATTATCGGGTGTGAAGTTTTCGGCATCAACGCCTGTAAGTCTTCCAAGAACCGTTACGAACATAGCACGGGTCATTGAAGCCATGGGCTCAAACTTGTCTGCCGATGTTCCGTTCATGAGTCCGTTCTCGTTTACGTATGTAACAGCCTCATAGAACCACTTTTTTGCGCCTACGTCCTTGAAGGTCTGACCGTTCTCTGCAGCTACTCCAAATGAGCATACTACGCCGAGAAGCATAACGGTCGCAAGAACCAGCGCCAATGCTTTTTTGATTTTCATAGTTTGAAATTCCTTTCAAAAAATACTTCGTTCTTATTATACATATTTTCTAATGAATTGTCAACAGAATAGCGCATTATAGTTAAAAAGGCTGATATTTTGACGTGCAAATCGGAAAAGCTTCTTGTAAAGTGAGAATTATTATAGTATAATAAGCTACAGCAGATACTTTTCTTACGAAAAGAAAGTGCCAAAAGTACACAAATAAGCCAACTTGTCATTTTTAGGCAGAGAAAGGTTTGGGTATATAATGAAAGATTGGATAAAGCAGTTCGCTGACCCTGAGGCAAAATACAGATCTCATCCTTTTTGGTCATGGAACGATAAGCTTGAAGAGGACGAACTCAGACGGCAGATCAGACTCATGAAAGAAAGCGGACAAGGCGGATTCTTCATGCACGCACGTGACGGTCTTCTCACCCCTTATATGGAAAAAGAGTGGTTCGACCTTGTACGTGCTTGTACGGACGAGGCTGAAAAATGCGGAATTGAAGCATGGTGCTATGATGAGCTTGGCTGGCCCAGCGGAAGTGCGGGCGGTGCTATTCCGGCGCTCGGAGAAGAATATATGGTCAGGTGGCTTCGTCTCAGAAATTATGAAGGTAAGCTTGAAGGAAATGTTATCGGAATATTTGCAGTCCGCGATGACAACAGTTACAGAAAGCTTTCATCAGCCGACGACTGTATTGAAGAGGGCGAACGAATAATGTACGCCACCTCCTTCGGCGATGAATCGTATTTCGATATTCTCGATCCAAAGGTGGTCCGAGCGTTCATTGACCATACCTATGAAGGATACCTGAAGGAAAGCGGAGGCGATTTTAAATCGGCAGGTCTTTTCGGCTTCTTTACTGATGAACCGCAGTACGCACTGTGCCGTACTCCGTGGTCTCTTTCAATAGCAGATACCTTCAAAAACACCTTCGGCTACGATATTACCGATCATATTCCCGCACTTTTTCTCGGACGTGACGGATATGAGGACAAGCGTTATGACTTCTGGAGCCTTGTAAACCGACTGTTTACGGAGTCCTTCTCTAAGCAGATCGGAGAATGGTGCGAAAATCACGGAACGCTTCTCACGGGCCATGCTATGATGGAAGATAATATGCTCTGCCAGATACACTGTACAGCGGGATGTATGCCAATGTATGAGTATATGCAGATTCCCGGAATCGACTGGCTGGGACGCAACAATGGCAGAAGCGCTGACAACAAGAAATATGACAATCCCATAACACCGCTTCAGGTTGGTTCTGTTGCGGCTCAGATGGGTAAAAAGCAGGTACTGACAGAGACCTTCGCTATGTCCGGCTGGGATATTTCCTTTGCCGAAATGAGAAATCTCATTGAGTGGCAGTTCCTCGGCGGAGTCAACCTTGTTTGCCAGCACCTTGAGGGCTACACTCTCCGCGGACACAGAAAAGGCGACTATCCTCCGTCCATGTTCTATCAGTCCCCTTGGTGGGATGATTATAAGGCGTTCACAGACGTCACATCAAGGCTCGGCAAGATACTTTCCGAAGGTATTGACGATCCCGGTGTCCTTCTTATCCATCCCATGCATTCCATCTGGCTTAAGTATACAAACCTCAACATGAATGACGAACAGCCCTTCGATGATGAGTTTTCCGCTTTGGCTACGCGTCTTGCAAAGGCTCACATTCCATACCACCTCGGAGACGAGACCATTATCAGCCGCCACGGTAAGGTAGACGGAAAGAACTTTAAGGTTGGGAAATGTACATATCACACCGTATTCTTGCCTTCAATGATGGGACTTGACCGTACGACATATGAGCTTCTCATGGAGTATAAGAAAAACGGAGGACGCATTGCTTCTCTCGGCGCAAG
The DNA here is from genome assembly GCA_017481265.1 of Clostridia bacterium. GTDB lineage: Bacteria > Bacillota > Clostridia > Oscillospirales > CAG-272 > RUG11130. The sequence goes on from JAFUPK010000168.1 coordinate 8,246, forward strand.
ACCTGAGTTTATTGACGGACGTCCTGCTGCTGATGAAATCGCTGCGCTCTTTGACACGCTTCCCTCTGTGGATCTTTCCGACAGAAGACTCTACATGGATAACATCAGACGTTTCTATAACGATCACGGTATTGACAGAATATCCGTCCTCAGCAAAAACGGCGAAGAGGAGGAAATCCAGCTTTGCCGCAGATATTACCCGGACAAGGGATATACTGCATACCTCCTTTTGAATCTCGACCGCGAAAACGGACGTGATGTAAGTATCGTTCTCGAAGGCGAGGATGCGTTAGAGCTTCGCGTTGACGATATGGAGCTTATCCGTTACCCCATGCGAAGAGAAAACGGTAAAGTGATCCTTGATGTCAAATTTGCTCCCATGGAATCACACCTTATCATCGTAGGTGCAGATCTTCCTGATGCATCAATGGCTGAATACCTCAATGAATCTATCCCCGTCCGTCTCTTTACAGGTGCAGGTGCTACCGAAAAATGGAGACTCGGTAAGGACAGCGACAAGAACGCCTGCCTACTTGAATACTGCAGCGTCACAGACGGCGAGACTTGGACCGAGGCAATGCACACCTACAAGGCAGACAACACGGTGCGAAAGCTCGCTTCGGAAAACAAGAATCCGTCGGTAAAGTTCACCTTCCGTATTTCAGAAGATACTGACCTTACGTGCCTTTCCGACGTAAGAGCAGTTTGCGAGGAAAAACAGCCCGCACGTATTCTTATAAACGGGTTTGAAGCTCCCGCACTTGAGGGAGAATGGTGGCTTGACCACAGCTTCAGCGTCCACGAGATCGGAGCACATCTGCGTCATGGCGAAAACGAGATCGTAATGACCGACTTCTGCCACACTGAGATTAAAGACGGCAA
>JAFUPK010000169.1 GCA_017481265.1 Clostridia bacterium
ACCCTATGTGGTAGCCCATGGGTGGGTATCTAACGCTTCCCGCCATACGGTATGGCTACAACCTTACGTATAAATCTATGGTAGGGGAGTAGCTTGCTGCTCCCATTCTAACGCCTCACGTCGTGTGGTATGGCTATAACTTAAGAACCATCTCAAACGCCGAAGTTTCCTCGCCGCAAGCGGCTCACTTCCTTGGCTGAATCTTTATTTTTGTTGCGTAGCAACAAAAATAAAGGAAAAAGACAACGTGCAGTCTGCTGACATACACGGTTCTAAAAGCGTTAGGATAACATCATGGCTGCCCGCGATATTATATTCCCCAATCCACACATTTTCATTTTCCGAAGAAAATGAAAATATTTCACATTCGGCGTAGCCGAATATATCGCTCGCTTTATCTTCCTGTTCGTTCGGATCTTGTTTTATGGAATGGGCGTAACACCGCCCTTGTCAAAAGCTGCGGGAATGCCGCAAGAAGCAGATTTGCAAAGAACTCCGGAACTACGATGTGCTTTATTATCTTCCACCATGTGATCCCATGGACGGTAATGCTCGCAATTATAAATGTGATGATACCGCGAAGGAAAGTTGTCACCACCGTATATGCCGCCGCCGTGGGGACACAGTCGCGGAACTGATGAGTCGTCAAAATTCCCGCCGCGAATGCAGACGGAACGTAAAGCAGGGGCAGCAGCATGATCTCGCTTCCGCCTGCCGCATCAATAAAGAACGCGGCAATAAGCGCCCAAGCTGCGCCGATCTTTTCCTTTTCCAATGTTCCGACAGCTATAACGAAGGGGAGCATCAGGTCGGGTATGGCGCCGAACGGTCTGAATCTTGCGAAAAGTGTGGTCTGAAGGAGGGTGAAGAACACCGTGAGCAGGGCGAGTATAAATCCCTTGAGCACGCTCTCGGCATCAACTGAGATACCGAGCCTCCATGAGTTAAAACGGTCGATAAGTCGGGCGGGAAAGCTGCCAATTTCGGCGTTTCCCGCACTGTTTTTATTCTGTTGTTGTTTCATGATCTGTTATTATCATCACCTTGGAGATGTTGTTTTCTCCGTTCTCCATGGCGGAGGGTCTCACGTAAGCGGTAACACCGCGGCTGAACTCATTATTTTCGATCTTTTCCACGTATCCCACCATTATGCCGCGTGGGTACACGGAGCCATAGCCTCCAGTGAGTATGCGGTCGCCCACCTCGATATCAGCACCTGCCTTGAGATAGCTGATACGGCAAAGTCCCTCGGATGCCAGGCTGTAATCTCCCTCAAGGACGCCTGCCACACCGCTTCTCTCGGCGTAAACGCCAACAGCACTGGAGGACTCAAGGATGGACACCGCCCTTGACCAGTTGGGACCCACGTCTGCGATGTATCCGAGGACGCCGTCTCCGGTGACCACGGTCATGTTCCGCTCGATTCCCGCAGAGCTTCCCGCATCAAGCATGAAAACGGAGGAATAGTTGCCGCTTTCCCTACCGCAGACGGAAGCCTCCGTCAGCTCAAAGTCGCTGTGCTGCATCTTGAGCTCGATAAACTCGCTGATCCACTCGTACTGCTCCTCAAGCTCGCGGGAGCGGGACAGCTCGTCAAGGAGAGCCGCGTTTTCTTTTTTGAGCTGCTCGTTCTCGGCTGAGAGGCGGTCGAACTCCGTGAAATAGGCGGTGTAGCCCGCAAGAGATTCAACAAAGCCGTCGGCAAGTGTGCGAAGCGGAGTCATCAGCATATTGACGCCGCTTCTGAGGAACCCCGTGACACCCATAAGCGAGAGCACAGTCGGGATTATGACCGCGGCAAGGGTCAACGCGGTAATAATATAGAAAAATTTCGATTTAAAGTAGCTTTTCATCTGGAGGCCCCTTAAATAATAGCTTTATCTTGTTCTGTAGGGGATGCCGAGCTGGTCGCTTTCGATGCTTCTGCCGATTCCGTAAGCGACGCAGTCGATGGGATTCTTTGCAACGAAGGTGCGGATTCCCGTGTGGTGGGCGATGAGCATATCAAGCCCGGGAAGGAGGGCGCCGCCGCCGGAAAGAACGATACCCGTGTCAAAGATGTCGGAGGAAAGCTCGGGCGGAGTGTTTTCGAGAGTGGTCTTGATGCCCTCGATGATGGTGCGAACGCCTGCGGACATTGCCTCACGGATGTCGGCGGAGGTAATTCCGAGGACGGCGGGCAGGCCGTTCATGAGATTGCGCCCTCTGACCTCCATGACACCTCTGTCAAAGGAGGGGTGAGCGCTGCCGATATTCTTTTTCAGCGCCTCAGCGGTAACATCGCCGATGAGGACGTTGTATTTCTTCTTGATGTATGCGGATACCGCGTCGTCCAGCTCGTCACCTGCGGTGCGGATGGATGTGGACAGCACGATGCCTCCGGAGGAAAGGACAGCAACCTCTGTGGTGCCGCCTCCGATGTCAACGATCATGGAGCCTCTGGCGTCTCCCACGCGCAGACCGCTTCCGATGGCGGCGGCGAGGGGCTCCTCGATGAGCGCAACGGATTGAGCGCCTGCCTCCAAGGTCACGTCCTCAACGGCGCGCTTTTCGACCTCCGTGACTCCATAGGGAATGCAGATGATTACCTTGGGGCGGCTCATGAGGGTGTTTCCCGAAACCTTTTTGAAAAAGTGGCGGAGCATGGCGGCGGTTGCGTCAAATTCCGCGATGACACCGTCCTTGAGGGGGCGCAGTGCCTTGATGGAGCCGGGGGTCTTGCCGAGCATGAGCTTAGCTTCGCTTCCCACGGCGACAACGTTTTTGCCGCGGGCTTCGATGGCGACCACAGAAGGCTCGCGAAGGACGATACCCTTGCCTTTCATGTATATTATAGTGTTGGCTGTACCGAGGTCTATACCGATATGCTTCATATTTAAAACCGATCCTTTTTTGGAAAATGAATAGTGAATAGTGAATGATGAATAGTGTGTGGAGTGGGAATGAGAAAAAGCGGTAAAGTAGAGTATGACGTGAGGCGTTATGGAAAAGTGAAGAGTGAATAGTGAAAAGTGAAGAGGTTCGGAACATTTTCGACATAGTCGAAAATGGATCTTGTTGAAAAGCGACGTGGGAATGGAGATTCGCGGACAGCCGAAGCGCAAACCTAACGCCATTGGAACCGTGTATGGCTACGGATGCACGTTGTCTTTTTCCTTTATTTTTGTTGCGTAGCAACAAAAATAAAGATTCAGCCAAGGAAGTGAGCCGCGTGCGGCGAGGAAACTTC
>JAFUPK010000170.1 GCA_017481265.1 Clostridia bacterium
CACTGTTTGCGTAGCAAACAATACTGTCCGTTCAAACGCCTAACGCCATACTGTATGGCTGTAACCCCATGTTTGATTCAATATGTAGAAAATGCTTCGCATTTTCAATTTTTATCTTATCCGACTTCTTTCGTGAAAGAAGTCAGAATCAAGAAAGCCTTCATAGGCACTCAACACGCCGTGCCTAAAGAAGCTTTACCGGGCTTCGCGGCTTAAACTTCCCGTGGTCATCTACAATGACCACTCCGTTAGCTTCTTGGAATGTAGCGCAGGCGGTGCAAGATGCACGTGCTTCTCTCAAAATGATGCGATCCCGCCGCGGGTCGTTCGTGCATCCGTAGCCATACACGGTTCTAAAAGCGTTGGTTTGCGGTGCGGCTACTGCGAATCTCCATTCCCACGTCACTTTTCAATAAGATCCATTTTCGACCATGTCGAAAATGTTCCGAAACTCTTCACTTTTCACTATTCACTATTCACTTTTCATAACGCCGGCTATTCACGATTCATTCGCTATGCGGTGTGGTTTGTTGTATTCTTCAATTTCTTTTCCTTTATTTCACTCAAAATAAACCAAAGGATCATAAGACCGCATCCGATGCACACGGCACTGTCCGCAATATTGAACACATAATCCCAAACAAAGGTAACATCAATAAAATCCACCACAAATCCGTAAAATGTGCGGTCGATCATGTTTCCGATTCCTCCGCCTGCCACAAGAGCAAGGGAAAGGCGCAAAAGGCGGTCCTTCGGTCGGCAACGCCAGAGATACAGAACAAGAGCCACGATGGCAATAACCGAGAACACCATAAACACCCACCTTGCATCTGACAGCATCCCGAAGGCGGCACCTCGGTTTTCAACATAGGTAAGGTGGAATATGCCGTCAATAAGCTTTATCTGACCCACAGGTGCAAGGTATTCAAGGACAAGCAGCTTTGAAACAAGGTCAGCGGCAACCACAGCAGCCATGATAAGTAAGCAAAATAACATTTTTATAACAAAACCTTTTCTTAAATAAGTGATACTCTCAGCGGCATCTGATAAGGAAGGACTCAGCGGTCGCCCCTGTCCTTGTTATCGGGCATAGGCTTCATAAAATCCTCAAGCGTGGGACGGCGGCGCTTCATTGTAGAGCTTTGCGCGAGGGTCATGGGGTCATAGCTTTCGCCATCGCGAACTACGTTGTCGCTGTAGAAATCAAGCTCGGCGGCAAGCTCAGCGGGGGTCTTTTTCCTTTCGGGAGCTGTCTCCGGCGGAGCTGCTTCTGCGGCGGGCTCGGTTGCGGTTTCGGCAGTATCAGTGTTCTCAGTATCAGTGTTCTCGAGATACGCGCCTGATATGGGAGCGGCGAATACGGCCTCCGCGTCTGCGTACTCGGCGGACTCGTCCTCCACCTTTGCCGGCTCAACATCCTCGGCATCGGAGATAAAGCTTTCAAGAACCTCCTGCCACTCAGCATCCGCATCGGAGATAAGGGGCTCGTCATCCAGAGGGACAAAGTTATCGTCGTTTTCCACGTCGAAGGGGATCATCTCAGGCTCATCCATGGAGGGAGCCTTTGCGGGGACATCCTCGCCGTGTGAGTGTGTGTCGATAAAGCTGACGAGGGCATTGAGAGCTTCCTCATGGCGGCTGCGTTCAGCTTCGATCATGTAGCGGAGCCTGTCCAGCGCATCATCGGTAAAGCCGCAGCTTTGCACCTCCGGTGCGGACTGCTCCTTTATAGAATCAAGCTCAAACTGGAGCCGTGAAACGCGGCGGCGCAGTTCGGAGACGTCGCGGCTGACAGCGGCATAACGCTCTGTGATGTATTCGATATACTGATCCACCTCTTTTGGGTTATATCCAAGCATTATTTTGGTAAAGGCAGGCTTTTTAAGATTATTTTGTGCACTCATATTGACCTCCGTTCAGCATAAGGCTGTACAAATAGAAATAAAGCAGGCGTGTTCTGACAAGGGATAAAAGCATTAAAGGTACTGTCTTGCGGAGAGCTTCAGGCGGCCGCTTCGGGTCTCGCCGTCGAAGGAATCCACGATAAATTTTCCGTTTTTTCTGATGGAGATGATGTCTCCCACAGAGACTGCGTCATCCGCCTCCACCGGTGAGATATAATTCAGCTCTACAAGGCCTGACAGGCAAAGCTCCTTGGCTTCGCTTCGGGAGAGACCTGCAAGGGAAGCGGCAACGCTGTCGATCCTGTTGCTTCCGCAGGCGATATGTACAGTACGGAAGCGGCGAGGGATGACGAAATCGCCGGGAAGCGGTGAGATACTGCATTTTACGGTATCACGGGCGACCTTTTGGAGGCTGTCTGTGATAAAGGGGGCTATTTTTGCATCGGCAAAGATAACAGCGGAGTGATCGTCTGTGACGGCGATATCTCCGATAACGGAGCGGTCGATGCCGAGACCCAGCACGCTGCCCATATAATCCTTATGAGACAGCTTTACAAATGAGCTTCCGCTGACGTGTACGGGAGAGATGGAAAGCTGTTCATCAGGGGCAAGCTCTGCGACAAGGGAAGCAAAATACGCCTCTCGCTGAGGTGAAAAAACGGAAGATGGAGAGGTATCGGTATCGAGCTCAAAATAGGAGGGGACGAAAACAGCGCGCCGTCTGTCTGCGCCGAGGCAACCGCCGAAGAAAAAGAGTCTTGAAGTCTCAGCAGACCCTGCGACGGTGCGATAAAACAGATTTTGCTCGGCGGGGGAAAGGAAACGGCTATAGGTGAAGTCGTACTCAAGCTTTTCCGCAAGGCGGAGGGTATCGAGGGCACGGGCTTCAATAACTGATGAATCTGACATTATTAAGACAATGCCTTTCTTAGACTTTTGATGCTTTTTATTTTGATGCTTTTAAAGGATCATAGAAATGAAGGACAGGAGCAAAAAGGTAATAAAGAAAGGGATATCAATGGGCAGGGTATCGGAAAGTCCGAGCTTTGCGCATATTTGACGGACGGGGAATATCACAGGCTCGGTCACAATGAGGACAAAGCCGAGGATAGGCCCATCGTCAACCAAAAAGAGGCTGAGAATGACACGGACGAACATAAAGAGCTGAATTGCAGAGATAAGTATACTGACGGTATTAGCGGTAAGATAAATAAAGGTAGTCACAAAAGACCTCCGATACTGAAGTTTCCGTATTCCGCGGAAAATGGATTAAATATATTATGGTAAGATTATATATGTTTTATATCTTAAAACGGATACAAAAAAATGTTTGTTCATAAGCCTTGCCCGGCGGGGAGTGGGAACACCTCACACCATACTGTGCGGCTACTGCGGTATTTTATTCACCACTGTAGGGGCTACCCCATGTGGTAGCCCATGGGTTAATATCCAACGCTTCCCGCCATACTGTATTGCTATAATCCCACGTTTGAATCAATATGTAGAAAATGCTTCGCATTTTCGAATTTCATCTTATCCGACTTCTTTTGTGAAAGAAGTCAGAATCAAGAAAACCTTCAGGGGGTCGCTCATCGCGCCGCACCCCCAGAAGCTTGCCCCCTCGGCTTCGCGTCGCAAAAATCTCCCGTGGGATTCTACAAATCCAACTCTGTTTGTCTCTTGAAATGCGGTATGGGCGGTGCAAGATGCACGTGCATCTCTCAAAATGAAGCGATCGCGCCGCGGGTCGTTCGTGCGGTGTGTAGCCATGCACGGTTCCAATGGCGTTGGTTTGCGTCATGGCTACTGCGATATTTTATTTTCCACTGTAGGGACAGGCGTCCTCGACTGTCCGTTTGAACGCCCC
>JAFUPK010000171.1 GCA_017481265.1 Clostridia bacterium
CGGGTCGCTTTTTGGACGAATAAGGGGAATTTCGCCCTCTGCGGAGGGCGACTCGGGACTCTGTCCCAAGACCCTGCGCCCTTTTAAAAAAGGTCGATCAAAACTTTTGTGCATTTTGTCAGCGCAAGACCTTTGTCAGCGCTCTGATCACCTTTGCCTGCGGCAAAGGTGCTTTTTGTTAATCAGCTTCATTGATCTTTTTAGCTCTTGAAATATAGAACACAAGTCCTACAGCGACCCATACCGCAAGCATAATATATGACTCACGGCAGAAGTGAACCGAAGCAAGCCCCGGGATCGGGATGAGCTGAAGGATCATGAACATCACGGAAAAGGCAGCTCCGAGTATAGCAAGAGTCAAAAGAAGAGGTTTTTTCTCATGCTGACGCTTAATAGTAACGATCGTGCAAAGGCAGGTGAAGCCAAATCCGATAGATGCTCCGATGGCAGACATATCAACGAACCATCCCAGCGCCTCGCGGCCGAGGATAGGACCGGAAAGTGAGATAAGCATACAGAAAATAAGTGCATTGCGGGGAGTCTTGTTCTTAGAATCCACCTTGCTGAACACTGCCGGGAGATAACCGTCACGGGACATGGAAAACATAAGTCTTGAGGATGCAAGATAGAATCCCATGATTCCCGAAAGGACCGCGCAGAGCACGGCGACGCCCACGAGAAGCTTTCCGGGAAGTCCGAGAAGCTTTTCAGCCGCCGCAAGAAGGAGCCAAGGCGTGGACTCGCTGTTGACAATAAGCTCGGGCCAGTTTTCCAGAGCCGCCGCTGTGATAGTGTTGTTTGCAGTGTACACAAAGCAACCGAAAATGATCGCCACGGTCATGATAATGTTCACCTTGCGTGCGGGGAACTTAAATTCTTCAGCCGCCTGAGGGATAGTGTCAAAGCCTACAAACGCCCATGGAGCGATGGCAAGAGTAGCGAGGATGGAGGAGAATACTGCCATCTTGTCATTGTGGGCAAAAGCCTCGGGTGCAATTCCGCTTCCCGCCTTATATGCTTCGATAGCTGCAGATTTATCAAATCCGAAGAGAGGCTTCAGATTTGCAAGAGAGGTCTTGTCGCTGAGAAGTGCCGCTGCAGTAAGAGAAAATACTGACACCGCAAGAGTTATGGCAAGGACGGTCTGTACGACACCTGCGATCTTAACGCCCTTGATGCAGAATATACCGAAGATCACGAGTATAAGCATCGCAAACAGCATCTCGCCGAGGTAGATATCAAATCCCGCGATACTGTAGTGGAAACCAAACTTAAGTATGGGTCCGAAGATGCCGTCCACGATAAGACCGAGCGCCGTAGAGTTCATAGGCACGTTGGTAAGATATGCCGCGACAAGAAACCATCCGCAAAAATACGCGCTTTTCTTACCGATACATCGCTTGGTAAACGTGAACTCACCGCCTGCCTCGGGGTATTTCGGCACCATGTAGCTGTAGCTCATGGCAATAACGATCATTATCAGCGCGCCGAGCACCATTGCAATGGCAGTGCCCGCAGGTCCCGAATTTGGAAGAAACTTTTTGCCGGGGTTGACAAATGATCCCCAGCCGATGATACATCCGAACGCAAGCGCCCACACATTAAGCGGATTCAGCTTTTTTTCAAGCTTCGCGTCCGTTACGCCGACATTTGAGTTTTTCATTTTTATTATGTTATCCTTTCATTTTGAAACACAATCACGTCATCTATTATACACACAGCGTTCATTTTATGCAATAGGAAACCCATATTGTTAACACTATGTTTTCAATTTTCGCCACAAAACCGCAAAACCCGTCCTGAAAGGACGGATTTTGCGGTTTTGTGTAAGGTTAGGAAGATAAGATTTATTCTGCGTCAGTGTTTTCGTCGGCGTTATCCTTATATGAGAGGATAGGCTCAACTTCCTTATGTCTCAGCTTTCTGTCAATATAGTTCTTCGTGATCTTAACGACCAGCGGAACAAGTACAAGAACACCGATAAGGTTGGGGATCATCATGAGACCGTTGAAGGTGTCGGAAATATCCCATGCGAGAGAGGAGGTAAGAACGGCACCGAAGATGATGGTGATAACGTGGATGATGCGGAAGATAAAGGTGGTCTTTGCGCCGAAAAGGTACTCCCAAGCCTTTGAACCGTAGTGGGACCAGCCGAGAACGGTAGTGAAGGCGAAGAGGAACATTGCGATGGCAATGAACTTCTCACCGATGTTGCCCCAAGAGAATACGCTGTTGAAGGCACCGCCGACGAGAGTCGCGTCGGTATAGCCTGCCATAAGGCTTCCCGTCTCTATATCGAATGCGCCCGAGGTAAGAACTACGAGAGCTGTCATAGTGCAAACTACCATGGTATCAGCGAATACCTCGAAGATACCCCACATACCCTGCTGAACAGGCTCCTTGACGGTGGAATTGGAGTGGACCATAACGGAAGAACCGAGACCTGCCTCGTTTGAGAACACGCCGCGCTTGAAGCCCTGAGTCATAGCAATAATGATCGTACCTGTAGCACCGCCGGCAACAGCACCCGGCTTAAACGCGTTAACAAAGATAGCCTTGAATGCAGGAATGATAGCATAGTAGTTGATACCGATGACCACAAGGCTTCCCGCAACGAAAAGAACTACCATGAAGGGGACGATCTTCTCAGCAACAGCAGCGATACGCTTAACTCCGCCGAGGGTGATTACTGCAACGAGGATCATAATGATAATGCCGAGAATGATGTTGTAAAGGGAAACATCACCGAATACGCTTATTGAGGAAAGAGCGCTTACATCAAAAGCGGATGCAACGTTTGCAACGATCTTGTTTACCTGACCCATGCTACCGATACCGAAGGATGCGAGCATAGTAAAGATACAGAAGAGAACTGCAAGGATCTTACCGACAGTTTTGAAGCTTACTGAGGTATTCTTATCCTTGTATGTATATCCGCCGAGACCGTCGCGGAGATAGTACATAGCACCGCCGGACCATTCGCCCTCAGAATTCTTACGTCTGAAGTAGATACCGAGCACGTTTTCTGCAAAGTTTGTCATCATTCCGAAGAATGCGGCAACCCACATCCAGAACACGGCACCTGCACCGCCGAGGCAGATCGCCGCTGCCACACCTGCGATGTTACCTGTTCCGACTGTTGCAGCAAGAGCTGTACAAAGAGCCTGGAAGGGAGAGATAGAGCCCTTCTCCTTTGTGTGACCGATGACGTCCTTCTTAAAAAGACTTCCGATGGTGTTCTTCCACCAAGTTGCAATGTGAGAGATCTGGAACACCTTGGTGCAAAGGGTTACGATGATACCCGTACCGATAAGAAGTACGAGACCGAAGGTACCCCATACGACACCGTTGATGCTGTTATTGATCTCTGTGATCCTTTCGAGCATATTTTCATGCCTCCTGAAAAATAAATAAAATAAAAACGAATCGCCGTGACGCGATCCGCAAAAAGAAAAATTCAAAATATCTCCCCTATAAGGGAAATACACGACTTTGTCCTTTTGCCTGAGAGATTAGCGGCACGCGCTTTGCACCTTCGGCACTCACTCGAGTGAGATTCTCCAAAGTTCCATCGGTCTGCAGTCCTCGCCGCGATGCGGCACCTGAGAGTGTTACTCCTTCGGTCGTGAGACTCACGTTTCCTGCAAACTTCACACGGAAATATTCATTTTCACTTATTATAGTACACTGATCGACAAAATGCAATAGTTTTTTGAAAGTTTTTTTGTTTTTTGAATACTTTTTCGCGACAGCTTCCTGCGCTCAAGAAGTCATTACCAGCCGATCCTATAGGCTCACCGAATTTATTTCCAATGCACTATTTGCCCTGCTACCGCAAATGTGGATAGTTTTCCCTCTGACCTTTCTCCCGACGAAAGAAACTCGCGTAGTTTACAAGAAAAATCCGTGCACGACTGATGTCGTGCACGGATCCAGACTACTGACAAACCCAGTGCCAAAACACAGGGTTTGTCAAATTAAACAAAAACTAAATCTAAAGTTAAAGGAGATGCGCGACCTGCGGGTCGCTTTTCGGACGAATAAGGGGTATTTCGCGCCTTGCGAGGCGCGATTTAGGGCTCTGCCCTAAAAACCCGCGACCTTTCGAGAAAGGTCGATCAAAGCTTTTGGGCATTTTGACAGCGTGAAACCTTTGTCAGCAAACTGAATCCGTGCACGACATCAGTCGTGCAAGGATCCATCGCTTATTAAAGTAACTCGTCTTTTCCGTAAAGAATATCGCACTTGTCGCTGTAGCGTTTCCATTCATCGGCAACTCTCGCCCATTCTTCGTCCGTGAGCTTCAGCTTCGGGAAGTCGGAAGCGTAGTAGAGGTCGGGAATACCGTGCTTTGCCTGACCGAGAAGGAACCGCATAACGTCGCGGTTAGTAGAGACAGCTCCACCGTCCATATCAATAAGCGAGGTGGGAAGTGCAGTTCCCCATATCCTTGCTCTATGTACAAATTCCTCATAGGTTCTGCGATTCTTGGAGTCGTAATCATGGAGTCTTGCGTGATCCACAAGTGATGCAAAAATGGGATGCGAGGGGCTTGCGTTGATTACCGCCTCCTTTTTCGCCTCCTTTGCGATCTCGCGGATAAGCTTGATGTACTCATAGAGAAGCTCTGCACCGTACTTACCGCTGTATGTCTTGACCGATCTTCCGTGAGGCTGTGTAAAGGCGAAGTCCACCTTGAGTCCGTCGGCGTTATAGCAGCCATCATCTGCGGAGATAAGTCTGTGGATGACCTCGCGCAGCAGTTCTCTGTATCCGGGGTTTGTGGGATCACAAACAAGGGTATTTTCCTTTTCATCCCACACGCAGTATTCATCGGGAATATCCTCGTTGCACCAAAGCTTGTACCAAAGGAAGGTATGGATGCCCTTCTCTCGCATCCTGTCAATAAACCCACGCAGATCGGGCCATCTTTCGGGGCTTGCGCAGCAGGTACCGTACTTATCCATCCACTTATCGTCGAGGATGAGTATCCTCGGATGCAGGTCCTTCGCCTCAAGCTTTCTTACCATATCGGTATAGAGGCTTTCCTTTGACATCCACGTGCACCATTTGCAGTCGGGAGTCTGGCACGCTTGCTGCTCAAACCAACCGCAGGCGATAGGACCGTACCAGAAGCGGGGCTTTGATCCCTCGTCACCTCGGGGACAGATCCCGCTGTCAAAATAAAGGGAAGCATATCTGTCACCTGCATCGTAATTATCCGTTGCAGTATAGATGACGATCTTCGGAGTGGTCCACTGACCGTCAACCGTAGCGTGACCGGACTGATCTGTAGAGAGATACATCCCCGCATTGTAGGAAAGGCGCGTGAAATTGTGCTCGCCCATTTCAGCAACCAAGGCGAAGGTAAGCTGAGGCTTGATACCTGCGATCTTGAAGGTATGGAAGAACATCGGAGGAACGGTAAGAGTAGAGCAAATGTCGCAGTCTTCGCTGGCGGGATACGTTCCGTCGTCGCCCATCTCGAACACGTTGGGATAAAAGCCCTCGTAAAATTCCTGCTGACCGGATAGCTTTTTACCCTTGCTGTCGTAGCGCAGGAAATATTCAACAGAGTCAACTCTGCCGTGTCCCTTGACCGTAATATAATACTCCGCACGGTCGTTAAAGCATTCAAGAGTATATATCTTCTCGTCCCAAAGACTGCTTTTTACACTCCAAGTAAACACGCCGCGGGCGGTATCGGCGGAAAAGCAAACGTCCGCGCCGTCAACATCGGTAAGGCAGGACAAATTGTCGTCGGTGGTCATATTAAGAGCAGAGGCGGGCAAAAGGCGTGCCACAGACTCCCCCGCGAGAAATACGTCAATAAGGTCAGAAGAAACCGTAAGGGCATAATCCGAGCCTGTTACACAGAACTTGCCGCCCATTTCGGTGATGATCATAATAACCTCCATTCAGCTACGGCTGTACAATTTTTAATGAAACAATTCAAGTATATCATACCAAAAAAGCTTTTGTCAATAGGGTATAGGTGCTTGTTATACTTTGCCTTAGACCGGAAAGACACCTTTTTTCGTCTCTTTTAATTACTGAGCTTCAAGTTCATCCGATCTTCGTACTGTCTCGTCATCAAAAAAACGTGTGGGTCCTGCTTAGGATCATTCACTGATACTTGACCAACCTCTGTGCTTCCTTGGCATTTTTGAAAGCCCCCGAAGAAACAAGAGCAAATATAGCCGCACCCAAAGAAGCCTCTTCAAAATGGGCAGGCATCTTTACCTTACCGCCGAATCGCTTCTCGATTATTTCAACGAGCTTCTTATTTTTTCGAACGCCGTTACCTGAGCCTACGACACCTGATGCCTTGAAATTCATGAGCTCATACATCCCATACAGCTCCGATACCATTCCATTAAGTACGCCATGGGTTAACTGTGAAGCATTTAAATTGCCCGTGGAAATATTCGTAACAGCTCCCCTCAGTGATGGGTCAGCTCTCGTACCCGCAAAGCGGGTGTCTACCTTCAAGGTCGTCTCGTCGGCTTTTTCAAGCATAGCGTCCATAATTTTATATACTTGCGAATCGTTTACATCTGCCGCGTAGCTCAGAATCTCCGAATAAAGATCCTTCAGCAGAGAAAATGCCCTGCCTCCGCACAGCGCTGATCCGACAACCAGGTACTTCCCTTCTACATAGGGTCTGCTTTCGATGTTTTCCGCGGTAACGGCAACGTCGGAAATGACAGAGACCTGGCTTCCGGTCCCGACGTTTATGAGCACATCGTTTTCATCGGTCAAAGTGGACAATACGCTTGCCTGATTATCTCCGATAGCAACGCTGACGGGAATCCCTTTGTAGTATCCGGCAATATGATAATCGGAGATCACCGTAATATCGCAGTCGTAATCGAAGCGGCACTTCACCACGTCATAGCAGCCGAAGCTTGCCGCATCGCTTGAATGGATCAAAGCTTTTTTAAGACCGCACAGCTTCATTACAAGATAGTCGTGTATCGTGCAATATCCCGCCGCACCTTCCGGTACCAGTCCGTTTTGACGGTTATAAAAATCGGTTACATTCCCGTATCCGGTAAAGCTGTTGAGTGCCTTTGCGTAGGTTGTACCGTTATAAGGAAGGTCTCCTCTTTTATCCTGCCAGGTGTAAAGCGGACTTATCGCATTTGCGTTACCATCGTAATACACGATTCCGTGCATCTGACCTGTTACACCGATCGCCTTCACATCGTCGTCAATAAAGGAGTCGAGGATCTCCGTGGCGGTTTTTATTATCTTATCAACGTCCTGTATGCTTTCAAAGCTCTCGCCGCCATACATGAACGAATCGGAGTTTTTAGTACAGGTCTTGATCACCTTAGCGCTTTCAACGTCCAAAACAATACCGCAAATACTTGTGGTCCCTATGTCAATTCCAACAGCCTTCATAGCGATCCTTTCTGATCTCAGCATCCGATGCCGGTCGATTTCAAATCAAGTCTTGTAATAATATCCTGCTGTATTGCCGGTGAAAGATCGAGGAAATTAACGAATGTTCCATGAATACGCATGATATATACCCCGCTCGGAGCATACTTTTCGGGCTCCGCCAAAACCTTTCTCAGAGTCTCGGGGGTAGTTACGTTTACATAAAGATAGAAGGGCGAAACTCCCTTTTTAAGCTCATTGAAGAACAGCGGCTCAACAATATGCCTGTAAAATTCGATGCCCTTTTCCTCGTGATCCTTTCCTCTGAAATATTTTGGATCAATTCCCATATGGGAAGCGTATCCGCCGTTGAATTCCTCAAAGGGAAGCTCCATATTGGAAAGCATTCTGAATCCGAGACCTCCGGACGCGGTTCCGTAAAGGGGATCTACGCCATATCCGAGCATATCACGTGATTTTCTGCCGTCGGGAGTAGCACCCACCCAGTACCCGTACAAAAGATGTGTTGACGGGCTTGAAAAGTCCGGACGGAACGGTTCACCGAGATAGTTCTTTTTGCTTCGGATCATTTGAGACACACGGCAGGCGATCTCACTTGCCTCTTTATCGACCACTTCATCGTGGTTGCCGAATTTCGGGCAAGAAAGGAGATACTCACGAAGTGTATCATATCCCTCGAAATTATGCTTCAAGGCTTCGACGAGATTCAGTTCATCACAGGGATGATCCTTCAGATAACAGTCGATAGCTACAAAAGAATCCGCAAGAACGGAAAGACCGTGCACAAGGCATCCGCTTCCGTTATACCTCGTTCCCTTTACCTCGGTATCTCTCATATCCGCGCCGTATTCAAGACCGCCCATAAAGCAGCTCAGGAAAGGAACACGAAGCTCCGAAAGGGCAACAGATGCTCCGTTTGCCGCAGAGCACATCTTATCAAGCACGGTATCAAGAGCTTCATAATATGACTCTCTTACATTATGCAGGTCGCATTTCGGAATATCAATGAGCTTTTCTCCTGTAACGTTCGACACACCGCCCGTAAGTATCATTTCAAGAACCTTCGGCAGGCTGAGCCAGCTATTTGTGGTGTTTCCGTTGTCCTTACCCATAATAAGAGGCTCCTGACAGCCTGCAACGGAATAATCGGGAAGGTCGTTTCTATCGACACCGCTACGTTCCAGCACCTCAAAAAGGGCGTCATCGTTAAATAGTGAAGGTGTAAGCACTCCGGCACTGAAGAAGAATCTTCCAAGCTCTCTGTAAAGATTTTCGGGTGTATTCTTATGAAGCTTCACTGAGAGAATGGGCTGAGGAAGGTTCATATCGTAATATGCATCGAGTATTGCATAGGTCATTGTACTTGTGAGGTCGTTTCCGTCGAGGTCTCTTCCGCTGACAAGAACGTTTTGAGAGATCGCCCAGCTTCTGTCACCCACGTTATAGAAAACAAGAAAATGCTTAAATAGCTCTGCTGCCTCCTGTCTGGTCAGCTCTCCACGGTAGGGCTCAAAAATTCTGTCCGCATTTCCCACGGAAAGAGCGTAAGGATTGGGAGCCTGCTCAACGCACATTACCTGCCACAACAACAGGAAAAGCTGCATTGCCTGTGCCAGATCCTTTGCGGGACCTGCGCAGATCTCTTTAAGATTTGCTTCCATAACGGCGTATTTTTCTTTATTCAAGCCGACAGCACTTTCTGCCTTTTTATGTACGATATCGATATATCTCTTGATAAGAATCTTGACACCCTCCAGCACGGTCACTGCGGCACGGTAGAACTCTCCATCTCTCTTTTGAGCTTCCGCGATCACGCCGTCGATTCCTATGCGGAGTGCAGTTCTGAAATCGGGGATAACGTGTCCTGTTACCTGTTCAACAAAGAATACGACCTCCTTGGTATATGCTTCAGCCTCGCTGTATACTGCATTCAGCCTACTGACCATAGAGGTTTTTTCGGTATAGCTTCGCATTCTCTCAATGCGCTCACGAGGAAACTCCTCATTCGGTTCAATGTCATTATAGATCGCAGTGGGATCGCAGTACCCGGAAAAGCCTTCAACTTTAAAAGAAGGATTGATAAGCGCATAGCTCTTTGCAAATGCATCACGCTGGGTACCGACAAAAATTGCGTTGTCGCTCACAGACAAAGGCATACTTTGGAGCACTTCCTTTAAAACGAGTGCCTTTTTTTCTTCTTTCCCGTACTGTGAATACTTTTTCTCCGCCTCGGCTTCGATCTCCTTGATCACAAACCAGCCGTCAAGCCGCTTTATTGCTCTTTCCTCACGGTACAGCTTTTTTGCCATATCCGTAAGCATTCCGCTTTCAAATATTTTCTCAAACATCTCAAAACTCCTTTATTCACACGGATTTTTATGTCTCAATTACTTTCAGGGAGTACATTGCAAAAACTTTTTTAAATGTTTCGATCTGTTCGCCGCTTACAAAAGCATCTGTGATCTTGTATTCACCCTTCCACTTATCCTTACCGTATTCGTGATAAGGCAGAAATTCGAAAACAGTGTTTCCTTTGTCAAAGCGCGAAAAATACTCTGCAAATCCCTCGGGGGAATCGGCATTCACGTGATTTATCAGCGGTATCCGTATATGAAGCTGTCTGCCTATCCCTGTCAGATATTCAAAGTTTCTTTTGACCGAGTCGATCCTTGTGCCCGTAAATTCCAAAAAGCGCTCATCATCAAAGTGCTTGAAGTCCATCATCAGATAATCAACATATTTCTGGATCTCGGGAAGATGCTGTGACGAGCCGTTTGTTTCTATGGCTGTGTGTATCCCAAGGTCACGCAGCTTTTTCAGCACATTTAATAATTCGCTCCATTGCACGGTGGCTTCCCCTCCGGTAAATGTCACTCCGCCTCCGGAAAAGAACAACGCTCTGCTTCTGACAGCCTCCCGCACTACCTCATCGACGCTGTATTCCGTTCCGCCGTCAAAGGACATTCCTTCGGGATTTGAGCACCAGGGACATTTCATGTTACACCCCTGCAAATGGAATACAAGTCGGTTTCCCGGACCGTCCTGAGAAAAATTAAAGCCTTTGAAAAAAATCCTCATAACAAATATCGCTCAATTTCAAATAATACTTTTCATAAGCTGACCGGATATCGCATCGGTAAAATACTTAGTTAAAAACAAAACACCTTTTGTCATAACAAAAGGTGTTTTGTCTTTTCGAAGTGGCGGGACTCGAACTCGCGGCCTCCAGTACCCGAAACTGGCGCGCTACCAAACTGCGCTACACCTCGTAAGCTAATATATTTTAGCACACTCACGGGCGTTTGTCAATAGCGTTTTTCAAGCTTTTCATTTTCAGTCAAGCAGAAAAAAATTTCGCTTTCCCCTTGACATGACACTTTCATGGTGCTATAATCATTGTATCACTTTAAAGCGTGAAAATCAATGGTATTTTCCCGTATAAACCGTTGAAGCGGAGATAAAGGCAGTTTAAGCCTCTACAGAGAGCCCGCGTTGCTGAGAGTCGGGCGAGAAACGAGCTGTCAAATGGACCGCTGAGGGTACACCGAAAGGATATTCCGAGTAGGCTGTAACGTAGGGCATACGTCAGTTGCCGGGGATATGTCGGTATCCCGCAAAGAGCGCCGATGACGGCGAAATCAAGGTGGCACCGCGGACTTATCAGTTCGTCCTTGACAGACACTATACTCTGTCGGGGATTTTTTCTTTCGCAGAGAGAAAGGCACGTGCTATGTTCACCCTATCAAAACGATGGCGACATTTGACATTTTCCCGGAAACATACTATTATTTAAAAAGGAGGCTGTCAAAATGTCTGACAAGTTGTCACTTCAAAAGCTTATTACCGCATCTCTTCTCGCCGCACTCGTGTGCGTTGTAACCATGACCGTAAAGGTTCCCTCACCACTTAACGGATACCTTAACCTCGGAGACTGTATCATTCTTCTTTCGGGATGGCTTCTGCCTCCCGTGTACGGCTTTCTCGCCGCTGGCGTCGGCTCTGCTCTCGCAGATCTTTCAGGTTACGCCCTTTACGCTCCCGCAACCCTTATAATTAAAGGTGCGATGGCGGTCATCTTCTTTTTCTGCTTTAAGCTTATGAAAAAAAAGCTCGGCTCCTTTGTGAGCATGATCATCGGCGGCGTGCTTGCCGAAGTATTTATGATCCTCGGATATTACGTATTTGAGGGATTCCTCTACGGATTCGCACCGTCTGCAGTCAATATCCCCGCCAACGGAGTTCAGGGATGCGCAGGTCTGGTGCTCGGACTCATACTCATCAAAATGCTTGAAAAAACTAAAATTATATCTAATTCAAATATCAGGAGCAAACTATCATGAAGTTAAACGGAATTGATTTTGAAACCTATTATAATAATTACCCCGACATCAACGGCTTTTTCGGAAGGTACGGCGGTGCATTCATCGAGGATAAGCTGAAGGCGGCAATGAAGGAGATCACCGAGGCGTACTTCTCCATTGCTCAGTCAAGAAAGTTCATCGCTGAGCTCCGACGCATCAGAAAAGAGTTCCAGGGCAGACCCACACCCGTATCTCATCTTGAAAGACTTTCCGACGCGCTCGGCGGCAGAGTACAGCTCTACGCAAAGCGTGAGGATCTGAACCACTCCGGCGCTCACAAACTCAACCACTGTATGGGCGAGGCGCTTCTTGCAAAGTATATGGGCAAAAAGAAGGTCATCGCCGAGACGGGAGCAGGTCAGCACGGTGTTGCCCTTGCAACGGCGGCAGCTTACTTCGGTCTTGAGTGTGACATCTATATGGGCTCTGTCGACATCAAGAAGCAGGCGCCCAACGTAGCGCGTATGAAGATCCTCGGCGCAAACGTAGTTGAGGTAACTCACGGTCTCCAGACACTGAAGGAGGCAGTTGACGCCGCGTTCGACGCATACAGCAAGGAGTACAAAGACTCCATCTACTGCATCGGTTCCGTTCTCGGTCCCCATCCCTTCCCTATGATGGTACGCGATTTCCAGAGCGTTGTGGGTATCGAGGCGCGTGAACAGTTTATCGATATGACAGGTCACCTTCCCACAGCCATCGTTGCCTGTGTGGGCGGCGGCTCCAACGCGGCAGGACTTTTCGCAGGCTTCCTTAATGACCCCGTGGACATCTACGGAATCGAGCCTCTCGGACGCGGTCCGAAGCTTGGCGACCACGCGGCAAGCCTCAAGTACGGTACAGAGGGAATCATGCACGGCTTCAACAGCATCATGCTGAAGGACGAGAACGGCGATCCCGCTCCCGTTTACTCCGTAGCAAGCGGACTTGACTATCCTTCCTCCGGTCCCGAGCACGCATTCCTTCAGGAGATGGGCAGAGTCAAGTACGATGTTATCGACGACGAGGAGACCATCGACGCATTCTACAAGCTTGCGCGTCTCGAGGGTATCATCCCCGCTATCGAAAGCTCACACGCCGTTGCGTACGGAATGAAGCTTGCCCGTAAGATGGATCACGGCTCCGTCCTTATCAACCTTTCCGGCCGCGGCGACAAGGATATGGATTACGTTATTGAGAATTACGGAATAAGATAAAACAGAAAAGAGATAGGCACGTGCCTATCTCAGGGCGCTGACAAAGGTCTTGCGCTGACAAAATGCACAAAAGTTTTGATCGACCTTTTTTAAAAGGGCGCAGGGTCTTGGGGCAGCGCCCCGAGTCGCACTCCGCAGAGTGCGAAATCCCCCTTCTTCGTCCAAAAAGCGACCCGCAGGTCGCGCATTCCTTTTACTTTTAATTTAGTCTTTGTTTAATTTGACAAACCCTGTGCTTTGGCACAGGGTTTGTCAGCAAGCTGAGATAGGCGCTCGCCTATCTC
>JAFUPK010000014.1 GCA_017481265.1 Clostridia bacterium
ACTGTAGGGGCTACCCCACGTGGTAGCCCATGGGTGGGTATCTAACACCTCTCGCCATACGGTATGGTTACACGCGAATCGTCCAATCCACGGTAGGGGGCGGCGCCATCGACGCCCCATTCGTACACCTTTCGCCATACGGTATGGCTGTAACTTTACGTTTGAATCAATATGTAGAAAATGCTTCGCATTTTCGAATCTCATCTTATCCGACTTCTTTCGTGAAAGAAGTCAGAATCAAGAAAGCCTTCCGGGACCGCTCATCTCGCCGCGGGGCGTTCGTGCGGTGTGTAGCCATGCATGGTTCCAAGGGCGTTAGTTTACGCCATAGCTGCGCTCCAACTTCAAAAGCAGAAGGCTGCTTACCCCCATAAAAACGAATAACGCCGAGCAGACCACTTTACATTATGCAAGGAGATGTTTGTTACTTCAACTTGCAATATGTACACATCTGTGATAAAATATATGTAACAGATCAATTAAAATGGAGTATAGTATGCCTTTTCTTCCCGTAACTGCCGAGGAAGTCCGTACTTATGGGCGTGACGTCCCCGATTTTGTATATGTCTGCGGCGATGCCTACGTGGATCACCCTTCCTTCGGCGCCGCTATAATCACCCGCGTCCTTGAGGATGCAGGCTTCCTGTGCGCTGTCCTCCCTCAGCCGGATTGGCGGAATACCGATGACTTCAAAAAATTCGGCAGACCTCGCCTCGGCTTCCTCGTTTCCTCGGGAAATATCGACTCTATGGTGGCACACTATACCGTAGCAAAGAAAAAGAGAAACGATGACTATTATTCTCCCGGAGGTGCGGCAGGGAAACGTCCCGACCGTGCTCTTATCGTGTACTGTAACCGTATCCGTGAGGCTTACGGTGACGTGCCCATCCTTATCGGAGGACTTGAAGCATCCCTGAGACGCTTTGCTCACTACGATTACTGGTCAGACTCCGTAAGGCGAAGTATCCTCCTGGACTCACGTGCGGACATACTTATGTACGGTATGGGTGAGCGTACTGTCGTCCGTCTTGCAGAGCTACTTGACCGCGGAGTCCCCGTCAAAAAGATCCGCGACGTCAGAGGAACCGCTTATCTCTGCAAAACCGCTACAGGCGTGGAGACACATTACCCTGTAGCTTCGCCTAAGGGTATGGAAGCAAGCGAGGGAATCCCCGCAGGCTACGACTACGACACACTTAAAACCGACAAAAAAGCCTACGCCGAGGCATTCCGTATACAGTACCGTAATCATGACAGCATCTACGGAAAGGCTATAGTTGAATATTACGGCGAACGCGCCCTTGTGGTCAATCCTCCGGCAGCACCGCTTGAGCGTGAGGAGCTTGACCGCGTATACGCACTGCCTTATATGCGTGACTACCACCCAATGTACGAAAAGGACGGCGGTGTTCCCGCAATCGCCGAGGTAAAGTTCTCAGTGACTCACAATCGCGGCTGCTTCGGCGGATGCAACTTCTGTGCCCTTGCCTTCCATCAGGGACGTGCCGTGCGCTCAAGAAGTATGGAATCCGTTCTTGCAGAGGTGGAAAAGATAACTCACCTGGACGGCTTCAAGGGATACATCCACGATATCGGCGGACCTACGGCAAACTTCCGCTATCCTGCCTGTCAAAAGCAAAAGGAAAGCGGCGTCTGCCCCGATAAAAAGTGCCTCTTTCCAAAGCCATGCAAGAATCTCGAAGCCGACCAAAGCGAGTACGCCGAGCTTCTCAGACGCGCCGAGGCTATTCCCGGCGTGAAAAAGGTCTTTGTCCGTTCGGGTATCCGCTTTGACTACATGATGTGCGATGCTGACGAAACCTTCTTCCGTCAGCTCGTATCTCACCACGTCAGCGGACAGCTAAAGGTCGCCCCCGAGCACTGCAGTGACGCTGTGCTTTCCAAAATGGGCAAGCCGAACATTGGTGTCTACGACCGCTTCCGCGAAAAATTCTTTGAATACAGCGAGGACGCAGGACTTGAACAGTACCTTGTGCCGTATCTCATGTCCAGCCACCCCGGAAGCACCATGGACGATGCCGCCCGCCTTGCCCTCTATACAAAGCGAATCGGACTTGCTCCCGAGCAGGTGCAGGACTTCTACCCAACTCCGGGTACCGCATCAACTGTCATGTTCTACACGGGGCTTGATCCATTCACGGGTAAAAAAGTCTACACCCCCACCGATTACAGAGAAAAACAGCTTCAGCGTGCGCTTCTCCAGTGGAGACGCCCCGAAAACCGCAAGCTTATCCGCGAGGCTGAAAAATACTGCTCCGAGGAAGGCGTGCTCATGCTTCGCGAGCTTCTCGGACCGCCGCCGAAGTCTGCGGAGTCAAACAAAAACAACGGAAAAGGCGCGAAAGCCCCACAGAATCCGAAAAGCGGCGGAACAAAAGCCCCTCAGAAAAACGGCAAAGTGAGAAAAGATGGGTTGGCTCAACCGAAAAAAAGCCGAAAAGGGAACCAAAAGCCGAAAAACGGACACAAAAAATAAAGATCCATATAGGAGTTTCACAGTATATGAAAATTTTGATGGTAACCATGGCAATGGACATAGGCGGCGCGGAGACTCATATCCTTGAGCTCTCGCGGGAGCTGAAAAAGCGGGGCTATGAGGTAACGATCGCTTCAAACGGCGGCGCTTATGAGGGAGAGCTTGCCTCCTGCGGCATCCCCCACGTGAAGATCCCCTGCCACAGCAAAAATCCAATGCATATGATAAAGGCGTACAAGCTGCTGCGAGAGCTCATACTGAAGGAGCGCTACGATGTGGTGCACGCCCATGCGCGTATTCCCGCGTTCCTTTGCGAAAAGCTCCATAAAAAGTACCGCTTCCGCTTTGTGACCACCGCACACGGCGTATTCAATCCGGGCTTCCCCTATAACATCCTCACCCGCTGGGGAGACAGATCCCTTGCGGTAAGCGAGGATATCAGGGAGTATTTGAAGGTCAACTACGGTATCCCCGATGACAATATCCGCGTTACCATCAACGGCATCGACCTTGATAAATTCTCTCCCGACACTGATCACTCGGACATTGAGCGTGAGTTCGGCCTCACCGAGGGCGTTCCGCGTATCGTTCACGTAAGCCGTCTCGACACATCGCCTGCCGAGATATCCTACAAGCTTATCGAGATCATGCCCGACCTTGATCGCCGCTTCAGCGGGATCGAGTGTGTGATCGTGGGAAGCGGAAACGAATATGAATCTGTTAAGGCTGCCGCCGAGAGCATGAACAAGAAGCTCGGCAGACGCGCAGTCATCATGGCAGGCAGGCGCACGGATATCAACAAATTTGCATCTGCCGGAGACGTATTTGTGGGAGTCAGCCGAGCCGCCCTTGAGGGGATGGCTTGCGCAGTTCCCGCTGTACTTGCGGGAGCGCAGGGGTACATCGGCATCTTTGACGAAAAGGTGCTTGATGTGTCCATCGGAACAAACTTCTGCTGCCGTGGATGCGACAGCACTACATCGGACAAGCTGCTATGTGATCTGAGCACACTTCTGTCAAGGTCAAAAGAGGAAAGGCAGCGGCTCGGACAGTACGGACGCGAGACGGTCAGAAAGTATTACTCCATTGAGACCATGGCAGACGATGCCGTAAAGCTGTATATCTCGGCTGTGAAGAAGAGTCCCATCAACGGTGTTGATATGGCGGAGGCTGAGACGATCGAAAGGTATCTCAAATATAATCCCATATCCCCGAAGAATAAAAAGTACGATGTGCTGATATCAGGGTATTACGGCTTCGGAAATATGGGAGACGACAGCATTCTTGAGACCGTTACGGGAAAGCTCAAAACATACGCACCTGAGATACGCATAGCTGCACTGACCAAGCGTCCCGCTGAGGATTCAAAGCGATTCGGAATACCCTGTGTCCGAAGGATGAATCTTATTAACGTGGCGTACACCATGAAGCGTTCACGAGTGCTCATATCGGGAGGCGGAAGCTTATTCCAGGACACCACCAGCAGTAAGAGCCTTAAATATTACGCGCTCATTGTGAATATGGCTCGTGTGCTTGGAATGAAGACCTACATTTACGCAAACGGAGTGGGCGTGATCCGCTATGAGAAAAACAAGGCTCTGACCGCAAGGACCGTAAAGAGAACTGACCGAGTGACCGTGCGCGACCGTTCAAGCTTTGAAGAGCTTGTATCCATCGGCGTACCGAAAGAGATGATCTCCTTGACTGCCGACCCTGCATTTATGATGTCTCCCTTGCCGAACAGTGAGGTAAGGCGCTTGCGTGAAAGCTACGGTATCGGTGAGGACGAAAGGTATTTTGCGGTATCTCTGCGCCGATTCGAGGGAGCTCAGAGGAGTGCATACCGCGAGAGCGAGCTGATCGACGCACTTACAGCATCATGCGCTGCAATAGCCAAAGAGCACAAGCTAAAGCCTGTGTTCGTATCTATGCAGCCGGGGCTCGACCTTGAGCTGTCTCAGCTTGCGCATGATGAGCTAATGGATCGCTACGGCATTGATTCTGCGGTCATCTCACCTGCAAGCGGACGGGATCTGCTCAGCCTTCTCCGCGGAACGGAGGAGCTGAGGGGAGCAGAATTCGTATGTGCCATGAGACTTCACATTCTCATATACGCCTGCAGCACGGCGGTGCCCGTCATCGGCTTATCCCTTGATCCTAAGATTGATGCATTTATGGATGCGCTTATCTACTCGGGGCTCATTTCCGTGCCGGAGCTTACGGAGGAAAAGCTTACCTGTACCATGAAGGAGATGATTTGCAACCGAGAGGCTCACACTACTGAGCTTGAAGCAGAATCGGTACAGTTCAAGTCGCTTGCCGAAAGCGAGATCAATGCAGTATATTCTCTGCTTTGATGTGTAAAATACAGATCATACTTTTTCTTGACATACTCTGAAAGTTATGTTAAAATAAACTTGTAAACCAAATTTAACCTTTGGAGGGATCTTCAAATGAAGAAACTTATGCTTCTCATCCTTGCGATATCCCTTGTTATCTCAGCGTTTGCTGTGGAAACATTTGCAGAGGGTATCAGCCGCATAGACTGCGGTATCGACATTGACCTGAAAAAGACTGAGCCGGATCTTGTGAAGAAGAACGGCGTTATCGACCCCGGTGAGTACGAAAAATTTGAGTGGACCGGCGACCTTGAGATCGGCGAATCCAATCTGACCATGCAGTGGGGTGCAGGCGGACACGTTTTTTGGGATGATATTGTTGCAATGGGTAAATCCAGTGAGTGGTATTTCTCATGGGACGAGGTAAACGGCTTTAACTTTGCTGTTGTTATCACCATTCCGGAGGCAGGCTTCTTTACAAACTGGCCTCAGAACTCCCTTGATGCAAACGGACATATAGTTGACTCCTTTATGGGCAACGTAGGTCTCAATATCTGGAACTCAACGGAGCTCTTTAATCAGCAGTTCCCCGGAGCGCTTTACTATTCCATCGGCCGCGACATTACCACAGGTGCGTACCTCAAGGGTCATATCGGCACCCTCGGAAACCGCGGTAATTTCGATCCCGAGGGCGGCAAGGACTATGTAATAAACTACGTCGGCAATACTGCTACCTTTGAGTGGTCAATACCCTTTGCTGACTTTATCGTATCCGATGCAGGCAAAAACATTGTGGTTGAGGAGGGACTCAAGTTCCCCTTCAGCATCACTGTTACAGCAGGCGCATCTAAGCCCGGCGACAGCGGGAACTATCACGACATGAGCTATGGAATCCAGTTCGGACAGAACGCTTGGTTCCTTGATCAAGGCAACCGTGAGCGCGACTCTGCGTGGTTTACTGTAACAAACGAGTACGTTGAAGGCGTCGGTGTAAAGGAAACAGAGCCTGAGACAACGGTACCTACCGCGGAGATCACAACAGTAGCTCCCACACAGCCCGCTACAACTGAGGTCATAACCGAGTACGTAACTACACAGGTGGCTGTGACGGACGCGGACGGCAAAGAGGTTACCGATGCTGAAGGCGGAGTTGTTACCGAAGTTATTACCGATGTGGTCACGAGCATCATTACCGAAGCTCCTTCTGAGTCTGCAGGTCAGGATACAAGCTCACCTGTGACCGGAGACCCTATTGTTATAGCTGCGGTAGTTGCAGTGATAGCTGTTTGCGGCGTAGTAGTTGTACTTACCGCCAAGAGAAGAAGATAAAAAAAGGTTGCATTAAGCTCGGTGATCCCGAGCTTGATGCAACCTTTTTATTTTAATCTACCCAAGCCATATACTTTCATTACACATTATTTTCAGGCTCCATGTCAATAGTTGGGGTAGATAAAAAATCAAATAAAATAAAGAAAGATAGAAAGCGATAGTAAAAAGGGGTATGAAGCGAAGCGGAATACCCCTTTTTACTATCGCGGCGCGCGCTTGGCGGAGGCGCAAAAGA
>JAFUPK010000004.1 GCA_017481265.1 Clostridia bacterium
AATTGACCCTGTTGTTACAGGACTTCGCTATAAGGCGAATATTTCCGAGGATGCTCTTGCGAAGCTTGAGGAGATATTTGGAGAGGGAACGGTTTCCTACGGAACTATCATTGCTCCCGAAGCTTTCATAACAGCAGCAGGCAATGAGTTTACAATGGATGCTCTTGATAAATTAGCAGAAAGCAGAAAAGATCTGTTTGCGAATGGAAATAAGGCATACGTAGACATTCCCGCAACTCAGTGGTTTGTTGGTGAGGACGGAGAAGAGAAGGGCGTTATCTCGGGCTCTATTGTCAATATGAGCGGACTTTACAAGGATAGATTCGTTGGCAGAGCGTATATCAAGGTTACCGTAGGTAATGATGTTGTATACACTCTTTATGCGGATTATTTTGAAAATGATGTCGAGAATTCTACGAGAACAGTTGAACAGGTTACTTCTTCCGCATTAAATGATCTTATCTATGTAAAGGACCAGATCTACTATACCTATAATTCCGAAACAAAAGTATATACGGAAATTCCTGCTGAAAAGCTCGACGCATACAAGGTTGAATACACACTTGATGTCGGTGCTAAAGATGGATATGAGAGGTATAGCGGCTATACTCAAGAAGAGTATGATGATCTTACCGACCTCCTTGCGCTTATTAATGGGTAAGGTGGGATATTATTATGAAGAAATATAATACCCCCGAAATTACACTCGTATCTATAAATACTTTAGATATTATGTCGGCTTCTATCCAAGGTGATGGAGCTGACCCCTACAGATCGGCGGGAGATTGGCGCTCGGCGATTGACAGTATCGGTTCAGGATTAGCCGACAACGGTATGAGTTGATTTTGAAAACACTTTGCGGGGCGTTGTATGCAAATTGCAACGCCCCTATTTAAACAGAAAGGCAACTATAATGAAAAAGCTAAAGAATATATTTATTATCGTGTTGGCTCTTTCGCTTACGCTTGGTCTTTTTTCCTGTAAAAAGAAAAATGAAGGCGGGGACGATACTACCCCGACAGTTGACCCTATAAGCTTTCTTGATTATGCGGTCATTCGTCCCGATCAAATATCGGATACTTTGCTTAATGATGTATCTGATATGTATATGACACTGATTTCA
This sequence comes from Clostridia bacterium, assembly GCA_017481265.1. GTDB lineage: Bacteria > Bacillota > Clostridia > Oscillospirales > CAG-272 > RUG11130. The sequence continues at coordinate 1,124 of JAFUPK010000004.1, forward strand.
TTGTCAGGTAAAGATAATGTATTGGCTTCCGACTTTTTAGCAAACGGTCAGGAGCCCGACTCCGAAGCAAAAGAAATACTTATAGGACACACTAACCGTCCTGAGACAGAGCAGGTGCTTTCTCAGCTTGAGGGTGATGAATATGCGATTGCGGTCATAGGCAACAAAATAGTCATCACAGGTATTGCCGACAGCCTTACTCCGATGGCTCTTGAATATTTTGTGAGCACATATCTTAGTGATGGTGCAGACGGTATGATAGAAGGCGATCTTTTTTACAAGGCATCAACTGAAACAGCAGTTATAGTTGACAGGGGAGAGCCTGTTTATACACTTGTGAGATCGGAAACCGAGTATGAGGGTATGGTGGATCTGTGTTATGAGGTGTCTGACGCAATTTACTTTGCATCGGGAGTAACACTTCCCATAAAAACAGATAGACTGACTACGGGTGCGAGCCACGATGATAACGCTTTTGAAATACTGTTCGGAGACGTTACATATTCGCAGACACAGGACTTAAAGCCGAATGTGGAT
>JAFUPK010000015.1 GCA_017481265.1 Clostridia bacterium
AAGAAAGGTCAGTATTACAGTCTCTACACAGGTGCATTTGAGCTTGAATAAACAAAATAGATGCTTTCATCCGAAAGCATCTCAGAGTGCTGACAAAGGTCTTACGCTGACAAAATGCACAAAAGTTTTGATCGACCTTTTTTAAAAGGGCGCAGGGTCTTGGGGCAGCGCCCCGAGGCGCGCTCCGCAGAGCGCGAAATTCCCCCTTATTCGTCCAAAAAGCGACCCGCAGGTCGCGCATCCTCTTTTACTTTTGATTTAGTCTTTGTTTAATTTGACAAACCCTGTGCTTTCGCACAGGGTTTGTCATCAAGCTGAGATGCTTTCATACGAAAGCATCTATTTTTGTCTATTATACCAGACGTGCTGTTTTTCCTGCAGGGATACAAACGAGATTTGAGCCGCACAGATGACCGGCACGCATATAGATGTCGATCTGTGTGGGATTGTATGCAGCCTTTCCGTCAGCAAAGTATATAAGACTGCGGAATGCCTTAACGTATTCGCAAATCTCAATATTTGTAGCATACCATGTATCATCTCTGAACGCAAGCTTCTTTAAAAGAGCTTCAAATCGGTCAAAGCCATCTTCTGTTTCTCTGAATTCATAGCTGTGTCCCCATATGTAGAAAAGCCAGCCGTGATAATAAAGATTATCCTGTGTTGTAAAGTCATTAACAAGCTGCTCGCATTCGCCGTCGCGCCAATGACAGGTAGGGCGCCAGTGGAACCATTCATCCTCAAGAGGAAGCTTGAAATCATAACGTGAATCACAACTTCTTGCATATGCAAAGCCTGAAATGCGCATCATCTCCATAACATCTTCGTTAAAGCTTGCATAAGGATATGCATGACCTCTGACGAGGCAACCGAACAGCTCTTCAAGCTCGCGTCTGTCTGTGAGCATATCGTAAAGTGCATCAGAAGGAGCAATGTGACCGTAAGCGGGATGAATATATCCGTGGGAGGCAACCTCCGCATGAGGATCAGAAAAAAGTGCCTTTGCCTTATTTAATGAAAGAGGCATACATAGCTGTCCGGGTTTTCTTACATCTTCGTCCTTTATGCTTTTTGACACTCCGGAACAAAGATTGAAGGTAGCCTTTACATCATACTTTTTTATGAGCTCCATGGTTTCGATATCGCTGTCGATACCGTCGTCAAAGCTGAAGGTGAGAGCCTTTGTTTTGAATCCGGGGAAGAGAAGAGTTAGTTTTTTCATAAAAACCTCCATTTAGCCGTATGGCAGCACAAAATGATTATATATACTCGTTTCTGCAATGCAGAAAATATCAGAATAATGATTTGTGATGTTTTTAGCAATTGTTGATTCTGAATTACTGAAAAGTCTTATTACAACAAAACTATTTGAACATAAATGTACGGCTCGAAAAGGAGTCGTATAGTTCAAGCAATATCTGTATAAATTATATCACTGAACGTGAAAAAAATCAACAGTAAAGCCCATCACTGTATTGAAAATAAGAAAAGATTGTGATATACTTAGTTCATATTCAGACAATACCTAAAATCGTTTTCCTTGAAAGGCTGGTGTCTTTGGTTTGAGAATTATTGTTGTAGGATGCGGAAAGATAGGTGCATTCATAATATCATCCCTTGTTTCCGAAGGACATGACGTAGTCGCGGTGGATTCTAATGCGGGAGCTCTGTCTTACGTGACTAATATTTATGATGTAATGGGTGTGTGCGGAAGCGGTGCTGATTTTGATACCCTTGAAGAGGCAGGTGCAGATAAAACAGAGCTTTTTGTTGCCGTATCGGGCTCGGATGAGCTCAATATGCTCTCGTGCTACATTGCAAGCAAAATGGGTGCACAACACACTATAGCAAGAATCAGAAATCCTCAGTATAACGATAACGGACTCAGCTTTATGCGTCAGCATCTCGGCCTTGCCATGTCAATAAACCCCGAGCTTCTCGCGGCACATGAGCTTTTCAATATTTTGAAGCTTCCGTCAGCTATAAAGATCGAGTCATTCTCAAGAAGAAACTTCGAAATGATTGAGCTTGTCGTTAAGGCGGATTCAGTTCTTAACGGAATGCGACTATCCGATATGCGCGGTAAGTTTAAAGCGAAGTTCCTTGTGTGTGCTGTTACAAGAGGTGATAAGACTTATATTCCCGACGGTCATTTTGAGCTTAAACAGGGTGATAAGATCGGCCTTGCCGCGGCACATCTCGAAATTCAGAAGATGCTCAAAGAAATGAAGCTTCTCCGTAAGTCAGCAAAGAATGTAATGATCCTCGGCGGAAGCAGAACAGCCTATTATCTTGCGAAAATGCTGACAGGCGTCGGCAACTCTGTAAAGATCATTGAGAAACAGGAGAATGTCTGCAGCGAGCTCTCCGATAATCTGCCGAAGGCAGTCATCATCCACGGTGACGGTGCCAGCCAGGAGCTCCTTATTGAAGAGGGACTTCATAATGTTGATGCATTCGTATCACTTACGGGTATGGATGAAGAGAATATTCTTATGTCAATCTTTGCTTCAACTCACGGTGTTTCTAAGGTTATTGCTAAGGTGAACAGTGATGAGCTTGCTTCTATCTCCGAAAAGGTAGGGGTTGACTGTATTATCTCACCCAAGCGTATTATTGCTGATATAATCGTAAGGTATGCAAGAGCTCTTCAAAATTCTGAGGGAAGTAATGTCGAGCACCTCTATAAGCTGATGGACGGCAAAGCAGAGGCTCTCGAGTTTAATGTCAGCAGTGACTCCCCTATTATCGGCGTGCCGCTTAAGGAGCTTAATATCAAGTCTGGCATACTCATAGCAGGTATCCTTCGCGACCGTGCTCCCATCATTCCCACAGGTGATGATATGATCTTTGCAGGCGATAGAGTTGTTGTCATGTCATCACACCAGTTCCTTAACGACCTTTCAGAGATCATCGACGAAGAAGCTCTCGCAAACGGACACGTGAGAAGGGAAGAATTTTGATATTTTTGTTTTGTACAGACAGGAGGATGTAATCTCTGTATGAATCACAGATCGGTTTTTAATATGCTTGGACGGATCCTTCGTCTGGAGGCATTTCTTATGCTTCTTCCGATGATAGTTGCACTGCTTTATGACGAGGATTCTGTCATGGCGTTTTTTGCGGCAATATGTGTAGCTTATGTGGCAGGTCTTGTTCTTAAGCTTCTCAGCGGTAAGAAGGAAGACCATATGATATTTGCCCGCGAGGGACTCGTTACAGTTGCGGCGGCATGGGTGCTTCTTTCTGCAATAGGTGCGCTTCCGTTTTATTTCAGCGGTGAGATCCCGTCCTATACCGACGCATTTTTTGAAACAGTCAGCGGCTTTACCACAACAGGTGCGTCAATCCTTACTGATGTTGAAGCTATGAGCCACGGACTTCTTTTCTGGCGAAGCTTTACACACTGGATCGGCGGTATGGGAGTTATCGTCCTGATAATGGCGATCATGCCTACATCGTCCGGAAGGTCTATGCACATTATGAAGGCTGAGATGCCGGGACCCATAATAGGTAAGCTTGTGCCCCGTGTACGTGATACGGCAAAGATACTGTATCTTATCTATATAGTATTGACCCTCGTTGAGATCATATTGCTTCTTGCTGGAGATATGGATCTGTTTGAAAGTGTTGTTCATTCATTTGGAACTGCCGGAACGGGAGGCTTTGGCGTCAAGTCAGACAGCATTGGCGGCTACAGTGCATATTCTCAATGGGTGATAACAATTTTTATGCTTGTCTTCGGCGTAAACTTCAACTTGTATTTCCTTATACTTATAGGAAGAATCAAAAGTGTGCTCAAAAGTGAAGAGCTTCGTGCGTATATTCTTATAGTTATCTCAGCAATTGTCGTAGTGATGATAGATGTTTATCATTTGTTTGGTAATTTTAGCGATGCACTTCGTTATTCCTCATTCCAGGTGGCGTCGATCATAACAACAACCGGGTATGCTACAACTGACTTTAATCTATGGCCGGGTACTGCTAAGACCGTGCTTCTTATGCTTATGTTTATCGGCGGGTGCGCAGGCTCTACGGCAGGTGGAATTAAGGTATCCCGTATCTTTATGATGTTTAAAACCATCGGAAACAATCTTCTCAAGATGCTCCATCCGAGAGCTGTGACCACAGTAAGGTTTGAGGGAAAGCCTGTTGATGAAGCTACAAGAAGAGGAGTTGGTGAGTATGTTATGCTGTACTTCTTCATTTTTGCGGTGTTTCTTTTGCTTATCAGCTTTGAGCCTTTTGGCTTTGAAACGAACTTTAGTGCCATTTCTGCTTGTATCAATAACGTCGGTCCCGGATTTGCGGCGGTAGGTCCTGCGGCGAATTATGCTTCATATTCAGTATTTTCAAAATATGTGCTCTCATTTGCCATGCTTCTCGGAAGACTTGAGCTATATCCGTTGCTTCTTGCTTTAATGCCCGGTACTTGGCTTAAGAAAAATTAAAACAATTATCGGCTGTCATATTGACAGCCGATAATTGTTTTTAGATAGTGTTTAAGATCTGATATTGCCTGTTACAACAAGCGTAACGGCTGAGGGGTCGGTAACCCAGTTTCCTGTGTCCTCGTCCCTTGAAAAGCTTGCGGCAGGAACTGTTATAATTCCCGGAAGTGTCACAAGCTCACCGGTTTGCTCATTATAGGTGTAGCCGGTACCTTCAGCAAGGACAACACCGTCAAGAGTAACGGTAATAGCAGTTAGAATAGGGTCAAAATTATCGCGAAGAGATACATTGTACCCTTCATCTGCTGCAGTATTTCCTCTGTTTTGGATAACGAACGTATAGGTTACAAGTCCGTTTTCGGCAACGGGGACAGGCTCGATTGTTTTTGTGATCGTAAGGTCAGGTGAGATGGAAGTGTTTACTGTCTCCGAGGCGCTGACAGATGAGATAGTATCACCACTGAGTGTTGCCGTGTTGGTAATAAAGCCTTCAACGTCAAGAGGAGCCGCTGCGGTGACCTCAGTTTCATAGATTATGACGGCATTGCTGTTTCCGGGAACAGATATTCCGCTGAAGGTAAGCGGAGGACCTGCAACTACTTGTGGATCGCTTTGCAACTGCCCATTGATAAAGAGTCTTGCAGTGCCTTCGGAGTAGTTCAGAGGATACAGGAGCGAACCGTTGTATACATATGAGCCGAGATCATCTGAGATCGTAAGTCCGGATGCAGTTGTATTTCCGGAGTTAACGACACTTACTACATAGGTTATTCTGTCACCCGTACCGTAAGTGGATGCAAGAGCTGTTTTGCTTACTGAAAGAAGCTCGATTATCTCACCAACGGCAATATTGGAGTTAACTGTTACACCGTTGTAGGTGAGCTGTGCTTGGTTTGTGAACTGAGCCATGGTCTTTCCTTTCAACATTATTGCAGAAATTGTCTGCATTTACATTATATGAAAGGCATAGCTTTTTTGTTATTGTTATGCTGCAGTAATAAATATTTCGAGCCCTCTTGGTGAAAATAAACAACCAAAGTTTTCTTAATAATACATTTATTTAAAGAGAATTTATTAAATGTTGTTTCTATTTGCAATAATATATAGTATAATATAAATACTTTATATGTGAAAAGTGTTTTTGCGCAGTAATTTGCCTGTTGAGTGAAATTGTGAAAGCAAACAGATGTTTATTATTTCAGCAGGGCTTTGAAGAATTATATTTTGCTTTTGAATTTGCAGGCTGAATGGAGATTTTATGCTGAAACTTAAAGAAATCAAAAAAACTTATGTAAGTGGAGACGAATCTGTCGATGCCCTCAAAGGTATTGATCTGAACTTCAGACGTTGTGAGTTTGTGTCTATACTCGGACCTTCCGGATGTGGAAAGACCACCCTCCTTAACATAATCGGAGGTCTTGATGGGTATACCTCGGGAGACCTTGTGATAAACGGTATCTCAACAAAGAACTATGATGACAGGGATTTTGATGCCTACAGAAATCATTCTATCGGCTTTGTGTTCCAAAGCTATAATCTCATCACCCATCAAACCGTCCTTGCCAATGTAGAGCTTGCTTTGACCTTATCAGGAGTTTCAAGAGCCGAGCGACGCCGCAGAGCTGAGGATGCTCTCCGCAAGGTAGGTCTTGCTGATCAGATGAAAAAGAAGCCGAATCAGCTTTCGGGAGGACAGATGCAGAGAGTTGCAATTGCCAGAGCTCTCGTGAACGATCCCGATATCCTTCTTGCCGACGAGCCCACGGGAGCACTTGACTCGGCAACAAGCGTGCAGATCATGGATATCCTCCGCGAGATCGCAAATGATAAGCTTGTCATTATGGTTACCCATAACCCTGAGCTTGCAAGCGAATATTCCACGAGGATCATAAAGCTTCTTGACGGTAAGGTCATCTCCGACAGCGATCCTTTTGAAGGCGATAAGCATACAGATGAGAATACGGTAGTTGCAAAGGGGAAAAAAGAAAAAAAGGTTCCTGCAAAAAAGTCAATGTCTTTCTTCACGGCGCTTTCTCTTTCCTTTAATAACCTTATGACCAAGAAGACCCGTACCTTCCTTACAAGCTTCGCGGGATCTATCGGAATAATCGGTATCGCACTGATCCTTTCCGTTTCAACGGGAGTAAATGCCTTTATCGACGATATTCAAAATGACACCTTGATCTCATATCCTCTTACGATCAATGCTGAGTCGGATATGACAAGTGTTCTTGCAAACTTCATGGCTCGTCAAAACGAGAATGACGGTAAGGAACGTGAGGAAGGTTACGTTTATTCAAGAGATATTCTCTTTGATATGATGGAGTCCGTAAACAATCGCGAGACCAATAACCTTACTGCCTTCAAGAAGTTCATTGATAGCAGCGAGGAAATGCAGAATTACGCAACCACCATCCGCTACAGCTATGCAAACAGGCTTAGTGTTTACACCAAGGATCCAAACGGAAAGATCATCGTTTCCGATATGGAGGAGATGATGACCGAAATGATGTCCTCCATGGGTATGAACTATGACGGAAGCTCCGGGACTATGGCATCCTCTCCCATGATGTCAATGGGCTCTGTCGGAGTATGGCAGGAGATGCTTCCCGGCGGTGACGGTGAGCTTATAAATCCCGCAATCATTGATAATTATGAGGTTGTCCATGGTGAGTGGCCCGATTCATTCGATGAAGCGGTTCTCGTTGTAAATCAGAACTGCGAGATCAGCGACTATGTGCTCTACGGCCTCGGTCTCAAGCCTTATGAGGAAATGATCGAGATCATGAAGTCAACCACCACAGGTGCCTCAGTTAAAGTAGAAAGTGATAGCCGCTGGACATTTGATGATATTCTTAACATTGATTACAGACTTGTATATTCTTCCGATAGATACGTAAAGCAGAGTGATGGCACATATGTAGACATTTCAGATACTGAAACGGGACTCAATATGCTTTACGAGAGCCGTTCTACCCCCATTAAGATCGTTGGTATCGTTCGTGCCAATGAAGATGCAACCGCAACTATGCTTACGGGTGCTATCGCATATACATCAGCACTGACCGATAAGCTTATCGACAATGCTGATGCATCAGATATCATTAAAGATCAGCTTGCTGACCCAAGCCTTGATGTTATTACAGGCAAGCCTTTCAAGCCTGAGACTCCCATTGAGCTTACAGACGCAGAAAAATCAGAGAAGTTCAATACTTATGTCAGCGGACTTGAAGCAGATGAAAAGGCTGAGTTCTACAAGACCGTGCTTTGTACACCTACAGCGGCGGCTCTTGACCGGATGATGTCTGAATATTTGTCTACCGTCTCAAGGGATGAGCTTCAGGAGTATATGATCGAAAGCTATGCTGCTGAGATGGGTGTTGCTGATAAGGATGAGCTTAAACAGTATTTTGAAAGCTTTGACGATTCAGAATTTATTTCATTCTTCCGCGAGAATGCTGCGCCCGTCATCTCCGAAATGTACTACAATGAGGCGATTCAAAAATTTGACGGTGTTCCCTCAGATCAGATCATAATGATGTTTGAGAATACGCCCCATACCGAAGCCGAGCTTGCAGAATATTACGATGTTCACGTGCCCTCAGAGTACGCCGAGACCACCCTTGAAGAGAATCTTCTTGCATTCGGCTACGTTGACCGCGAGAAGCCCACTTCAATAAGCATCTATGTTGAAACATTTGAGGATAAGGATGCCGTTTCCGACATTATTGCCGAGTACAACGCAAGTGTTTCCGAAGATGATCAGATCAAGTACACCGATTACTTCGCGATCATGATGTCCTCCGTCTCTACGGTGCTGAACGCCATTTCCTATGTTCTCGTTGCCTTCGTTTCCATCTCACTTGTTGTGTCCTCGATAATGATCGGAATCATCACATATATTTCCGTTCTTGAGCGCACAAAGGAGATCGGTATCCTCCGTGCCATCGGTGCGTCTAAGAAGGACATCTCTCGTGTATTTAACGCAGAGACTCTGACTGTCGGATTTGTGTCGGGAGCTCTCGGAATTATTATTTCTTTCCTCCTTACAATCCCGATAAATGCAATAATCCATCACCTTACAGGCTTCAACAATCTCAGCGCACAGCTTCCCATAGCAGGTGCCGTCATACTTGTGATTATCAGTATGGTACTGACCTTCATTGCAGGACTTATCCCCTCCGGTATCGCCGCTAAGAAAGATCCCGTTGTAGCTCTTAGAAGTGAATAAGTCATCAAAATACCGCCTTCGGTGAAACCGAAGGCGGTATTTTAAAGCTATTTAAATAATATACATCCCATCTTACGGAACTGCTCCGCTTTTTCAAGAAGCATCTCACATGTAAGCCCCGTGTGCTTTGCAAGACAGTCGATACACATGAATCGCGTTGCACCGCGGTTGATCATCTTCTTGTGAAGCCCAATCTCCGTCACATTAAGTTCACGTGAACATTCCGTGCACAGTAATGCGGGATTTGTAGGGGCTCCTTGGGGACGTCTGTAGGGCATTTCCATACTTAAGATTTCTTAACAAGCTGAGCGCGGTATATTTTGCAGCCGTGTGCGGGTATCGTATCGGGTTTGATAGCGTCATCGAATTCGCCGAGTAGCTTTCCGTCTTCTGTGTCATAAACGCGGAATACATAGCCATCGTTTGAAGAAAAACCAATGTCGGAAAGGAAGATCGGAGACCACTCACAATCGCTGTCGGTCAGGTTAAATTTACCGAATACATATTCGCCGTCAGCAAGGTGCTTGAAGAGACAGGGATGACTTTCAGGGTTGTTGCTTGCGAGACGGATCGGCGGTCTTACAGCGGGGTCCTGATCAATGGCAATGAGTGCGGCGTCGGTGAGGAGCTTTCTTGTCTCTTCGGTCATATTGCGGATGTCACAGCCGATCATAAGTGGCTGTGAAAGCATACACCACAGTGCGAAGTGAGTTCTGTACTCGGTGTCATTGCATCCGCCCTGAGCTACGTTGCCCTTGCCGTACATACCGCAAACAAGCATATCCATATCGTTGTAGCATGAGGGACCTGAGAGACACATATTATCCTTCTGCTGATTGAATATATCAACAATAGAATCAAAGCTGTCAGCAATATCAAAGGTGGAACGGTACATATCCGCACCAACTTTCCTTGCCCAGTTGATGGTATCCTCCATACCCCAGTTGCATACAGAATAAACGATGTCGCGTCCTGTTGCATTGAGAGCCATTCTCATTCTGTTATAAAGTGACCAGCCCTGCACATTGTGAGGATGTGTGCACCAGTCATACTTGAGGTAATCTACACCGTTTCTTGCGAAGAATTTTGCATCCTGATACTCTCTGTCAAGGCTTCCGGGGTAACCTGCGCAGGTAAGAGGACCGCAGCAGGAGTACATACCGAATTTAAGTCCGAGTGAGTGGATATAGTCGGAGAGATATTTGATTCCGTGAGGGAACTTTTCCGGGTCGGCTACAAGATCGCCGTTTTCGTCTCTCTCTCTGAGAGACCAGCAGTCGTCGATAACGATATATTCATATCCTGCGTCTTTAAGTCCGGTGGATACCATTGCATCGGCAGTTTCCATGATGAGCTGTTCACTAATATTCTCACCGAAGGTATTCCAGGAATTCCAACCCATAGGGGGAGTCTTTACTAACATAATAACTATCCTTTCTTTCAGTAAGTAATTCAGTTTTTCTCAACGTATTCGCCGATGAATACCTTGCAGTCGTGAGGAGCCAGCGGAGCCTTGATGTAGTCGTTCATGAACTCAATAGTCTCACCGGTGAAGACGTCGGTCAGCTTGAGACCGAAGCCGCTGTTAATGGACAGACCGATGTTATGAGGACAAATGTCACCAAAACCGGGCTTGTCGGCATAGTTGAAGAAACCAAGTGCAACCTGATTGTTGGAAAGATGCTTGAACATTGTGTAGACCATAGGGCTTCTGGGAGACTCTATGATTATAGGAGTGCGGCATTCGGGGTCTGCGTTTATACGGAGAAGTCCGGGATTCTTCAGAAGCTCCAGTGTTTCGGGGCGTATTCTTCTGATGTCAGAGCCCATCATAAGGGGAGAACCCATCATGCACCACAGCGCGAAGTGAGTCTTGTATTCCGTATCGCCGCAAAGACCTGGATGACCTACGTTTCCGACACCGTCCATGCCGCAGATGAGCATATCTACATCGTTATAGCATCCGGGAGCGCTGTACTGGAGTTTGTCAAACTGACTCATGGATATATCGCGTACGGAAGAGAATCTCTCGCCTATATCACCTGTGGAACGGTAGATGTGAGCACCAACAGAACGCATCCACTTATGGGATTCGAAAAGTCCCCAGTTGCAAGCGGAGAATATGATGTCACGGCCCGTAGCTCTAAGGGCCATACCCATTCTGTTATAATAGTATAGGGGATTGCTGTTTTCGGGGAAGCAACAGAAATCGTATTTCAGAAGGTCTACTCCGAAATCGGCGAATGTCTCAGCGTCGATAAACTCACGGTCGTAGCTTGCAGGATAGCCTGCACAGGTATAGTATCCGGCGCAGGAGTACATACCGAATTTAAGACCGAGGGAATGTATGTAATCGGAGAGAGCTTTAATACCGTTGGGGAATAACTCTCTGTTTTCGACGATTCGTCCGTTCTCGTCGCGCTCTCTCATAGACCAGCAGTCGTCGATGACAACGTACTCATAACCCGCATCCTTCAGTCCTGTTGAAATAAGCGCCTCAGCAGTCTCGCGGATCACGGCTTCATTGATCTCTGTGCCGAAGGTGTTCCAAGAGTTCCACCCCATCGGCGGTTTGTTAATAATCATATCTTTTGTCCTTTCAAAGTAGTATTTGTACAAGGTCAAATAGCGCCAAACGGCGTGTTATCATGTAAATTGTAGCATAATAATAAACCAATGTCAATAACGGTATGCTCATTATTTTGATCTTTAGCTGATTTGTCACCATAATGCGTCTTGAGTTGGTTGACAAATCTGTGTTTGCAGGATATAATATACCTAAGATCAAGGAAAGGTAAGGTTGATTCATGAAAAAAGCAAGGCTTTGCTCTATATGTGCCATGTGTACAGCTCTGTATGCAGTATGCGCATGGATATGTGTTCCCACGACCCCGCCGGTTACTATGCAAAGCTTTGCCGTATTTACGGTTGCAGGCTTGTTTGGATGTAAGACAGCTTTGACCTCGTATATTATATACTTATCTGCTGGCGTTCTCGGACTGCCCGTATTCTCAGCCTTTTCAGGTGGTATTGCTGTTCTTGCAGGTCCTACAGGCGGTTACCTTCTCGGCTTTTTAGGCTCTATTCTTATCAGCAGCCTGATTTTGCGCCTTTTCGGTAGATCTGCTGTCAGCATCGCTGTATCCTTTGCAGCGGGACTTTTAGTCTTATACATTTTTGCAACTGTGTATTATTCTTTAGTTATTCTCAGCGGATCAACCTTCCACAGCATTGCAGCATCGCTTTCGGTATGTGTTGTCCCCTTTGTTTTGCCCGATATAGCTAAGCTTTCATTAGCAGTACTTACAGTGAAAAGACTTGAAGGGAGGTTCAAAAACATATGAGTGTGAAAACCAAGATAAAAGATGAGATACTCGAGCAATTCCGTACAATATCCCATGAGGCTTCGGGACAGCAAATAGCTGCGAAGCTTGGAGTATCACGTAATGCAGTTTGGAAGGCTATAGGCGAGCTCAGAGATGAGGGATTTTTGATCGAAGGTACAAGCGGCAGAGGATATAAGCTGTGCGGCGAGAAATATATGAGCGAGTCTCTTATGCGAAAATATCTGAAAAGAGAGCTTCCGATCACGCTTCTCAAAAGTACAGCATCAACAAGCGATCTTGCCAAGGCGGCTGCAGAGGATGGCGCTCCGGAGGGAAGTGTATTTATCGCGGAAACGCAGCTTTCCGGACGGGGACGAACCGGGAAGAGCTTCTATTCTCCGCCGGGTACCGGTATCTACATGAGCATGGTGCTCCGACCCTCTATGCCTGCCACAGAGGCGCTGAAAATAACGACCTGCGCTGCTGTGGCTGTGTCTGAGGCAATAGAGGAGGTCACAGGTAAGCGGGCATCCATCAAATGGGTCAATGATCTATTTTATAACAATCTTAAAATATGCGGCATTCTTACGGAAGCGTCCTTCAATATGGAGAACGGAGGACTTAATTACGCTGTTCTCGGTATCGGTATCAATGTATTGGCTCCTAAGGACGGCTTCGGTGAGCTTTCGCATATAGCCGGTGCACTCATGCCATATTCCGAAAATGCAGGTGAGATTCGCTCTCGATTGGCGGCAGCCATATGTGACACTTTTCTTAAAAAGTACACTCAAATGAACAGCACAGAGCTGTTTGAAGGCTACAGACGGCGTCTGTTTGTATTTGGTAAAAAAGTGTCTGTGATTAACGGCGCAAACATACGAAGTGCAACTGTACTTGGTATTGAAAAGGACTATAAGCTTATAGTCAGATATGAAAACGGAGAGGTTGAATCTCTCAGTAGCGGGGAAATAAGCATAATTCCCGAGTAAATTCATACTTTGGTATTGAATTCTGCAAAAAAATATACTATAATATAGACAAATAAAAAATTATGAAAGGTATTAAAAAAGATGTTCAATTTTCTTGAAGGTGAAGCAGCAGGCGGCAACGGTCTTATGACCATTATTATGCTCGTGCTTATGATCGCTCTTTTCTACTTCTTCCTTTACAGACCCCAGAAGAAGCAGGAGAAGGAGACTAAGGCTATGCGAGACTCTCTTACAGTTGGTGATGAAGTTACCACTATAGGCGGAATCATCGGCAAGATCGTTTCCATCAAGGATGAGACTGTTCTTATCGAGACAGGACGCGACAAAGTTCGTATCCGTTTCCTCCGCAGTGCCATCCGTAATGTTGACGTTCATGCAGAGGATGCACAGTAATACGTGCAGACAATGCTCCAATAATGTAATATTCAAAAGCTCCCCCGAATAATATGTTGTGTAACATATTTCGGGGGAGCTTTTTCCTTCTATTCGTGGGAATTAAGTTTGATAATATCGTTCGTTTAAAAGGAACATTAGCTTTTTCAAACTCAATTCTGCCTCACCGTTAAAGTCGGTCGGCATTATTCTCAGCCTCAGCACTGAGAAAAAACGTCACAAATCAAAGAAAGGTATGGTCATTAGCGTGAAAGTTCAAATAGTTTTAACCGAAACTTCAGCGATTTCACGCGCAAACAAACACTAAAAATCAAAAGTCCGATTTTTGTCTGCTTCGCAGACACGTGTTTGTTTCATAATTTTTTGTGCAGCCGTAGGCTGG
>JAFUPK010000016.1 GCA_017481265.1 Clostridia bacterium
CAATGAGCGTATTAATGCAAGCCTTTCGTAAATTAGGCCAATAAATCACAGTCATGACGTGATTTGAATATAGTATTATACATCTTAATTACATTTGGGAAACAAATAAGGTACATCAATATGAAAAAACTAATTTCAATCATCCTATCCGCTGTGATGCTGTTTACAACAGTCATCACCGTCAACGCCGCATCCTTCAAGGATGTAAAATCATCCGACTGGTTTTATTCCAGCGTGAATTACGTCTCCGACAAGGGCATCATGAACGGAACTTCCACCACGAAGTTTTCCCCCAATAAGTCCCTCACCCGCGCAATGGGCGTAACCCTTCTTTACCGCGTAGCAGGAAGTCCCTCCGTTTCGGGAATTACACTTCCTTTCACTGACGTAAAGGGCGGACAGTGGTACACCGATGCTGTAAAATGGGCGTACAAGAACGGTATCGTAAACGGCAAGTCAAACACATACTTTGATACCAACGCAAATATTACGAGAGCTGAATTTGTAACTATTCTTTACCGTTATACCGCTTACGCAGGACTTACAGTGCCCATAACAAATCGCGGTAACTACCCTACAGACCTTGCAGATATCCCAAAATGGGCAATTAGAGCTGTTACCGATATGTGTTTGGGTGAGGTCATTACCGGCAGAAGTGACAGAAGCTTTGACCCAAACGCCAATATCACCCGTGCTGAAACAGCGGCTGTTATTGAGCGTTATACTAAGAAAGCAGTAAAATACGTTCCCGGTACAGACCCTGAAAATACAATAAAAGTCGAAGAGATCCCCACTACGGGTCAGCTTGTAGTTAAGGAGAAAAAATATGACTACAAGGGTGTTAACGTAATGATTATGAATATTGAGAATCAGACGGACAAGAATCTCACTCTCACGATTTCAGCAAAGTATCTGAATTCAAACGGAGGCGTAATCAAGACGGAGACCCGTAAGGTCGAAGGCGTACCCGCAAACTACAGGTATTACGTTGTACTCCAGCCGGGGATCAAATTTGACAAGTTTACCTATGAGGTGAAAACGGAATCCTTCAGCGGTACAGCCTATGCGAAGTATTTGACGTGGGATTCAAAGACTACGGCAACACGTTGGGCGTGCCCGCTTAAACCCGGAGGAGGTTCTTATCCCGACGGACAAGAACGTGCAGCTGTTCTTTTTGAAGTAAGACACAACTGTTCATATAATGTACCTTTGTGCGTTCATTATGACGAAGTGTTCTTTGATAAAAACGGAGAGATCTATCACATTGGAAAAATTTACACCACATTAAGCGATTATGGTGAGAAACACCGTCCTTGCACCTTCCATGACATACTTTATAAGGATTTTACGTTCCCTGAAGAACTCAAGGGAGATCTCAAGGTGATCTTAGCACCGACTTATGTAGGATTAGAGATAAAATAAACTTGGAGAAAGATATGTTTTTTAAAATTTACAAAACAACAATAAAGCGGATATTGCGTTCCCCGCTGTTCTGGATGGCACTTATAGTCGCTTCTGTGATGGTCTTTATGAACGCAAACGGAATTGTCTACGGTAATGATAAGCAACCGGATTTTGTCCTGGCTTATCATAAATACCACGAGATGATTTCAAATATGATGAGGAAGAGTATGCTGTATATTGTCCCGTGTCTGTGTGTGGCTGCCGTTATGGCTATCGTCACCGGAGACTACACCGACAATTTCTTTGAGATAGAAAGAGCCGGAGGGGTCAAAAGTGCTTCATACTTCTTCGGACGTTTGCTCGGCCTTTTCACGATTCTTTTCACAGTGATGTTTATATTCAGCTTCTTCAGCGTACATTATTATTTCTTCACCCGCGGCGGGGTTGCAAACTTTACGGGAAAACCCGATAACTTCATTGAGCCTTGGCCCTTCCATACACTTAAAGAGTACATACTTGACTCAACAAAAGTAATCCTTCGCCTTGTGGCAGGCTGCCAGCTTCCCGTTATTATCCTTTTTACCACAGCTACATACGCTATCGGTACTGTTCTCGAAAGCGGTGTGCTTGCTGCTATCGGCGGAAGCATCGGCGTAGTGTTCTCATATCTTGGAGCCCTCAGATATCAGTGGGCGTTTAACAGCACGATCTATAGATTCTTCCTTCCCGCGAAGATCGGTCCATACCTTTACCTTTCTCGTTACGATACCGTGTTCGCTACGGAAAAGTATACATATCCAAACGGTTATAATATATATCTGAGTGATACCTTAGAGGATGTTGTTATGTGGCTTGCAGTGTTGCTCGGCATATCTCTCGCGTGCATAGTGATCTCTTACATCTTCACACGCAGACGTAAGATCTAAGGGGTGATGATATGTATCTTCGTTCACTTCGCAGAACCTATCCGCTACTCATTGCGGTTACGCTACTTCTCGTATATTTTACGTATCTTTACCTTGAGGGACCGCTGATCGTACCGCCAAAGGAATACGGTTTTATAGATAGGACGGAGCTTCGCCTTGCGGTGATAATGATACCGATATTCGCGTTTCTTCTGCCTAATAAATATGAGATAGAGTTGTCTCTGACTTGCGGAATGAGAACCACAAAACTATTTTTCTCCAAGGCAGTAACGTCATTTATCTACACGGCAGTACCGGCATTCTTGTTCGTTTTCCTGTTCCGTTACACGCCTTATGCAGGTAAAAATCCGACTAAATTTGCCCTTTACGTTCCAGAGAATTACAGGATTCATATGGTTATCTCTATGGCGGTAACTTTGCTGTTTTTCTTCTCTGTGATTTGCTTTATGCGTGTACTTACGCGTAACTGTTATTTACCGATACTTTTGGGGCTTTTTGTCCATTTTACTGCGGAGGGAAGATGCAAGGATATTCAGCGCGGGGCACTGCCTCCGAAAGACTGCATATTCGACCCTTTTATCTCAGTATATATTATCGGGGATACGGTTCCTAACAATATCGCAGAACAATACCCCGAGCTCGGCGTGATACACAACGCCTGGACGTACAACAGACTCATTTTCTTCGGCATCAGCGTGGTGCTTCTTGTTGCAACGTACATCATGCTCCGCCGAGAAAAGCTCCACCGTGGCTTCGGTGACTGATTACCCGCTAAGCATGGAATCATCGAGGCGAAAGAAGCGCGGCAACGCTCCGTACACGATAATTCTGTGTTCATAACTCTTCTTCCATATTTGGTCTACTCGCCCTCGCACTTTAGCTTGGGCGGGACAGACCGAACAACAATCTAAAACTGAAAGGTATGGTCATAAACATGATAGAAATAAAAAATGTAACAAAAATCTACCCCCTCGGTAAGAAAAAGGCGCTTGATAATGTCAGCTTTGAGATCCCCGAAGGCATCTTCGGTCTCATTGGACGTAACGGCGCGGGTAAAACGACGATAATGCGGATCATCGCAACGGTAATGGATCAGACGGGCGGTTCGATATACTTCGACGGTAAGGAGCTGAAGGCAAACCGTGCCGAGTTCAGAAAGTCTCTCGGATATCTTCCGCAGAGCACGAAGCTCATGCCGAGACTGAACATCGTTGAGTTCCTTGACTATGTTTGCATCATGAAGGGCATTAAGGACAAAAAGGTCCGCAAAGCGAAGATAGCAGATGCAATCGAGACTGTCGGACTTGTCGGTGAAGAGAGAAAGCGCCTCGGAAACTACTCCGGCGGTATGCTCAGAAGAGCGGGAATCGCGCAGGCGATAATCGACGAGCCGCGTGTGCTCATTATCGACGAGCCTACAACGGGACTTGACCCCGAGGAAAGACTTTACTTTTTAAATCTGCTGTCGAAAATCTCTGTGGGTCGTACGATCATCTTCTCCACTCATATCACAGCAGACATTGAAAACCTCTGCCGCAACATCTGCATTTTGGAGCAGGGGCAGGTGAAGTACGTTGGAGACAAAGGTGAGTTCATCGACAGTATTAAAGGCAAACTTTGGGAACACTCAGGCACACCCGAAGACGAAGCGATGCTAAGGCGAGACGCGATAGTTACGTCAGTTGCTTACGTTGACGGTGTCGCAAAGGTGCGCTACGTTGCCGACGGTCAGCTTACTGATTCCATAGCAGTTGAACCGACGCTGGAGGATGCATACATCCATGCTCTCGGCGGCGTAAAGAGATAAATATCAAAAAAAAGGTAGATTTCTATGAAAAAGCTGATTTCAATTATCATTACGGCTTTATTGCTTTTCTCGTCAACTGCTTTTTCGGTAAGTGCCGATGAGCTCCCGTTTAAAGACGTGAAAGCTAATGCCTGGTACTATCAGTACGTAAAGACAGCATACGAAGAAGGCTTAATGCAGGGAAAATCAAGCAGCATATTTGAGCCCAAAAGTCAAATGACCCGTGCAGAACTTGTGACCGTCCTGTACCGTCTCTCCGGGGATACTGTTGATACGTCCGACAGTCTCACATTTACCGACACAAAAGCCGACGCATGGTACGCCGACAGCATAGTGTGGGCGATAAATACAGAGCTTACAACAGGCTATCCCGATAACACATTCCGCCCGAATGCACCCGTTAAGCGGGACGAGCTCGCAGTGTTTATCGGTCGCTTTATGGCAAGTAAAAACCTGCCTCTTCCCAACAGACCCCTCATAGAAAGCTTTACAGATGCAAAGCTGATCCCCGATTGGGCGGGAGAACAGGTCGACAGCCTCAGAATTGCCGGAGTTTTTGTCGGTGACGAAAACGGATGCTTCAATCCTTCATCGACAGCAACACGTGCGGAGATATCGAAGATCGCAGGAATGATCAGCTCCTTTATCTACAAGAACGCAAGATTCGAATCCTTTGTAATGGAGGAAGATTTCCTTTACTGCGATGACGGTCCCGAGGTTCCGATACTGTTCCGCATCTACCTTCCCGAAAACTATAACGAGAATGAGGAGTATCCGCTTTTGGTGTACCTCCACGGCAACGGAAAGCAGGGAAAGAATAACTGGCTCCAGCTCGATGCTGTTGCCAAGTGTTTCACCAATCCATATAGCCCCGCCTTTGACAGTATCGTAGTTGCGCCGCAGTGCCCCATCAGAAAATGGTGGACAGGCGAAGAGATAGATAAGATCGCAGCCCTTATAGATTATGTAAATGAACGTTACAGCACGGATATGAGCCGGCAGTACGTGATGGGACATTCTATGGGCGGAAACGGTACGTGGGAGCTTATGAGCAGATACCCCGGAAAGGTATCTGCGGCTGTCCCTGTTGCAGGTGTTGGTCTGACCTATGCAACGGGGGGAGACGGTAAGGAAATTGTCATGGGAATGACCGAAGATATGCTTGTCACCCCCATCTGTATAGTCTACGATAATGACGACATATATTCCGACGGCGATTACAACCGTAGAGTTTACAACACGCTTTTGGAAAACGGAGCGAAGTACGTAACCTATAGGGAAACAAGCGGAGTCGGTCACTTGATATGCGACAGCTTCATAAACAGCGAGGATATTTCCATTCTTGACTGGCTGTATGCCCAGGAACGTGACGTCGGTTAAACTGTCGCACGTTTTCAAACGCATATTAACAATACAGGAGAGATTAGCGTGAAAGTTCAAATAGTTTTAACCGAAACTTCAGCGATTTCACGCGCAAACAAACACTAAAAATCAAAAGTCCGATTTTTGTCTGCTTCGCAGACACGTGTTTGTTTCATAATTTTTTGTGCAGCCGTAGGCTGG
>JAFUPK010000017.1 GCA_017481265.1 Clostridia bacterium
GAGCCTGTTAAGTTATCGTAAGAATACTCATCATCGCCGATGTACATACCGCGGTACTTTGTACCGTAGTAAAGACAACAACTGTCACCGCCCTCGATATACACGTTGTCACGAATTATATTATCACGTCCGTCGGAGCGGATAGCCTCGGTTCCCGCCTCATAGAATACGTTACCGTACACCTGCTGACCTGCAACAGCATCGCCGTAATAAATTCCCATCTGTGCGCCACACTTGGTATCCATATTATAGAATATATTATACCTTACAACATTGTCACGGTTTACAACGGATCTGTCAGAATATATAGCTCCGCAGTCACCGGACCACTCAAGAAGATCATGGAACACATTATACTCGATAATGTTGTCGATACCGCGTCCGCCGCCGTATGCCTTGAGGTACGCGTTACCCTCGGCTACGTGTCCGTACTGGACAGCACTGTGTGTGGAGTTGTAGAACTCGTTGTGACTTACCTTAACGCCTACTGTATTGAATAAGCGTACAGCAGGAAGATATACCTTGTACTTTAAGAGGTAATCGTGGATAGAGTTGTTGTCGATCAAGCTTCCGTTGGGGATGATCTCGTTTACCTTCTCAAGCTCATCCTCAAGAAGGATTCCGCCGCCTGCAAGGTTAGAAAGCTCACACTCGGAAAGCGTAAAGTACGTACCCTTTACTCTCAGCGCCATAAGGCCGCCGCCAACGTACATATCGCAAAGCTTTACGGTTACGTGGTCTGCCTCAACGTGGAAGAACTCGCCCGTAGAACCGCAGAACTCAAAACCGACGAAGCTTACGTAGTCAGCCTTACAGTCTACGTAAAGATCTCTTGTGGTGAGAACATAATCTGTGTCGGGGGCGTAAACGTAGAGAGTCTTGGAATCAACATCCACCCAGTACTCGTTCACGCAGTCAAGCTCCTCGGAAATATTGGAGAAGAACGTAAACTGGTTTGTAAAGTTGTTCGTTCCCTGATATGCACCGGTTGTAAAGGTGATTATCTTGGTCTCGGGATCGTAGGATGCAATTTCCTGAGCATTACACATATAAGGCTGAGCGAGGTATCCGATGATCTCAGTATTCTCAAAGGTGTGGTAATTTTTAAATTTGTTAATAGCTACGGGGTTATTAAGAGTAACAGTCCAGTCATCACGACCGTCAACGGGGTCGGTAAGGAAGGTCTCACTGTATCCCATAGTAGTCTTGTTGGGGAATCGCGCCTGATTCATGCGCTGACCGTTGTTTACAAGCTGTGAGTTCTTTGAGATAACGTCACCGTCAGTAAGAAGTCCGGAAAGATCAACCTTCTTGATGTCTGCTTCGTACTTGTCGGTGAAGTATGCGCGATCAGCATCCTCGATATCCTTGAACATATCCTTGGTAATTGTAATACCGTTCTGGAAGATAACGTCTCCGTCGCCGTATGCGCAGTATGTGATCGGCACGGATTCTGTTCCGCTGTCCTCTTCGGTGAGAGTTACGTTCATCTTGCCGTAGTTTCCTGCCTTGAATGCGACCTTGATCTCGTCTGTTGCCGTCTTCTTCAGCTCGCGTACAAGTTCGACAGCGTGCTCGAAGGTTGCAATAGGTGCGTCAAGTGTTCCTGCGTTGGAGTCGTCACCGTCAACCGCTACGTAGATGTCCGCATCGGTAACGAGAGGATACTCCTTCTCTGTATAGGTGCTGTAGCCTGAGGGAGTGTTGTACTTGAGTATATACTCAAAATCGTACTCCGTAAAGCGTCTGAGGATCGCCGCGAACTGCTCTCTTGTTGCTCCCTCACGAGGCGCAAGAGTGTCCTCTGTCTTACCTGTGATAAGTCCCACAGCATTCGCCCATGAAAGCGCTTCCTTTGCATAATCGTGGACTCTCTTGTAGTCGGCGTAACCCGTTATATCGGCTGCAGCATCGGTGATAATAAGCTTGTAATCGGAGTAACGTTTGATGATCGTTGCAAGCTGCTCGCGGGTCACGTTTTCCATGGGAGCATACTTACCCGTTTCAACTCCGTTAACGATCTTGTTCTCTGCCGCCCAGATCACGGCATCGGTAAACCACTTGTCCTCTTTTACATCCTTGAAGACAGGCTGATACTGAACCTCAGGCTCGCCCTCAAGTCTGTAGAGAACGGTTACGACCATGGCACGGGTCATAGTTTCTGCGGGAGCAAACTTGTCCGCCGTGGTGCCGTTCATAAGTCCCTTTTCGGTAACGTACATGATGTCCGCATAGCTCCAGCGCCCCGTTTTTACATCCTTATAGGGCGATTCCTCGGCTGCCGCTGTGCCGACAAAGAGCACGCCTGTCAGCATAAGGACACAAAGGACAAAAGATAATACCCTTTTCATATTTTTCTCCTCGAAATCTTATTTTTAGGCAAACAGCCTAATACTTTGTTTTATTATAGCATAAAAACATACAAAAGTCTATCAGATATATGCACTTTTTCACTTTTACGTTATACTCTAAAAAAGAGACACGCCTCAAATTGAAGCGTGTCTCTTTTAAATACATCAATATCTGCCCATTTCTTTGAAGTGGTTGTCGAGGAAGTCAACGTCCTCGCGGATGCTGTAATCACCGTGTGTGGGATCCACGAAGATCGGGTTCACATCAGTATCGTAGGATCGGTTGTTCTTACAGAACTGACCGAAAAGTCTTCCCATTTCACCGAAGGAAGCCTCACCGTTTTCATCAACGGTGATACCTAAGTTTCCGAAGGAATAGTTGTTGGTAAGGTAGTGAACTGTAGTATAGAGGCACTCTACCTCACCGACCTTGGATGCATCGGTATGGTAAGCGTACATAATGGGCCACTTTTCTTTCCAAAGCTCATAGCCCTCTTCGCCTTCCTTGACCATAGCACCCATAAGGTAAGTGTAGTTAGCATGGTTTACGATCTCCTCGGGAGTTCCGTCCTGAATAAGTCCGTAAAGTCCCGCATTCCAGGTAAACCAAGCAGACTCGATAAATACATTGTCGTGTACTACATTGTCACGTCCGCCGTTAAATACGATGTTCTGTCCCTTAACGTTATAGAAGATATTTCCGTATACCTCCTGACCTGCGGTACCGTCGTCAAGGTAGATACCGTACTTAGCACCATCTACAAAGTTCATAAAGAGGTTGTAACGGATCTTGTTACCGCGCCAAGCCTCAGCGTGCCATGTGTAGACAGCACCGAAGTCAGCGGTAGTCATCATCATGTTGTCGAAAATATTGTACTCAAACTCACTTTCGATGTTCTCGTTGAAACGAATAGCAGAGTGACCGCCGTTCTTGAAGTAGTTGTGAGAGATCTTAGCCTTGATATCCTTAGTGATGATGATAGCACTGCCGTCGAAGTACTGAGGAAGTGTGAAATCGTGGAAGTAGTTGTTGTCGATTACGTTGTTTGCGCTCTCAAGAGTCTGCTTGTTAGCATCGGAGCGGAGATCGATACCTACGCTTACGAAGTTATAGAACTCACACTCACTTGCAAGGAAGTTGTTGACCTTTTCAGCATGGATGACAGCATCTCCCGCCACGTTACCGAAGGTGCAAAGCTTATAGGTGATGTGATCACCGTGGCTCTCGATAGCATTAGCAGTAGAGCAGTTGAACTCAAGACCTACAAAGCTGATGTAATCTGCGTCCTCGCTGAGGGTCATGAATGTGCCTGAACGGCTGATAGCGTAATCGCCTTCGGGTGCATAAACGTAAAGCTGCTTTGTATTCTTATCAAACCAATACTCGCCCTTTGCATCCATAAGCTCTGCGAGGTTGTGGAAGAAGATTGTGTCATCCATTCTGTCCTCGAATGCGAGACAGAAATCCTTGATAGAATAGCCGTTTTCAAATCCGCTGTTCTCAAAGTCGAGAGTAAGAATACCTGTTTCTCTGTCGTATGCCTTTGTAGCAAATGTGTCGTGGAGCCAGCCTGTACGGAACATACCGGTTATTTTGAGTCCGTCGTATGTGGTAAACTTGTTTGCAATACTGCGAACAAGTGACTGAAGCTGGAGCTTATCATACTGCCACTCCTCCTTGCCCTCTTCCTCAACACGGGTGGTGAAGTCGGAATAGAACATATCAATGCCGTCAGATTTCTTATTGGGGAATCTTGCCTCCCAGCAAACGCCTGTGGAGGAGAAGAGCACGTTATTGTTCTTAAGCTCGTCAAACTCACCGTTGAGGTCTACCTTCTTGATGAAGTCACGTGCTTCTTCATCGAAAAGTGCCTTTTCAGCATCATCAAGAGCCTTGAATTCACTTTCGGAGATAAGATGTCCGTTAGAGAAGATAACGTCTCCGTCGCCGTATGCGCAATATGTGATCGGAACAGCCTCTGTACCGCTGTCCTCAGCGGTAAACTGAAGGTTGTCAAGGCTGCCGTAGTTACCTGCCTTGAATGCTACCTTGATCTCGTCTGTTGCAGTCTTCTTAAGCTCGCGTACAAGCTCCTTAGCCTTTGCGAAGGTCTTAACGGGCTTATCAAGTGTACCGGGGTTTGCGTCATTACCGTCTACCGCTACATAAACATCAGCGTCCGTTACGAGAGGATATTCCTTCTCGGTGTATGTGCTGAATCCCTTAGGTGCGGTGTATGCGAGCATATACTCAAACTTATCGTATTCCTTGAAGCGTCTGAGGATAGCCGCAAACTGCTCTCTTGTTGCGCCCTCGCGAGGTGCAAGTGTATCCTCGGTCACGCCTGTGATAAGTCCGATCGCGTTAGCCCATGAAAGAGCCTCACGGGCATATTCGTGGACTCTCTTGTAGTCAGCGTATCCTGTGATGTCTTTTGTTTCATTTGTAATGATATACTCAGTAGGAGCATAGCGCATGATGATAGTAGCAAGCTGCTCTCTGGTGATAGTCTCCATAGGAGCGAACTTGTTGTCGCCAACACCGTTGACTATTTCCTTCTCAGCCGCCCATATTACAGCATTTGTAAACCACTTTCCCTCTTTTACGTCCTTGGACTTAGTGGAATAATCTACCTCGGGCTCGCCCTGAAGTCTGTAGAGAACGGTTACGACCATTGCACGGGTCATAGTCTCCGCAGGAGCAAAAATACCCTCGCCTGTACCGTTCATAAGTCCGTTTTCCGTAACGTACATGATGTCAGCAAAGCTCCAGCGCTTTACCTTTACGTCGGTGTACGGGGATACTTCTTCTGCAGATACAGTTGTACCTACGAGGATCATGCTTGCCACCATCATTATGGCAAGAATAAATGAAATGATCCTGTTTGTTTTCATTTTTTGAATCTCCTTTGCTTTTGTTAAGGTAACACCTTATTATATATTATACTACACAAATGCAGAATTTTTCTCCACTATTGTATTCATTTTGTACACTTCGATACTTATATGGAGGAAAACGGACACACACTTGTCAACGCTCAACCACATTGCACACTTATCATCAAATAATCATTTGACTAAAAGTGTACCGCTTTCTTCAGCTATACTGAGCAGCAGAGTTCTTTCACCGCCATTTTCGTTCGGAGAGTTAGGAGAGTGAACACTGAGATAACGGGTACCATCAGTGTCGCGGAAGATCATGCCATGACCTCCGCCATACTCACCTGTGGTCTTCTTCGAAAACAGAAGCTCATCCTGCTGTTCCCACGGACCGAGGATGTTACCGTCGGCGCTTTTTGCTATACCGACACAGTATCCGTCAACGCAGAAGTTAGACCAAAGCATGAAAAGCGCTCCGTCAGCGGCATCAAGAAGGAAGCATCCGTCTGTGACCTCGCCGTCTGCCCAGCTTGGGTCATCAGCACGGAACAGCTCAACAGGCTCGCTTACAAAATGTGTAAGGTCGTCCGACAGCTTTGCCGCGCACATACGTCCCACCTTGTCATCGGTACAGCTCCACTCATGAACATAGACCATCCACGGCTGACCCTCGCGGTCAACGTAAAGAGTTCCGTCTATGGCGTCTATATCGGATGGAGTCACGTGTCCGTCCGAGATCTGTACGAAGGGTCCTTCGGGGCTGGCGCTTTTAAGGATCGCACAGCCCTTATGCTCTGTTTTTGAGGAATAATAGGTAGCAAACATATAAAAGCCATCCTTATATTTATGTACCTCGGGAGCCCAGTGGTTCTTCACGGCATACTCAGGATCCACGTAGACGAGATCTTCCGTCATCGACCATTCGCCGTCGAGCCTGCCGCTCGTATTCTTGTAGCACGCCCAAACGGTATTGTTCCAGTCATCGTTTATAACCCCTGTTCCGTAAGCATAATATACACCGTCATGAAGAAGGATAAAGGGGTCTCTGAGATATTCTATACTTGTTTTAATTATCATGGTGATTCCTCCGTATTCAGTATTTCATCTATAGTATATCATCTTTTATCATTTATGTAAAGCAGTATCTTTCATAAACTTCAAATCATCCCGCGCTTCGTACGAGATATATGTATGGAAGAACAGCGAAAGCGCAAATGGGCAGAGCACAGTACCTAAGAAATCCACACTGCTCTTATGGCAAAGTGGCTGTCGGGGAGTGTTGCGATAACGTTCATGGCAATGTCAAGGAGCGTTCTGTAGATGACCGCGGTCACGAAAGAGAAAAGACAGGAAAGCTTAAAACGTTTCATAACGGTTATAGTTATGAGAACAAGGACACCCTGAAAAAAGTACTCAGCTACGCCGAAGGAAAACTATGGGATAAGTTCAGACCCCTTCATATGAAGGATATACGCGGGAGCAACCACCATCGACATACCGAAATCGGCTTTAGCGGTAAAAGCGGCGGCACAAGCCATAATCACAATGGCGAGTACGTATCAGACCTTCGTATGAAACACTTTTTTCTGTATAATAGTCATCCCCAAAAGTCAAAATGGACCTTCGGTGTTTGATACAGAAACACCAAAAGGTCATAAGTTTGAAAATAAACCCAGACTACTGACCTTGCGGTAGCATTTTTATTTGGGTCAAGTATCAACACCATTTTTCGGGGCATTGATATTTGAGTTTTGCATTTCCGGGAATGTCAATAAAACTGTGATTTGAATAGCAAGATTTTTTGAGATGTTATTGGCTGTTCATAACACATAGTAAAATGCTCTAAAACCGCCTTAAATAAAGGATTTTCCGCAAACAACTCATTTCATCCCATCGTACGGTGTTACGCCGTTTTACCCTTATCCCGAAAGATTATAAGGGCAAAATCAAGGGCAAGAATCATCAAAATTTTGGTTTTTAGATTTGGGGAACGAACTGTTGCAATGTGAATTTACAAATGAATTGAGGACTTATCGTGAAGATATCC
>JAFUPK010000018.1 GCA_017481265.1 Clostridia bacterium
GCTGAAGGGAGGATAAACTGCGATGGAGTCACCGGAGTGCACACCTGCACGCTCAACGTGCTGCATGATACCGGGGATGAGAACGTCGCGACCGTCGGAGATAACGTCTACCTCAAGCTCCGTACCCATCATATATTTATCAACAAGCACGGGGTTTTCAATACCTGTTGAAAGGATGATATTCATATACTGCTTAACGTCATCGTCGTCGTGTGCGATAGTCATATTCTGACCGCCGATAACGTAGGAGGGACGGAGAAGAACAGGGTAGCCGAGGTCGTTTGCCGCCTCAAGCGCTTCGTCTGTTGTTTTAATACCGCGTCCCTTAGGTCTCTGGATATTGAATTCCTCAAGAAGTGCATCAAAGCGCTCTCTGTCCTCAGCGCGGTCGATACCGTCGGCAGAGGTGCCGAGGATCTGAATACCGTTTTCATCAAGGAACTTTGTAAGCTTGATAGCTGTCTGTCCGCCGAAGGCTACAACAACGCCGATGGGCTTCTCTGTTTTGATGATGCTCATAACGTCCTCGGGATTGAGGGGCTCGAAATACAGTCTGTCGGCTGTATCATAGTCTGTTGAAACTGTTTCGGGGTTGTTATTTACGATAACAACGTCATATCCAAGCTCCTTAAGAGTCCAAACGCAATGAACAGAGGAGTAGTCGAACTCGATACCCTGACCGATTCTGATAGGACCTGAGCCAAGAACCATTATAACGGGCTTACCGCTCTTAGGGAATGCAAGGGATTCGCACTCACGATCAAATGTGGAATAGAAATAGGGTGTTTCAGCCGCAAACTCCGCGCCGCAGGTATCAACCATTTTATAAACAGGCTGGCTTTCGGGCAGGTTTTCGCGTCCGGAGATACGTGCAAGTGCTGTATCTGTATAGCCCAGCTTCTTACCAAGGTAATAATCCTCATCGGAAAGTCCCTCGCTCTCGATCTTCTTTTCAAAGTCTGCAAGCTTTTTGAGCTTAGAGAGGAAGAAGCGGTCGATCTTGGTTATCTCAAAGATCTCGTCGAAGGACATACCGCTCTTTATTGCCTCGAATACTGTAAAGAGGCGGAGGTCGTCCTGAGCTGCAAGTCTTTCTCTGAGAGGAAGGTCAAACTTAGGCTTCATATTGAGAGTGTCAACGGATATCTCTGCTCCGCGGACAGCCTTCATAATTGCCATTTCAAATGAAGGAGCGATGGACATGACCTCGCCTGTTGCCTTCATCTGGGGTCCCAGCTTACGGCTGGAGTTTATAAACTTTTCAAAGGGCCACTTGGGGAACTTAACAACGCAATAGTCAACTGTAGGCTCGAAGCAAGCACAGGTCTTACCTGTGATCTCGTTTTTGATCTCATCGAGAGTATAGCCCAGAGCAAGCTGAGATGTTACCTTAGCAATGGGATAGCCTGTTGCCTTGGAAGCAAGTGCGGAGGAACGGGAAACTCGGGGGTTTACCTCGATAACCGCATACTCAAGGGAATTGGGGTTAAGTGCAAACTGGCAGTTACATCCGCCTACGATGCCGAGGGCGGATACTATATCAAGAGATGCTTTACGGAGCATCTGGAATTCAACGGGGGAAAGTGTCATTGCGGGAGCAACAACGATGGAGTCGCCTGTATGAACGCCTACGGGGTCAACGTTTTCCATAGAACAGATAGCGATACAGTTGTTAGCGCTGTCGCGCATAACCTCAAACTCGATCTCTTTCCATCCTGCGATATATCTTTCGATAAGTACCTGAGTGATGGGAGAGGTGTCGAGACCTGTTCTTGCGATAATACGGAGCTGTTCTTCGTTATAAGCAACACCGCCGCCGCCGCCGCCGAGAGTGAATGCGGGACGAACGATAACGGGATAGCCGCCTATTCTGTTAGCAACCTCGATACAGCCTTCAACTGTTGTTGAGATATCGGAGGGGATAACGGGCTGACCGATCTCCGCCATTGTATCCTTGAACATCTGTCTGTCCTCAGCGCGGTCGATAGCCTCGGCGCTTGTACCGAGAAGTCTGACGCCTGCCTTTTCAAGGTAGCCTTCCTTAGAAAGCTGCATCGCGATAGTAAGACCTGTCTGTCCGCCAAGTCCTGCAAGCATACTGTCGGGGCGTTCCTTTTCGATAATTCTTTTAATTGTTTCTGCTGTAAGGGGCTCAAGGTAGATCTCGTCTGCAAGAGCGTTGTCTGTCATAATAGTAGCAGGGTTGCTGTTTACAAGAACAACGTTAACGCCTGCGTTCTTAAGCACGCGGCAAGCCTGCGCGCCTGCGTAGTCAAACTCTGCAGCCTGGCCGATAACTATAGGGCCTGAGCCGATCATCAATACTTTCTTAATACTTTTATCAAGCGGCATATCAGTTCTCCTTATCCATAAGATTCATCAGCTTTTCATAGAGAGCATTGGGCGTAAGAGGTACCCAAGCTGTTTCGGGGCAGAACTGAACGGAGAATGCCTTCAGTCCTTCATATTCGATACCCTCGCAGGTCTTATCGTTAGTATTTTCCATTGTCACAACTGCGGGAGCTTTAACTGTAGCAGGGTCAACTGCGTAGCTATGGTTCTGAGTTGTGATCCATGTATGAGTTCCGAAGAGCTCACTGACGGGCTGGTTGCCGCCTCTGTGTCCGTGACCCATTTTAAATGTATCACAGCCATTAGCAAGGGCAAGCATCTGATGACCGAGGCCGATTCCGAAGATTACTGTTTTACCCATAAGCTTCTTGATCTCCTCAACACATTCAGGATTGTCCTTAGGATCGCCGGGACCCTCGGAAAGAACTACTGCATCGGGAGCGCCGGCAAGGATATCCTCAGCCTTGGTATTGTAGGGTACAACTGTTACCTCACAACCAAGCTTTGTAAGGTCGGCGATAACTGCAGGTCTTGTACCGTAGTCAACGAGAGTAACGCTGTATTTCTTCTCTCCCTCTGCCGCGTACACCTTCTTTTCCTTTACGGAAACGCTCTTTACCGCGTCTACAGCCTTATATGTTGCAATAACGCTCACGTCCTCAGGGATCTCGGGCGCGATCATTGCATTCATCTCACCGTTTTCGCGGATAAGTCTTGTAAGCTCTCTTGTATCAACTCCCCAGATACCGGGAACGCCTGCGCTTCTGAGATATGTGTCAAGGTCTCCCTCACAGCGGAAGTTGGAGGGGTTATCACACCATTCACGAACCACATAGCCTGAGATCGTGCATTCATCACCGAGATCGGAAGGGATAACACCGTAGTTTCCTATAAGAGGGAAGGTCTGCAGAAGGATCTGCCCCTTATATGCAGGCTCAGTGATCGCCTCAAGGTAACCGACAACGCTTGTATTGAATACCAACTGACCGAGAGCGCTTGTCTCTGCGCCAAAGCTGTAGCCTTCAAATACGCGGCCGCCGTCGAGAATTAGATAAGCTTTTTTCATTTAATAAACCACACCTTTCTGACTTTGCAAGTTCGTGTTAATTATTTTCTTTTGTAAGCAATTTTGCAATGACTGCCTTCTGAGCGTGCAGTCTGTTTTCCGCCTGATCATAGATCTCGGCGTGGTGAGCATCGAGAACATCCTCTGTTATCTCCGCTCCGCGATGAACGGGCAGACAATGGAGCACGATAGCGTCAGCCTTTGCTGCTTCCATCATTTCGCTATCCACTGTATATCCGTTATCCTCAGGTCTTGTCCACTCCTGAATATGGACAACATCCGCACCGTCTATTGCCTCTGCGACACTTTCCGTCACAGCAAGTCTTCCGAATTCACGTCCCATTTCAAGAACGCATTCATCAGGCATATGAGATGCGGGGCAGGCAACGGATACGTCCATTCCCATTTTAAGTGCACCCACGATTATAGAGTTTGCGGCGCCGCCGCTTCCCACGCAACAGAATTTTCTGCCCTCGAAGGAGCCTTTATATTCGCGGATTGTCATCAGATCAGCAAGAGCGTGACAGGGGTTTGCCTTGTCAGTTTTTGCATTGATAACGGGAACTATACTTCCCACGGCAAAGGCTTCCGCCTCTTCCTGAGAATCTGTTCTTATTGCGATACAGTCTACAAATCTTGTAAGAACTGCCGCCAGGTCGGAAACGCTGTCCCAGCGGTCTGTTGCAAGACCGTTATGAGAAAGCATAAGTGCATGACCGCCCAGGTCAAACATACCTACCTCAAAGGAGGCTCTTGTGCCGGATGCGGGGTTGGTCATCAGCATTCCGAGAGTTTTTCCCTTGAGAATTTTATGCTTTATATTATTTTTTCGCTCAAATTTGAGCTGATCTGCAAAATTGAGGATCTCCATTATTTCCTTTTTGGAAAGCTCGGAGAGACGCATGAGATGTTTCATCAAATATTATTCCTTTCAGGAGTCGATAATATCACAAAGAATATCAAGTGCAGCTATAATATCTGCATCGGAAATATTAAGTGGAGGCACAAGACGCACCTTATTTTTTGCTGTCAGCACCAGAAGTCCGCGGTCAAGCGCTTCGTTTGCAACGTCGCGGCCCGCCTTTGTACACTCAATTCCAAGCATAAGTCCTTTGCCTGTTACGCTGAGGACGTTTTTACACTGTGCAAGACGTTCTCTTATTAGCTGTTCCTTTCTGAGAACGCCGTCCATAAGCTCGTCTGTAAGTCTTTCAACTATGCTGACAGCGCCCGCCGCGCAAACGGGGTTACCGCCGAATGTTGATCCGTGAGAGCCGGGAGTGAGAACATTTTCAACCTTTTCGGAAAGCATTGTTGCTCCCATGGGAAGTCCTCCCGCAAGGCCCTTTGCTGTGGAAACGACGTCGGGGGATACACCGTAGTGCATATAAGAATAGAGCTTACCTGTTCTGCCGTTACCCGCCTGAACCTCGTCGAAAATAAGGAGCATATCGTACTTTTCGCAAAGCTCTGCCGCAAGGTGGACAAATTCTTCTGTTAAAGCATTGACTCCGCCCTCGCCCTGGACCGTTTCCATCATGATAGCGCAAAATTCGCCTGTTGAAGCAAGTCTTTCAAGCTCCTTGCAATTATTTGCCTCGCAATAGTCAAAACCTTCGGGGAAGGGACCGAAATCTGTATGGAAGGTATCCTGGCCTGTAGCCGCAAGAGTTGTAACAGTTCTGCCGTGGAAAGAGTTTCTCAGGGTGATGATATTGCTCTTTTCCTCATTACCGTTTTTCATAAAGGCATATTTTCTTGCAACCTTGATGGCGCATTCGTTTGCCTCGGCGCCGGAGTTGGAGAAAAACACCTTTTTCATGCCTGTTCTCTGACAGAGAAGCTCTGCAAGACGGGCACAGGGCTCTGTATAGTAAAGGTTGGAGGTGTGCTGAAGCTTATCCACCTGCGCCTTTACCGCATCAGCCCACACGCTGTCGCAATAGCCGAAGGTATTAACGGCGATGCCTGCGCCCATATCTATATATTCCTTGCCCGCTGTGTCCCAGAGTCGGGCTCCGCATCCTCTCTCGATCTCAAGAGGAAATCTGCCGTACGTTCCTGCAACGTAGGTCTTGTCTTTATTTGTAATAGTCATAATAATTTCCTTTTTCGGGTATATACAAATCAAACTGCATCCGGGATGCAGTTTGAGGTGCCGCGTCAGCCGCGGACAAACATCGTTCCCAGACCTTCATCTGTCATTATCTCGATAAGAATAGAATGAGGAACCCTGCCGTCGATGACAAAGACCTTTTCAACACCGCGGCGTATCGCCTCTTTACAGCAATTGACCTTAGGGATCATGCCGCCGCAGATTATTCCTTCATTCACCAGACGGAGAGTATCGGAAACATATATTTTAGATATTAATGTGGACGGGTCGTCCTTATCGCGAAGCACGCCCTGAGTATCTGTCATAATTATGAGAGACTCGGTATCCATAGCTCCTGCGATCATTGCCGCCGCTGTGTCGGCATTGATATTATACGCGTTGCCTTCGTCGTCACAGCCCACGGTTGAAATAACGGGAATATACCCCTTCTCGAGAACGTCGAGTATAGGAGCTGTGTCGACTGATGTTATATTACCAACGAATCCAAGCTCGGGCTTGGCACATTCTGCCTTGATCATTCCGCCGTCAAGTCCGCAAAGACCGATAGCCTTTCCGCCTTTCCTTCCAATGAGGGAAACAAGGCTTTTATTTACCTTACCGCAAAGCACCATCTGGACGATATCAACAGTTTCCTTATCGGTAACTCTGAGACCGCCCACAAATTCGCTCTTCTTGCCAACTCTGGAAAGCATATCGGTGATCTCGGGTCCGCCGCCGTGAACCAGAACGATCTTGATACCAATAGCAGACAAAAGGACTATATCACCCATTACGGCGTCCTTTAACTGCTCGTTGATCATAGCGTTGCCGCCATATTTGATAACAACGATCTTGTCCTTATATTCCTGAATATTTGGAAGAGCCTGAGTCAGCACCTCGCTTGTAAGTGCCGCGCTCAGTCGTGTTTCGGCCTTTGATGTCATGTTCTGTAATCTCCGTTGATCTTTACGTAGTCGTAGGTCAGGTCGCAGCCCCAGGCTTCCGCCTCAGCTTCTCCGTCATTAAGACCTACAAGAATGAATATATCCTTTTCGCTGAGGACCTTCTTTGCAACGTCCTCGTCAAACTCAATGCCTGCGCCGTTTCTGCATACTGCCACAGTGCCTGCCTCGCTGCTGAAATCCACATCGACCTTGGTTATATCCACCTCGGCACCGGAATATCCGATAGCGCAGAGAACGCGGCCCCAGTTGGCGTCGGCTCCGAACATTGCCGCCTTGAGAAGAGAAGAGCAGATAACGCTCTTGGCAACGGTTTTTGCCGCCTCAACGCTTACAGCACCGCTTACCTTACAGTCCATAAGCTTTGTTGCGCCCTCTCCGTCGGAGGCGATCATTCTGCACAGCGTTCTTGTTATCATAGCAAGCGCACGGCAGAAGATGTCATAATCCTCGCCCTCGCTCTCTATCATCTTGCCGCCTGCCATGCCGTTAGCAAGGAGGGCGACCATATCGTTGGTTGAAGTGTCGCCGTCAACAGACACCATATTGAAGGAGTCCTTTATGTCGGCGCTCAGCGCCTTCTGAAGCATCTCGGGGGAGACAGCGCAGTCGGTCGTGATAAACACCAGCATTGTAGCCATGTCGGGATGGATCATACCGCTACCCTTAGCGATACCGCCCATTCTGCACGTAACTCCGCCGCATTCAAACTCTACGGCAACTTCCTTTTTAACTGTATCTGTTGTCATAATAGCCTCGGCTGCAGCATTTGCCGCATCCTCGCTATTATCAAGTCCTTCGCACAGCGCCTTCATTCCAAGGTCGATAGGCTCAAGGGAAAGGGGCTGACCGATAACGCCTGTGGATGCAACCACAACATTCTTTGCATCTATTCCAAGCTCTCTCTCAACAAGAGCGCACATTCCTTCGGCTATTTCTATACCGTTGGCATTGCATGTATTCGCATTGCCGCTGTTGCAGATAACTGCCTGAGCATAGCCGTCGGAAATGTTATTTTTAGTTACAGTAAGGGGAGCACCCTTAACAAGATTACGAGTGCATGTGCAAGCTGCCGCCGCGGGGATCTCGCTTACGATAAGCGCAAGATCTCTCTTAGTGCGATTCTTGCGTATGCCGCAGTGGATGCCGCTTGCCTTATATCCTTTTGCGGCACAAACGCCGCCTGTAGTAAACTTCATTTTTGTCTCCGTTTCCGCACTTTTTGGCGGACCTAAACATATTCAATATATTATACTATATTTCATATACAAAGTCAAACATAAAACGCCAAAATATTGCTGCCAAAATCAATTTTGTTACAATTATATAATGATCTTATAATTCAAGCGAAAGTGTTTCGTCAATGCCGTGCATTATGTTGAAGCACTGAACAGCCGCACCTGACGCGCCTTTACCAAGATTGTCATATCTTGACACAAGAATTATTCTTTCCTCATTTCCATAAACGGATATTTCCATTGAATCCTTACCGCTGAGAGCAGTAGCGGAAAGGAATCCGCCCTCGTCACCCGCCTCGGCATATTTCACAACAGGTCCGCAGTAAAGCTCTCTGTATACAGACTTTATATCCTCAATAGTTTTTCCCTTATTAAGCTGACTTGCAAAGAGAGGAACTGTTACCTCCATTCCTGAATAAAAATTCGAAACAATGGGAGAAAATACAGGAGCATTTTCAATGCCGGATACCTTCGCCATCTCAGGAAGATGCTTGTGAGACTGAGAGATACCGTACTGACGGGGAGAGGAAAGAAGCAGGTCATCTCCCGCCGCCTCATACTGAGCGATCATCTTTTTTCCGCCGCCGCTGTAGCCCGTAACAGAGTGACAGGTGAGAAGCACATCGGGAGAAAGAATGCCGTCTTCAACAAGAGGACGAACAAGAGAAATGAAGCCGCTTGCGTGGCATCCGGGATTGGCAACTCTCTTGGAATCAGCTATTTTTTCCCTTGATTTAAGGGAAAGCTCGGGAAAACCGTAGTCCCAAGCCGCGTTGGTTCTGTGAGCAGTGGATGCATCGATTATTCTTGCATTTGAGCCCTCGGCGAGCTCTACAGCCTCAATAGCTGCACTGTCAGGAAGACAGAGAAAAACTGTGTCGGCTGAGTGGATAGCTTCTCGGCGCGCATCCCTGTCCTTGCGCTTTTCCTCGGGGAGAGTGATAAGCTCGATGTCGTCTCTGCCCTGAAGACGCTCCCAAATGCGAAGACCTGTTGTGCCTTCCTTGCCATCTATAAATACACGTATCATATGAATAAATATACCATCCTATTGAATAATTACGCATAATTATACTACTCTTTCACCCTTTTGTCAATACAAAACACCACATCGGTAAAATAAAATAAGCATCTTGCAAAAAATAATACTTGATTATAAATCATCCCTGTGGTATAATACTAAAACGCACTCGAGCGTAACACGGAAGCGTATCGAAGAGGTCATAACGGGGCTGACTCGAAATCTTCTTCGCCAAACGGAATCCGAAATGCCGAAAACCCTTTAACCATGCGGGTTTCTGGCATTCCCTCGCTTCTTAAATACTACGAGTTCTAACGAGAATTCTAAGACAACTGAATATTTGCGTTAATACTCC
>JAFUPK010000019.1 GCA_017481265.1 Clostridia bacterium
TCATTACAGAACCGCGAACTGTAGGACGGATACCCATGTGGCGCTTCTTACCGGCCTTACCGATCTTAACGGTGTCATGCTCGATGTTACCGATCTGACCGATTGTAGCCTTGCACTCGATTCTAACGTAACGAACTTCACCGGAGGGGAGTCTGACCTGAGCCATATCGCCTTCCTTAGCCATGAGCTGAGCCTGAGTTCCTGCGGAACGAACAAGCTGTGCGCCCTTGCCGGGTGTGAGCTCGATGCTGTTGATGAATGTACCAACAGGGATGTTTGCGATGGGGAGGCAGTTACCGGGCTTGATGTCAGCGTCTGCGCCGGAGTAAAGAACGTCGCCGTCTGTTACGCCAACGGGAGCTGTGATATAGCTCTTCTTACCAGCCTCGTCCTGAAGGAGTGCAATGTAAGCTGTTCTGTTGGGGTCGTACTCGATACCAACAACTGTTGCGGGAACGTTGTTCGCTCTCTTGAAGTCGATAATTCTGTACTTTATCTTGTTTCCGCCGCCGTGGTGACGAACGGTGATTCTGCCGTAGCTGTTACGGCCGGAGTGCTTCTTCTTCTTAGCGAGAAGGCTCTTTTCGGGGGTAAACTTTGTTACTTCCTCGAAGGAGGGCACAGACATATGTCTTCTCGCCGGTGTAGTCGGCTTATATTTGATAGTAGGCATTTACTCTCTCCTCCTTCTATTAGTTCATACCCTCGAAGAACTCGATGGTCTTGGAGTCAGCCTTGAGTGTTACGATTGCTTTCTTCCACTCAGCGGTCTTACCCTCAGCATAACGGAGTCTCTTGGGCTTTCTCTTCATGTTGATCGTGTTAACTGCTGCAACCTTAACTCCGAAGAGCTCTTCAACAGCGTGTGCGATCTCGGGCTTTGTAGCATCTGTAGCTACCTTGAAAGCGTACTTCTTATCAGCGATCATGTCCATGGACTTTTCTGTGATAAGGGGCTTTATGATAATATCCTGAGCGAACTTCATTAAGCATACACCTCCTGGATCTTTTCGACTGCGCCCTGAGCCATAACGAGAGTGTTGCAGTTCAGGATGTCGTAAACGTTGATAGCGCCTGCAACGGCAACCTTAACGCCTTCGATATTGGAGAGGCTGCGGAATACCTTCTCGTCCTTCTCGGGAAGAACTACGAGGCTCTTTCTGCCTGCACCGATTGCTGCGAGCATTGCAACCATTACCTTGGTCTTGTACTCGGTAGCTGTGATGCTGTCAACAACGATCATGCTGTTATCAGCAACCTTGGAAGAGAGTGCGCTCGCGATAGCTACGCGGCGAACCTTCTTGTTGAGCTTTGTTCTGTAGGAGCGGGGCTTGGGACCGAGAGCGATACCGCCGTGTGTCCACTGGGGGCTTCTGGTGGAACCCTGTCTTGCGCGGCCTGTTCCCTTCTGTCTCCAAGGCTTACGTCCGCCTCCGGAGACCTCGGTTCTTGTGAGAGTGGACTGTGTGCCCTGTCTCTGGTTACCGAGATAGTTCTTAACTGCCATGTGGAGGACAGCGCTGTTGATCTCTGCAGCGAATACGCTGTCAGCGAGCATCATTGTGCCGACTTCGGCACCTGCCATATTTACAACTTTGATTTCCGGCATTTCTTCTTCCTCCTTCCGACTTATGCTTTCACGCTGTCGCGGATGAACACGATTCCGCCCTTCGCACCGGGGATAGCACCCTTAACTGCGATGAGGTTCTTCTCTGTGTCAACCTTAACGACTTCGAGATTGAGTACTGTTACCTGCTCGTTACCGTACTGACCTGCCATCTTCTTATTCTTGAAGATTCTGGCGGGGTCGATAACACCCATGGAACCGGACTGACGGTGGATAGGACCGATACCGTGAGTCTTTCCGAGCATATGGAGGTTCCAACGCTTGATCGCACCGGTGTAACCGCGGCCCTTTGTATTGCCTGTAACGTCGACCTTGTCGCCTGCGGCGAAGGTATCGACAGCAACTACGTCGCCGACGTTCATTTCAGCGGTGTTCTCGAGACGGAACTCCTTAAGGTGACGCTTAACACTTACGCCTGCCTTCTTGAAGTGACCTGCGAGGGGCTTGTTAGCAAGCTTCTCTCTCATGTCCTCGAAAGCGAGCTGTACAGCGTCGTAACCGTCTGTTTCAACGGTCTTCTTCTGTGTTACGGGGCAGGGACCTGCTTCGATAACGGTAACGGGGATTACTACGCCGTTCTCGTCGAAGATCTGTGTCATGCCCAGCTTCTTTCCGATGATTCCCTTTTTCATCATCATTTCCTCCTGAAAATAAGGTTATTGGTTAAGACCCGTGGATTATCCGGTGCCACCCGGCAGGTCCCAACATGACCTTGCCGCCATCAAGCCCGCGTACGAATCCGGGAGACGGATCGGTACGTGATCGCTCTGTACGGGAAGTCCTTGGCTTTTGCGTGATCTCACGCAGCTTTGCGCTTCAGCGCTTGTCTCACAGCTTGAGGTCGATATCGACACCAGCGGGAAGTTCTACAGCCATGAGGGCTTCGACTACCTTCTGTGAGGGCTTCTTGATCTCGATCAGTCTCTTGTGAGTTCTCTGCTCGAACTGTTCGCGACTGTCCTTGTACTTGTGGACCGCGCGGAGAATTGTGATGATCTCCTTCTCGGTCGGAAGCGGAATAGGACCTGCAACCTCAGCGCCGTTTCTCTTTGCGATGTCAACGATCTTAGCCGCTGCTGCATCTACAAGAGAGTGTTCATAGCTTCTGAGTCTCACTCTGATCTTTTCGTTAGCTGCCACTTTAGTTTGCCTCCTGTATATAATATATTTGATAGTTGAGGCGACGAACACGCGGCCGGGCGTATCTTTTTCCGACTTAACGAATCCGGAATCCTCCGCCTGAGGGATTGGACTCCGGGTCGGCTTTCGTACGGAAAGCCGTCCTGTCGCATATTGTCTGCGCCCGATTCACTCGGACATACTCCGCGGAAATTACCCGTCTGCCCTGACAGTGTGGGCATACGGCAACCTCCCGCTTCATCGCACATCAAACAGTGGTATTATACCATATATATAAGGAATTTTCAAGGCTTTCCCGCCTTATTTTTGCAAAAATCATTGTAGAACTTTAATAAATTCAAAACGTTCATTTTGTTGCATATGCACAAAACAAAAATGCTCTTTTTTCGCTGAAAAAGGAGCATTTTGATATTTTGTGAGTCATTCCGACGCACATACAATATATTGTTTATACAATTTGCCTCAAGCTGTACGTTATTTCGCGGCAAGAATCACTTTTTCTTTCTGAATACGAGCTTGCCGGTAATATAATTCAGCACCACAACAATAACGCTCGTCGGTATCTTCGCCCAGTCGGCGCTCATGCCGATGCCCTTGGTCAAAACGGCGATAACTACATTAGACACAATAAGTGAGAACACACGGGACAGCACGAACTCATAAAACTCGCGCGCGGTGACACGCTTTCCCTTTGTGTTTTCCGTGAAAACGAAGGTGCGATTTCCCCAAAAGGCAAAGAGCACCGCTGCCGCCCAGGCAATAGTGTTTCTTATCTCTACTATATCGATGCTGCTGACGCCGGGCACGTAGTACACGACCGTGTCCACTGCCGTAGTGAGAACTCCGATCACAAGATACACGAGCACGCTTCTGTGCTTCGCCATAAGCTCCTTAATTCTGTTTATCATCAGTGTCTCCTGTCACAAGTTTCAAAAATTCCGTCCTCGTCATGACGGTATTAAGTGCGGCAAGAAGTGCTTTCGCCGTCATTCCCGAAGGAAGTCCTGCCTTCGCGGCAACATAGTCTCGCTTTTCAGCAGCGTTCTCGCCGCCGCTGAGTCCAAGCTCGTAGAGATCGCCTTTCGTGATCTCCTCTCGAGTGACAGCTTCCCCTCCGAGGATCTCGGGATGAATCTCTGCAAGGGCAAGGATACGCTCGCGTAGGATCTCTGCGCTCATCCCCTCGACTCCGAGGAGTCCCTCCTTTGACGGCGCGCTTTTTCTTCTCTCCTTTCCCTTGATGCAGGGGACGTAGAGCTGAAGAAGGCGGTCCTTCGGCACGATTCCCGAAAGGTGCGCGCGGATCACGCCGCCTGCGCTGTCGCTGTCACACATGACGATAATTCCGTTTTCGGATATCCGCGAGATAAGCGCGCGCTTTTCGCGGCTGTTGAATATGCCGAATCCGTCCGTGGTAACTATATGAGCATCGGCAACGGCGGAAAGAGCGATTTTGTCGTACTTCCCCTCGACTATGACGGGAAGGGATAGCTTGATCTTGTCCATATAAGGTTTATTTTACATCGAGGACAGGGCGCTTCAGGGTGATGTCCTCGACGTAGTTGAGCTTATACTCGTCCACCATGCGGAAGGCACGCGCAAGTGCGTCCTTATCAAGGAGAGCCTTCGGGGAGTGAGCATCGTAGCCGATGACGGTCTTACAGCCGAACTCACCGACCATTTTCCAGAAAGCATCGTTGGGGTACTGACGGTTGCCCTGTATGCCGAGGATATTTATCTCAAGGGGAGTATCTGTTTCAAGGGAGACACGGCAGATCTCGCTCATCTTTTCAAGATACAGGTCAGTCATGCCCATATCCGGGGGCAGGTCCGGATGAGCCACATACGAATAGACGCCCAGTCTCATAGCCTCCGTGACCTGACGCACGTAAGGCTCCACATGAGCAAGACCGTCCATAGCATCGCCGCTGTAGCTGCCGTCGTGCTCGTTATTAACGAAGTGCTGACCGAGGATAATATAGTCACATCCGAGGGAATTTACAAGGTCAAGAAGATCCTTGAAGTGGAGAGGGTAATATTCCGCCTCATAGCCGAGCTTGATGTCAAGCTTACCGCGGAACTCCTCTTTCAGCGCATTGATCTCGTCAGCGTATGCCTTTGCCTCGTTCGGAAGCATACGGAACCACGAAACGTATCCGTTATTAAAGGGATACGGAGCATGGCAGGAGTAGCCGAGGGTAGTAAGTCCTGCCTCAACTGCGGCTACGGCATAGTCGCGGATCTCTCCTGATGCGTGATGGCAAAGTGCCGTATGTGTGTGATAATTTGAAGTATAGATATGACTCATAAAGATCTCCGGAGCAACATTCCGTAAACAGAATGTTGCAATGATATATTTTTCTTCGAAAAATGTGAAATTCGCTTCGCTAATGAAATCTTTTCTTTTCTGAAGAAAAAGATAAAGGTATATTTCCGTCAAAGACGGAAATGGGATTTTTATTAAATAAGGAACACCGTATTCACGTTCATACGCTTCTCGCCGTACGGCTGTAATCTCAGGCTCGGGAGCAGCAAGCTACTCCCCTACAGTTTAGACTGACGGTTCGCCTTTCTAAATCCATGGCAGGGGATGGCGACATCACGCATCCCGTTCATACGCTTCTCGCCATACGGCATGGCTGTAATCTCAGGAAACATCCTCTTAAAGCTTTACGCTTTCTGCAGAAATACATCTTCCGCCCGGAAGGTCAATAGTGAACACAGCCCCCGTTGCCGAAAGCTCACCTTCCGCAGGCTCGAAGGTCACAGGTGCGGGAGATCGGAATTTTCTGATTATGCAGTCTGTCTTTACGCCGAGGACGCCCGCTCCCGAGCCGCACATTCCAAGGTCGGTTATATATCCGGTGCCTCCCGCAAGGACACACACATCCGCGGTCTGTACGTGAGTGTGCGTTCCCGCAACAACGGACACTCTGCCGTCGGCGTATCTGGCAAGGGCTATCTTCTCACTTGTAGCCTCTGCGTGGATGTCAACGATCGCCGCATCGTATCTGCCTGCCTCTTCTGCGAGAACAGCGTCCAGCTTATCAAAGGGCGACGATGCATGAGTGTCCATGTACACCTGCCCCGCAAGGCTTATTATCAGTATTCTGTAGCCGTACACGTCAACTTTCATGTGACCGTTTCCGGGACAGCGCGTCATATTATCGGGACGGAGCACGCGCTCATCATCATCGAGCATGGAATAGATATTCTTCTTGCGAAGGGTGTGGTTTCCTCCCGTAATAACATCCACTCCCGCGTCGAAAAGCTCTCTTGCCGAGGTGGGTGTGATGCCGTTTCCGTCAGCGGAGTTCTCTCCGTTGGCTATAACGAGAGATATTTTGTTTTCGGAGACGAATCTGCGAAGTCTGCCGCCGTCACCAAGATAGGAACAGCCGATGCTTCCCACAACGTCACCGAGCATCAGAATCTTTACTGTCATCGAACTTTCCTCTTCTGAAATTTCAAAGATATATCGCACGCATCAGCGTATATCGCAAATCCCATATTGGATTTATATCGCTTCTTTACACCGTTCGGTGTAAAGAACTACCGCCTGTACTGTCTCGGCACTCGTGAACGGAGACGCTTCTGCCGTGCTCTTGCTGTAAAAAGGACATAGCAAACGGAAAGCACCACAGCCGACACAGCCGCGGCGATGAAAAATCTGCTTGATGCAAAATTTCGGATGCGCTCAAGGGCGAAGAGAAACTCGCTTCTCGCCACCTCAGCAGTAGCACACAGATCAGACGTGCCTATCTCGCTTCCGTTGTAGATAACTCTGGCAATGCCCAGCTTTTGCCCCTTCTTAACAGGGGCTGTGACCTCGTCCTCGGTAGTGTAGACGACACTTACCTCCTTCTCGATATCCGCGTACATGGGCATATAAACAGATATCTCGTCAGCAGGAACCAGCGTCACGTAATCTGCCGTTGACGACAGTCCCACAGGGAGCTCGCACACCACGCTTCCTGCGGACAGCACCTTTCTGTAGCCGTAGGTGCGCATCGCCCAGTCGTAAAGCTCAATAGCGTAGGAATAATTCGTCAGCTCGCGCTCGGTCTTGCCTTCGACCTCCACAGGCTCAGCGCCCATGATTATGCAAAGGTAGGTAAGGCTTCCGTCTGCGCTTCTGGCGCAGGTCACAGAGCAATATCCTCCCTGAGGTGTGCTTC
Organism: Clostridia bacterium; assembly: GCA_017481265.1. Taxonomy (GTDB): domain Bacteria; phylum Bacillota; class Clostridia; order Oscillospirales; family CAG-272; genus RUG11130. Next base: position 6,946 of record JAFUPK010000019.1, read on the forward strand.
CCGCGTTCATGCCGAGGGCACCCTCGTAGTAATAATCGCCTCTGTAGTGCTTGGACATGAGGCAGTTTCTGTTGTATATATTGCGGTAATCGCTTTTGTTCGTGGCTTCCATGACGTACTTTGGTGTACCCACGATCTCCATGAACAGCTCGTTCTCATAGGCATATCTTGCAATCAGTGAAAGGTCCGCAACTGTGGTGACCGACGAGGGATCCATGCCCGTGGGATCGGTGTAATATGTCGCCTTGGCTCCGATCTCCACAGCCTTCTTATTCATAAGCTCAACAAACTCGTCCACTCCGCCTGCGGCCATATGCGCAAGGACGATAGCTGCATCGTTGGCACTGTTGGCAAGCATTCCGTAAAGCATCTGCTCCGCAGTTACGATCTCGCCCTCGTAAAGTCCGATGCGGTTTCCCGATTCCTCCTCGGCCTCCATCAGCACCTCCGAGCTAAGAGTAAACGTTCTCGACAAATCACCGCCCAGCGCCTCAATTGCAACGATACCCGACATGATCTTCACCGTAGAGCAGGTGGATATCTGCTCGTTCAGGTTTCCTGTACTGTGGATCACGCGGTCGTTTTCCATATTATACAGGTAGACATACGGCGCCATCTCCGTTTCGGGAATGGCATATATGTCCTCAGCCTCTCCCTCATCGGAGCCTGATGTCGGCTCTGCAAAGGCGGGAACGGCGAAGACAAAAAGGAATGCGAAAAGAGCCGCCGCCAAGCGGAAGGGGATCATTTCAGCTATCTTTTTCATTTTCGCTCTCCTTTGCCTTCAAAGTAGTTTTTAAATATTTCCACAGCGCTTTCGCTGTCGCGCTTTATCTGACAGGTCAGCTCCTCAATGCCGTCAAACTTCTCCTCTCCGCGTATGCGCTTGAGAAACGAGACCTTTACCTTCTCGCCGTACAGGTCTCCGTCGAAGCCGTCAATGTATGTCTCTGCTATAGCCCGCTCTGCGGTGGCGGCTCCTTCTGCGGCGGTATCAAGTCCGCTTTCCTTGAGAATATCCCGTGTCACAGTGGGGCACACGCCCACATTGGTACATCCGGGGTAGGTCTTTATCGCTCCGTCAGGTTTCTTCAGCTCCACAGCCGTGGCGTACACTCCGCGAGACGGACACATTATGTGAGCCGGAGGAAGCTGGTTAGCCGTAGGAAAGCCGAGCCTTCTGCCCAGCATCTTTCCGCTGATCACGGGAAGCTTCAAGCTGTACGGTCTGCCGAGAAGCCGTTCAGCAAGCTGCACGTCTCCTGCGGCTATAAGCTGTCTTATACGCGAGGATGAGATGCTCTCGCCGTCACACATGACAGCGGGAAGTGTAGTTTGGACGATGCCCTCACCTTCGCAAAGCTCGTGAAGCTCCTCGGCGCCCCATGCGGCACCCTTTCCGAAGCGAAAATTGAAGCCGCATACCACCTCAGACACGCCGAGAGACGAAGATAACACATCCCGGACAAATTCCTCTCCGCTCATATTCCGTATGTCATCAAAGCAGGCTGTCACTGCGTAGTCTATTCCGCAGGAGGCGATAAGGGAAAGCTTTTCTTCGTGCTCGGTGAGAAGCTGTCCCCGCGTACGTCCGTTTATCATCCACGCGGCGGCGGCGCAGCCTCTGCGGTGAGCCAGATCTGCAGCAGTATTAAGTATTGCGCGGTGTCCGAGATGCACACCGTCAAAAAAGCCCAGTGCAACGGTACATCTCTTCGGCAGAGAGGTAACTGCTTCGCCTGTGGCGAGGGATATTATGGTCATGGACTTAATGCCTTTCGTTGGTTTCTTAATACACCTTTACGGCAAACACGGGGCAGACCCCCGAGCAGTATCCGCAAAGGACGCACTTTTCCGTATCGACTACGGCGCGATGGGTATATGTGCGGACGAATTCGCCGACCTCTTCGCTCGGCGGAGCTTCCTCAAGCGACATCGCCTTTACGGGACAGCGCCTGACGCAGGCTCCGCATCCCTCGCAGTATTCCTCCACGTGGAGTCGGCGCTTCTTCTCGGCAAGCTGTCTTGCGTGCTCGTCGGAGAAGACGCGGCTTTCGAAATATTCAATATTTGCGTCGACCTCAGAGTAAGACTGCATTCCGACGGCAACGGCGTCAATAAACGGCTTATCAAGGACAAAATCAAAGGCTTCGGCTGCAGACGAGGTAAGGTGACCGCCGGCAAGCGCCTTCATACCAAAGACTCCGATTCCGAGACCGTGAGCCTTTGCTACAGCCTTAGCCATATCGTCCGCTGTACCGTCAACGATACCGATCCCGGCGCGGTTGTATATGGGGTGTATCACATCAAGCTTTATGCCGCGGCTTGCAAGGGTAACGACCCCCTCCACGGCGGCAACGTGGTGCATGGACGCACCGACGGCACGAATGATCCCGCGCGACTTACACTCGAAGAGATATTCGAGCGCCTCCATGTGCCCACGCAAGGTCTCATAGCTCTCCTGCTCGTGAAGCATGAAAATGTCGATAACGTCTCTGCCCGTTTCACGCCTTGCTTCCTCCACAGCCGAAGCAGCGGTGGCTCTGTCGTAGGCGTAGGTCTTTGTAGACAACACAACATCGCCGGCTCTTCCGTATTTTTCAAAAGCCCGGCGTATGATGTGATAATTCTTATAATACTGTGCGGTGTCGATGAAGTTCACGCCGCGCTCAAAGGCGTATGCGATGATATCCGCCGCACTCTCCGTATCGGGGCACGCCTGCAGGGGACTTACGGTCAGCGAGCCGAAGGCAAGGCGCGACACCGCAGGCAGACACGGCGAAAGCGAGACCATTTCCATGATTAAATAAGTCCCAGGTATTCCTTGATGAGAGAGTTAAGAAGCTCGTCGCGGTCGATCTTTCTCATGATCGCGCGAGCGTTTCTGTGGTTGGTGATATAAGTGGGATCCTCGGTGAGGATATAGCCTGCGATCTGAATAAGGGGGTTGTAGCCCTTCTCGCTGAGCGCATCATACACAGCCTTCAGCATAGCGCGTCTTTCACGAGATTTTTCCTCTTCTCTTATGGAAAAGGTTATGGTCTTATCATTTTCGAACTTAGGGCTCATATTTTCTGATTCCTTTCCGTTATTTTCTGTTGGTAACTCTTCATAATGATATTATATGACATATGGGGGTATAAAATCAAGAGATACGGAAAAAATGTTACGATTTGCTAACGACTTTTTTATTTTGTAAGCAAGCTGAATATATTCGGCTTCGCCGAATGTGATATATTTTCGCTTCTGCGAAAATGTGAAATACGCTTCGCGTATGAAATATTCGGCTTTGCCGAATGTGAAATATTTTCATTTTCTTTGGAAAATGAAAATGTGTGGTTGGGGATGAAGATTCGCGGATAGCCACAACGTATGGCGAGGGGCGTTCGTTTTCGGACGACCAATGGTCGCCCCTACAATGGTAAATAAAATACCGCAACAGCCGTGGTGTTATCCCGACACTTTTAGAACCGTGTATGTCAGCATATCTCACATGGTCCTTTTTCTTTATTTTTGTTGCGGAGCAACAAAAATAAAGATTCA
>JAFUPK010000020.1 GCA_017481265.1 Clostridia bacterium
CCATTTCTTTCAGGTCAGCATAGTCCCAGGTCTCGATCTTCTGGATCTCGGGGGAGGTGCGGAAACCGTCAAAGAAATGCAGGAAAGGAACGCGACCCTTAATGGCAGCCATGTGAGCTACAGCGCCGAGGTCCATAACTTCCTGAGGGTTAGACTCAGCCATCATAGCGAAACCTGTCTGACGGCAAGCATATACGTCAGAGTGGTCGCCGAAGATGTTGAGGGCGTGGCTTGCTACGCAGCGAGCGGAAACGTGGATAACACAAGGAAGGAGCTCACCTGCGATCTTGTACATATTGGGGATCATAAGGAGCAGACCCTGAGAAGCTGTGTATGTAGTGGTGAGGGCACCTGCAGCGAGGGAGCCGTGAACGGCACCTGCAGCACCGGCCTCAGACTGCATCTCAACAACCTTAACGGTGTCGCCCATAATGTTCTTGAGTCCGCCGGCAGACCATGTGTCTGTGACGTCAGCCATTACGGAAGACGGGGTGATCGGGTAGATGGCAGCAACCTCGGTAAACGCATAAGACGCGTGAGCCGCGGCGGTGTTACCATCCATGGACATTTTGATTCTTGCCATAATTTATTCCTCCAAAAATATTGATAACTGTTTATGGTGCGGGACGAACCCACACACAGAATATTATACCTCAAAACTCGCGGAAAGTAAATATCAAATCGAACAAATCCTTGAGTTTTTTATATATAAATGTATGTAATTGTTGACGAGATGAGGAAAAATTTATTTTTATATGCAAAAAAGCCAAAATAAGAGTCTCCTGTTTTGGTTTGATTTTTCGCCTGATGGGTCTGTAATTTGACAAAAAACGCCGAATTCCATTTATCCTCTCTTGGATCCAATAAATTCATATAAAAAAAGTAGGAATTATTTTTAAAAACCTATTGACAAGGTGGTATTTAAGTGATATAATAAAAACACAGAGAGGAGAAACGCTCTCGAAGATTAAAAATGATTTTTTTACATATGAAAGGGATAAAGATTATGAAATTTGTATGTCAGGTTTGCGGTTATGTTCACGAGGGAGACGCAGCTCCCGATTTCTGCCCCCAGTGCAAGGTTCCCGCTTCCAAGTTCACAGCACAGGCTGATGAGAGAACATGGGCTGCTGAGCACGTTGTCGGCGTAGCACAGGGCGCACGCGAGGACATCATTGAGGATCTCCGCGCTAACTACATGGGTGAGTGCACAGAGGTTGGTATGTACCTTGCAATGGCAAGAGTTGCTCACAGAGAGGGCTATCCCGAGATCGGTCTTTACTGGGAGAAGGCTGCATACGAGGAAGCAGAGCACGCTGCAAAGTTTGCTGAGCTTCTCGGTGAGGTCGTAACAGACTCCACAAAGAAGAACCTTGAGATGAGAGTTGAAGCTGAGAACGGCGCAACAGCAGGTAAGTTTGACCTTGCTAAGCGCGCAAAGGAGCTTAACCTCGACGCTATCCACGACACAGTTCACGAGATGGCAAGAGACGAGGCAAGACACGGTAAGGCATTTGAGGGTCTTCTCAAGAGATACTTTAAGTAATAATAATTAAAACGGAGGCGAACGCCTCCGTTTTTGTTATTATTAGCAAAATTGAATACTCGGGTGAATTTAATGATACCCGTATTAGATTTCTACTATCCTTAACGGTTTCTTTAGCTTTTCGGCATATCCTATAAGTGATTTTGTTCCCTTTGATTTATTATCCCAAAAGGCAATAACAATATCTGCCTTTTCAACCATTTGCTTATTGCGGATAGGTCCGGCAGCTTTACCAAAGCGCCGCCAATCAGCGGGAAAAAGCTCAACTTGATAACCCATTTCCTCAGCATACCGTTCTGCGAGCATATCTACTCCTGAACAATGCCCGGATAAGATCCTTATATTGCTTGTTTTGTCAATCTCTGAAAAATAACTATCTAAATATTTACAAAAGGTTTTGTAATCATCGTAATACCTGCAACCACCAATCAAAATAATCATTCTTACTCCATAATATAATTACCAAGCTTAATTGCAGTAAGGAGAAGGAGCTTGGAGTTAATACAAATAATTCATAAGCTTGCACCTATATAGGTGCAAGCTTATTATAACATACAGGTATAATAAAGTCAATGAATTGTTCTAAAATAAGTGCAAAAGAAAGAGACTATGAATATATCTGTAGAAAAGCGAATTGGAAACAATATACGCAGGCTTCGGGAATGTTGCGGCATGACACAAGAAATCTTAGCTGCAAGATTACAGCTTGGCGGTTGCGATATAACGAGAAGTGCTGTGGCAAAAATAGAAGTAGGCCAGCGGCATTTATATGTTGACGAGATAATTGCATTAAAGCAAATATTTGATGTACCGTATGATGAGATTTTTTTATAATTCTGCGTGGATCGTCTGAATTCAAACTGATACAATAATTAATCAAAAAACAAGGGGAATGGACTTTATCATTCTCCTTTTTGTCTTAGCTGATTTGTTAGCTTCAGATTGACTTTACACATATTTGGGTATATAATAATAAAAAACACTACAGAACGGAAAACGATTATGAATAAGAAAATTTTCGAAACCTATGCAAAGCTTGCCGTAGAGGTGGGTATCAACCTGCAGGAGGGGCAGGATGTTGAGATCACCGCGTCCACAAAGTGTGTGGAATTCGTAAGTGAGATCGTCACAGCCTGCTACGACAAAAACGCCCGTCACGTCCATGTAAACTGGACCTGCGACGAGATCACAAGGCTCTCACTCATCCGCGAGGGAAGAGAATCCCTCTCCGAGGTGAGAAAGTGGGAGGAAGAGAAGGCACGCCACAACGCCGAAGTGCTCCCGTGCAAGATCTTCGTTGAAGACGAAGACCCGAACGCCTTTGCCGGTGTGGATATCGAAAAGATGTCCTCAGTCATGAACGCACGAAAGAAGGTAATCAAGAAGTACCGCGATATGGAGGAGGGCAAGAACCAGTGGCTCATCATCGCTGTTCCCTCTCTTGGCTGGGCAAAGACCGTGTACCCCGAGGACGACGACGATACTGCCGTAGCAAAGCTTTGGGATGCCATCATCAAGTCTATGAGGCTGGACACATCAGATCCCGTTGAGGCTTGGAAGAACCACTGCGCAGGACTTCTTGACAAATGCGAAAAGCTCAATACTATGAAACTCGACTACCTCCGCTACACATCCGCAAACGGCACCGATCTTAAGCTGAAGCTCCACCCCCGCCACCTGTGGTGCGGCGGAAGCGAGGTGAACCTCAAGGGGGTCGAGTTTGTGGCGAATATGCCTACCGAGGAGGTCTACACCATGCCGCTCCGAGACGGAGTTGACGGCGTTGTCGTATCCACAAAGCCGCTGTCTCTCCACGGTCAGCTCGTGGAAAACTTCAAGGTCACCTTCGAGAACGGTAAGGCTGTCGCTATCGAAGCGGAAAAGGGAGCGGACGTCCTTGAGACCATGCTTAATATGGACGAAAGCAGCCGCTATCTCGGCGAGGTCGCCCTGGTGCCTTACGATTCCCCCATCAACAAGACAGGCGTGCTGTTCTCCAACACTCTCTTTGACGAAAACGCCTGCTGCCATCTTGCCTTCGGCTCGGCGTACAAAAATACCATGCGCGGATATGAGACCATGACCGACGAGGACTTCGCGGCGGAAAACTTCAATGATTCCGTCAACCACGTGGATTTCATGATCGGCTCAGAGGATCTTCGCATCATGGGTTACGACGCCGACGGTAATGAATACACCGTATTCGAAAACGGCGTATGGGCTATATGAGACAAAAAATCTGTGAGCGCCGCTCACAGATTTTTTAGGTTAATGGGGGATTGGATCATACCGATACAGAGAATACTCTAATTATCAATAGAAACGCTAAAAGTATCAATTTCGTTATATTCCATATCTTCTATTTCAAACTCAAAGTCAATTTGAGTAATATCACTCGGCATGGATATATCTAACTCTTCCAAAGAACTGTCAGGCAAAGTGAGCTTCATTAAAGCATACTTGCCATCAAAAAGGTCAACGCCACTCATAAAGTAATAATCTACCATATAGCCGTTTATGGAAAGAGAATCATATTTATCAGATAATGAAATGGCTTCACCATAACCATTTTCTACGAAGAAATATGCATACAAGTTATCATCATAAGAAGAATCACTTTCAACTAAATCTAAGAATGCAATTTTTATATTATTCTGATTATAAATCTCTTTCCCGATTATATTCGGCAAATTATTATTAGAATTCATTGTAACATCTACTGTTGTTTTTTCTGCTAAATCATTATATTCAAGATCACGTAAATTAACAGTAAAGCTGACTGAATTGATTTCGTCAATTCCAAGTAATTGTGTTATTGTTTCGGATAGCAAGGAATCAAAATCCATTGATATTATGCCGCGATTACCGTTAGAAATGAGTTCTCCGTCAAATGTTCCTGATGAAAGAAGAACATTGTTGATATATATATCAGCAATATTAAAATTGATTAAAGAATCACTTTTGTTCATCACTTCAATGAACAAAGAGAATTCGTTGTTTTTGTTTTTTAAAAGGGCTATGGATTCAATGGTGACATCAGCCTCATCAAATACTATTGAATCGGAGAAATATTCAAGAGAATACTTATATTTCTTTTGAGTTTCATTTAATTGAATGATGTTTTGATAAGATAGAGGATCATATTCATAATCATCATAGATTGATGTATAAATATGAGTTTGGAAATAATCCACAGTATCATAATCATCATTTGAAATTCTAAATCCGATTTCGATATCTGCAATTTCAAAAATACCATTCAAAATCATTTCATCAAACTGGAATTTGATAGTATCCTTTGATTTCTTACCTGTTGCAACATCACAATTCAAATAACCGCCATACATTACAAAACCATTTATGGAATTACAGCCATAGCCTGCAGTACCACAACTGAAGGAAAGATTTTCGGAGGAATTGTTTTCAATTGTAACCTTAACTTCTGCCGAAGAATTATTGTAAATCAACTCATTTGCTGTGATTACAACATTGTTGTCGCTGTACAGAACAGTTTCGTCAATTGTTGCATCTTTCTTAAAGCTTGCTAACTTGTTAATTGGCAGAGACGGTGATTCGGTTTCTTCCTCAGTTTCCTCTTCAGTTTCTATTTCAGTTTCTACCTCAGTTTCTTTTTCGGTCTCGACGTTTTCGCTCGAAGTTTCGCTACTTTCATATGCTGCATCAGACTCACCGGTCATATTCCCGCCATCACTGCTACCACATGCAAATAAAGAAAGCGACAGGATCAATGCAAGTATAAGAGATAAATATTTCATGGAAAACCTCCTAATATTTTTATTCACCTCCATTATACACCTATAGTTTAATATTGTCAACCCGTAGGTGCTTATAAATTGTTCTATAATTTAATATACTATACCTATAAGTTAATCGAGGTGTGATATGAATAATATTGATCTGACAGCTATAGGTGTGAGAATATGTACTTTAAGAAAGCAAAAAGGGTTAACGCAGGAAAAGCTTGCAGAGCTTATGAATGTGTCCATACAGATGATATCCAATCTGGAGCGTGGTAATAAGGCTATAAAAATCGACAATCTTATAACAATCAGCAAAATCCTTGATGTAAGTACGGATTATCTCCTTACAGGCAAGTGTACAAATAACGATAATGCGGTGTTAATTAAAAAGTTTTCTGCTCTTTCTGATTCCGACAGAAAAATGATCGAGATGATAATAGACTTTTGTATTTCCAAGGAAAAAAATCTGTGAGCGACGCTCACAGATTTTTTATTCTTATCACAGTTCATATTCCTCATATCCGCAGTTATCCTGAGCATATCGGAAAAATTCGTCGTTGGTCATGTCGCAAAAATAGGTGTTGATGACTCTGCATACGCCCCCGTGGCAAACGAACAGTACGTTCTTTCCTGCGTACTTTTCGCGTACTTCATCGATAAGCGGATATGTCCTTGCGGCGACGTCCATCATGGATTCCCCTCCCGGATAGCGGTATGCAAAGCATCGCTTGTTCGAGAGAAAACCCTCGTCATAGCGGTCAACTCCCTCGTAGATGCCGTAGTTCTGCTCAATGAGCCGCGTTTCCGTTATCACGGGTAAGGACAGCTTTTCCGCCGTGTAAGATGCTGTGACCTGCGCTCTTGTCAAGGGGGAAGCAAGGATGACTTCAATATTTTTATCAGAAAGGCGCTCGGCAAGTATCTTCGCCTGCTCAATTCCATTTTCAGTAAGCATAGCATCCGTAAGTCCGCAGACCTTATTAAGCGCGTTCCACGTGGTCTCGCCGTGGCGCGTTACATATAGCTTCATAAATAATCTCCATTCAGCCTGTTTTCGTCAATTATATCACACAGATGCAAAAAAATCTTCACTTTTACGAAAAATTTATGTTTACCTGTTGAAATTATCCATGCGCTTGTATTATACTTTAATAAATAAAATCACTTTCGGAGTTTGTTATGAAAATATTCGATATGCATGTACACAATTTCTCGGATAAGGTGGATCCCGAGGGGATGCTCGCGCGAATGGACGAAGCGGGAGTATACGGCGGATGCGTGTTCTCAAATTGGCCTGACCGCGCAAATAAACAGTTCGGTGTTTCCTTTGACGAGAGACTTCGTGATGTTATGAAGTGGGCAGAAGGGAACGAGGGACGCATATTCCCTGTGATCTGGGTGCACCCCTATGAGGATAATGTAATGGAGAATGTACGCCGTGCCAAGGCTTGCGGCATTTGCGCTGTTAAGATAATTTGCACGGATTTCTACGTTTACGAGGAGCCTTGCATGGAGCTTTTGAGGCTTTGTGCCGAGCTCGACCTGCCTGTCATTTTCCATTCGGGTATTCTGTGGGACGGAGGTGTTTCCTCCAAGTTTAACCGACCTATAAACTGGGAGGCGCTTCTTGAGATCGAGGGACTCCGTTTTTCCATGGGGCACTGCTCTTGGCCGTGGATCGACGAGTGCATCGCTTTGTACGGCAAGTTTTTAAATTCACTGACGATGAGAAACACCGCTGAGATGTTCTTCGACATAACTCCCGGAACTCCCGAGATCTACCGTCGCGAGCTTCTCACGAAGCTTTACACCATCGGCTACGACGTGGGACACAACGTGATGTTCGGAACGGATGCTACAGCGGAGGATTACAAGCCGCAGTGGGCGAAAAAGTGGCTGGATATCGACGGTAAGATACTTTCTGACATCGGTGTAAGCCGCACGAATCTTCAGCGTCTCTACTACGATAATCTTATGCGCTTCCTCGGTATTACCGACACAAAGGTAACTCACAAGAGCCCCGTTTGTGACGACAACCGTCCGTGGGATGCCACCGAGGATTGATGCTTGATTTTCTCGGAAAAATAGGGTATAATAATAAAAAATCTATAAACATAAAAGGAGAATAAAAATATGGATATCAAGGCAAAGATCGAAGAGCTTGTAAGCAAGATCAAATCTGACGACGGACTTATGTCTAAGTTCAAGTCCGACCCCATTAAGACCGTTGAGGGACTTATCGGTATCGACCTTCCCAACGAGCAGGTAGGTAAGATCGTAGACGGCATCAAGGCAAAGATTTCTCTTGACGATATCGGTGATAAGCTTGGTGACATCGGCGGCAAGATCGGCGGACTTTTCGGAAAGAAATAAGAAAAGCGTGAAAGGAACGCCGCATTAAGCTCGGATAACAAGTCACAGTTGCAAAGCAGATAATAAAGAATAACCTTAACAAAAAATAAAATCCGTCGATTTTTCGACGGATTTCAGCTTACTGACAAACCCTGTGCGAAAGCACAGGGTTTGTCAACTTAAACAAAGGCTAAATCAAAAGTAAAAGGAATGCGCGACCTGCGGGTCGCTTTTTGGACGAATAAGGGGGATTTCGCACTCTGCCCTACTTCGTTTAACGAAGTAGCGGCGACTCGGGGCGCTGCCCCAAGACCCTGCGCCCTTTTAAAAAAGGTCGATCAAAACTTTTGAGCATTTTGTCAGCGCAAGACCTTTGTCAGCGGCCTGAAATCCGTAGATTTTTCGACGGATTTTTAAGTTAGCTGTTTTTTACTTAGTAGAGAATATCGTGTATGCGCTGCTTTGTTGCATTAAAATCGAAGCAAACAACGGAGTCTGTTCCGTTTATCCAGCCGTAATAGTACGCATCGCTGAACGGTACGCTGTGGGATTCCATGGACAGCGAGCCGCCGGTGACCGCTGACGTTACAAGGGACACCATTGAAGTGAAGGGAATGTTGGTCTTGACCATCTTAAGTGCATTGTCAAGTATTCCAAGCACCTCGGAGAGCTCGATGCCGCTTTTCATTTTGTTGATAACGGCAGATACTACGTCCCGCTGACGGCGCGTTCTTCCGAAGTCGCTGTCAATCTTGCGGTTTCTGCAGTGCTTGAGTGCTCTTCCGCCGTCAAGGTGATATGTTCCGTCAGTATCTCCGATCCCGAGATGGGACGCTTCAGCGGCGGAAAGGTAAAGGTCTATACCGCCGATATAGTTGATGAAGTTCTGGGTGCCGTTGAAGTCTATGACGATGAAGCGTTGGATGTCAAGATCAAAGCACTGATTTATGGTGTTTATGGTGGAGCCTATGCCATATCGGATGTATGTCCAGTTGAGCTTGCCCCAGCCATAGCCCTCAATGGGAACAAGGGAGTCTCTAAGGAAGGAAAGAAGCTTTATCGTGCCCTCGGATTTGTTGTAGGAGACTACTATCATGACGTCGCTGAGTCCGCGGTGAACTGTCACGTCACGTGCGTCTGTTCCGACGATGAGTATGTTCTCTACATTTGGATCCTTTTGATTGACCTTATAGATGGGAGTGCCGCCGTATACGCTGACAGCATTGCTGTTTCCAAAGGAATTGTTGGAGTTGTATGTGACCCCGGGAGAACTTGAGGAAGAATCGTTATTCGCAGGGGGAGTGTAGATGTCGTTCGGCAGGGTCTCTTGAGGGGTGCCCTCTCCGTCCTCGGTAGCAACAGAGGTCACAGCCTCGGTATCGGACTGAGCAACGGATTCGGTGGTGTCGGGGTCACCGTCGGAATCTATGATGATGTCCGGAGGATCCGGAGGAAGATAGGTGTCGGTCCTGCTTACGATCTCAACAGACTCATATGAGGTGCTGTTGTACTTGTGGATGAAGGAGATGACCAGCGCAGCCGCTGCGAGGATCACCAGCAGAAGAACGATCGCGATAGACAGGAGAACGATCTTAAGTATTTTTTTCTTTTTCATATATAAGACCATACCTTTGATTGAATTTTTGTTATGCCGCAAGCACTTCTGTATAACAGCGGTTTTAACCGCTCTAAAATATTATTATACACTAAGCGAGAAAAAAAGTCAATAAGTAACCCATGACAACATATGTTGACAGAGTATTCCGGATTATGATATAATGAAAAGGCAGTCAACAATCTGCGATGTTCGCATTGAAAGAAGAAAGGCGTGGTCTATAAATGAAAAAAACAGAAAGACTCGGCGCGTATGTATCGCTGTGCGCATCAATGCTCATCTTCGGCAGTATAGGTATATTCCGTAAATATCTTCCCGTGCCGTCCGGATTTCTCGCTCTTTCACGAGCTGTTATCGGCGCTTTGTTCCTCGGAATCTTTATCTTCATTTTCAAGAAAAGCTTTTCTATGCAGACAGTTCGGCGTAATCTTTTGAAGTTGTGCATATCGGGGGCTCTCCTCGGTATCAACTGGATACTGCTCTTCGAGGCTTATGAGCATACATCAGTGTCTGTGGCTACTCTATGCTACTACATGGCGCCTGTGTTTATTATTATAGTGTCTCCCTTTATCCTGAAGGAGAGACTTACCCTGAAAAAGGCAATCTGCGCTGCAGGCTCGCTTTTCGGCATGGTGCTCGTTTCGGGAGTCATAACAGGTGGGCTTCCCGAGGGTGAAAACTTCACAGGAATCATGCTCGGACTTGCATCTGCGGTGTTCTATGCATCGGTTGTAATTATGAATAAGAAGCTTTTTGAGCTGTCTCCTTACGACAAGACCTTCGTACAGCTTGCGGCGGCGGCTGTGGTCATGATTCCTTATGTAATCTTTGCCGAGGATGTCTCGTCGGTTGATTTTAACATTACCACTGTGGTTATGCTTGCGGTGGTGGGTGTTATTCATACCGGAATTGCATATGCGCTGTACTTTGGTGCGCTGAGGGTCACAAGTGCTCAAAGCGCGGCACTTTGCAGCTACATAGACCCGGCATCGGCTCTTGTGCTCTCCGCCGTGATCCTTGAAGAACGTCTTGACGTGTACGGCATGATCGGAGCGGCACTCATCCTTGCTTTTGCCGCTTTGGGTGAGTTAAGCTTTAAAAAGAAAGGCTTTGCAAAGGAAGGCACGGATGAATAACGTATTATTGAGAATAGTATCGGTATTGCTGACTTCTGTTATGCTTTTTGTCTCCTGCGGCGAAAAAAGTGCCACTGTCACAGAGGGGACGAGCACTGACGCCGCTGTTTCCGTGACTGAAGCTTTCGAAAGCGCACGCGATGAGACTGTCGCGATAATGGAAGCGCAGACCGAGACAGATCTGACCGCTGAGATGCCTGAACAATCCTTTTCGACAAAGGGGTATGTCAGTAACGGAAAAGATTTCATAAGGATGCGTCTGCATACTGTCATGCAGGAGGAGATCGGTATGCCCTTCGGGTGTGAGGCTGTGTCCCTTGCGATAGCTCTTGATTATTACGGCTTTGAGGTAGATCCTGAGACACTGTTCCTTGAGCATATGGCTAAGGGAAGGCGAGGCGTCGCAAATCCCTTTTATGCATATGTAGGAGACCCGCGTGACAGAACAGGCTACGGATGCTATGCACCTTGTGCGGTAAGATGCGCGAACAGTTATCTTGAGTCTGTCGGTTCTGCGCTTCGTGCAAGGGATATCAGCGGAGCTACCATGGATGAGATAAAAGCTTATCTTTGGGAAGGGAAGCCTGTCGTGCTTTGGGGGACCTTGAATATGGAGCATTCAAGTGTTCTTGAGGTGTGGCGCTTTGGCGGAAATCCCGTGTATTGGTACAATCTTTCACATTGCGTGGTGCTGAGCGGTACATACAGCGACAGATTCTTTGTTTGCGACCCGATGGAGGGTAGTGTGAGCTATCTGCAAAGTGATGTTGAGCGCTCGTACAAGCAGATATATACCCAAGCACTTGTGATAGAATAAAAAATTTGGCTGCAAAAACAGCCAAATTTTTTTATTTTACTTAAGCTCAAATCCGCCGCGCTCAGCGTAGTAACCTGTTATGAAGAAGCACTGCTTTTCTTCATGCTCGTTCATGTCGGAATAATGGTAGTAGGTTCCCATGGGATCAACGCCGTTACCCGTAAGCCATACGAGAGTTTCGTAATCGTAAGGCATTGCGACGCGAACTCTCTTCCACATACCGTGGTTAAGGTAGTTGATAGTCTCGTAGGAGTAGACCATAGCGGAGTGAACATCGTTGTAGATATAGGTGTTGTTCTTCGCCATCCAACCGCGTCCCTGGTCGTAAGTTGCAACGTATGCGTAGAACACAGCTCCCGTACCGTGCATGAAGATGTTGTCTTCAACGATATTGTTACCCATCTCCTGATACATACTGCTGTTGATAAGACCACCCTCCTGGTTGCTTCCCGTTGCCTGCTTCTGTGTCAGACCGTAGCCGCAGTAAGCCATAATATTGCCGCGGATGGTGATATTCGTGATCTTGTTCTGCGCATATCCGTTTTCGTCAATGGGACCCATGTGGTTCCAGATCTCAGCTCCGCAACCGCCTCCAACGATAACGTTATCAATGTAGGACACGTTTTGGATGTGGTTGGGCTGACCGTCAACGGGTGAGGAACACTGGCTTGTGAGAGGACCGTCGCCGACGTCGTGGATGTAATTGTTGTACATGAGGATTTCGTCGGATGCACCGAACATCTCGATTCCGCTTTCAACGGAGGAGAGGCTTCCGCCCACACATCCGATCTCGCAGTTCTGGAAGACCATGTTAAATCCGTCGCTTCTTACACAGTAGTCTGTGGAGTACATAAACGCAAGATTATCAAAGGTACATCCTTCACTTGCCCAAGCGGCAGTACCGTTTCTTGCTACCTTGATGTCATCGAAGTAGTCTGCGGGGTTGCCCTTATCAAAGTAGAGATAGAGCTTACCTGCGGCAGAGTCGTAGATGAATTCAAGATTATTTTTGAGTGCGGTTCCGGGGCTTGTGAAATCGGGAGTACCCGTGTAGAAGTATTCGTATCCGTTACAGCAATATCCCTTGTCATATCCGGTCTTGCCTTCGCCGAAGGGATTTTCCGCATCCTTGGGGATAATGCGGATTCCGAGTCCCTCTCCGCCGTTAAAGAAAATGTTACCGATGTCGCGCTTGTCGGCGAATTCCCATTCGGGATTGGGGTCGAGCTTTTCAAGGAGATATACGTTATCCCATTCGGTCTCTTCCCAGTCGCCGTTGTTATTACGTGTGCCTCTGAAGTCGATGGCACAGGTGAAGAGAGGCTTTGTACCCTCGCCGTATGCACCGTAGGTAACACCCTTGCCTGTGGAAAGAGTGCTGACGGTAGTATTGTGATACTTTTCAGCATACCACTCGCTTCCGCGCTCAAAGAATACGCCGTCACCGGGGTCTGCCACGGAAAGCTCAACCACACCGGGGACTTTTATGTCAATAAGCTTCGAAAGGCTCTTCCAAGGTGTCT
The DNA here is from genome assembly GCA_017481265.1 of Clostridia bacterium. Classification (GTDB taxonomy): domain Bacteria; phylum Bacillota; class Clostridia; order Oscillospirales; family CAG-272; genus RUG11130. The sequence goes on from JAFUPK010000020.1 coordinate 12,751, forward strand.
CGGGAGACAGACCGTCGTTTGAATCATCGCCGTTGATGCTGGAGAGATAGTAGCAAGTACCGCCGGCAGCCTCGATCATTTCGGGAGTGATGGCAGACTCAGAGTTCTTGATCTCCTTTATTCTGTCTGCAAGGAGCTTGTCGTAGTAAGCGGCATCCTCGGCAGTATATTCCTTCCAGTTAAGTGTGGTGTAAGGCTCGTAATTCTTCAGATAATCTGCGATATCTTCGTTACTGCTTGATGTAAAGGCATCAGCCTCAGCCTGAGTCTTGAAAAAGCCGAGGTAGAGAATATCAAACGTAGCTTCGCCTGAGTAGTCCTCAGCAAAGGGCTCAAATACAAGGTTTGAAAGCTTGACTACGTCGAAATAATCAGCGTGTGCTGCGGGAATAGCGGAAAGATCTGCGGTAGCGGTCTTGAATCCCGCATCGTCGGTGCCTGCTGTGAAGGTTACAGCTTCTCTGAAGCCTGCTGTTTCCGTTCTTGTGATGTTGCAGATATATTCTGCAGCGGGAACGGTATTTTCAGCACCGTCGAAGCGGTAAGCTACCTTGACGATAGGATACTTCGCAACATCTATCTTCATATAGGAGAGAGAAGTACCAACGGAGTTTACGGGAAGATATGTATCGACGGCCGCATAGCGATCCATGTTGGACTTGAGCACGGGAAGGTCACCGCTCTTGTCAAGATCGTGCGCCATACCGCCTGTGCAGGCATTACCCGTCCAATACATATAGGATGCACCGAGAACTATCGGCTCTGCACCGTCCTCGGGAAGGTAACCCTGCCAAGCGTTGGCAATAGCCTTCTGAAGCTTCATAATGATAGTAGCCGCTTCGGCACGGGTGATGTTGTTCTTGGGGTTGAAGTTGCCGTACTGGTCGCCCTCAACTACGCCCGAGTTGCGGAGCACAGCAAGGGAATCCTTCGCCCAGGAAGCGACCTTCTTCTGGTCTGTGAAGTTCCACATACCGCCGCCCGTGGTCATCCTGCAGTCGAGGTATGTGATAAAGCGGTCAACGGCAACAGCCATCTCCTGACGGGAGAGGGACTTGTTGGGCTTAAAGGTACCGTCGTCGTAGCCCTTGACGACGCCTGCTTCAACCGCCCAACCGACGTAACCCGAGTACCAGGAGTTCTTCTTGATATCGGGGAAAACGTCGCTTTCCTTAGTTTCTGCTCCCGCAAGTCTGCCGAGGATTGTAATAAACATTGCTCGTGAAAGATTTGCGTTAGGCTCAAACTTGTCGGCTGTAGTTCCGTTCATCAGACCGCCGTCATAAACGTACTTGACGGCTTCATAGAACCATTTTTTCTTTCCTACGTCCTTGAAGGGGAGTCCTTCGTCATCAGCCGCTGATGCGCTGCCGATCATAAAGCACGAGCAGAGCAGGAGAGCTGCAAGGAGCGCGGACACGATCTTTTTAAGTTTCATCTTGATTTATCCTTTCTTTTGACAGAAACTTTGTTTGTCTTTATTATATAAGAAACAAAGCCTTCGGTCAATTGTGATAACTTACATAATTCAGCGTGCTTTTTTGTGCAGAATGACAGTACCCTCGGAAACACTCCGAAGGTACTCTGAAAAGACTATTTACTTAATCTCAAATCCACCGCGCTCGGCGTAGTAGCCTGTCATGAAGAAGGAACCCTTTGCTTCGTGCTCGCTTTCCTCATTTGTATAATAGAATGTACCCGAAGGGTCAACACCGTTGGAGGTAAGGAACACTACGTTTCTGTAGGTAAAGGGGAGATTGATACGGCACGCCTGAAGATCCGGCTTATACACCTCACTAGTATTGATGTTTTCGTATCCAAAATAGAGAGATGCATGATCGGGATTGACGATAAAGGTGTTGTTTCTGCACTGCCAAGCTGTTTTGACTTCGTCTGTAGCAAGATTAGAGCCGAGGACGTCGCCATGGGGGTACATTACAACATTGTTCTCCCAAACGCAGTCCACACAGTAACCGTTGCCGCACATTACAGTTCCTCCGGTACAGCCGACAGAGTTTCCGGTCGCCTGTTGCAGGGTAAAGCCGTATCCCATATACGCCATTATATTGTCATGTATATGAACATTTTTGAGCTGGTTTTTAGGGATCCCGTCGGTATGTCCGCCATAGTGGTTCCATACCTCGGAGCCGTTTCCGCAAGCGACGATGACGTTGTTTGCGTACTCAATATTTTCTATGATGACAGGGGGATTTGCGGGATCGTTGTCTGCGCTTTGGTTGGTAATGGGGCCGTCTTCAATGTCGTGGATGTAGTTATTCTCAACGCGCATTCCCGACCCTTCACCATAACACTCTATACCGCTTCCGACACTGCTGATGCTACCGCCGCAGAATGCGATCTCACAGTTTGTAATGACGCATCCGTCACAGTAGGTGATACCCCAGTTGGTGGAATGCTTTATTGCAAGGTTGTCGATCCTTACGTTAACGTCGCAACCGGCAGTATAGCCGTTTCTTGCGACCTTGATATCGTCAAATACGTCGGCGGGATTTCCGTCATCACACTTAAGATAAAGCTTGCCGCCGTCGCTGTCGTAGATGAATTCCAGATCGTTTCTGAGAGCATCGCCCGGATCCATGCAGGTAGTACCTCCGGAATAGAAGATGTCCTTGCCGTTGCACTGAATTCCTGCGACATCTGTTCTTTTACCTTCGCCGAAGACCACAAGATCATTTCTGTCAGAGGGACGAACGCGGATTCCGATAAACTCACCGTCGTTGAATATGATGCTTCCGATGTCACACTTGTCTCCGCGGCACCATTCGGGATTCACGTCAAGCTGATCGAGAACATATACGTCCTCCCATTCGGTTTCAAGCCATACGCCTACGTTGTTTTTGTCTCGGAAGTCTACAGCACAGCTTATGAGAGGCTTTTCACCTTCTCCGTATGCACCGTAGGTAACTCCGGGGGCAGTGGAGAGTCCTGTAACTGTGGTGATGTTGTACTGCTCGGCGTACCACTCGTCACCTCTCTTGAAGAAGAGACCGTCGCCGGGTTTGAGCTTTGGATGCTGCACCTTACCGCCTGCCTTGTACTCCCATTGATTATCGATTGTCTTCCAAGGTGCTTCGGGGGACGTGCCCTTGTTTGCGTCGTCACCGTCGTTTGCGATGTAGTATGCTGTTCCTCCTGCTGCAGTGATCATCTCGGGAGTAACGGCAGACTCGCTGTTTTTGATCTCTTCAATTCGCTTTGCAAGAATACCGTCGTACTCCTTACGCTTTTCATCAGTCAGCTCGCTGTAGTCAACATCGGTGTATACGTAGTAATTCTTCAGGTAATCCTCCATATCTGCAGACTCAAAAGCATCGGCAGACTCCTGATCCTTGAAGAACGCAAAGTAGCGGACCATGAAGTTACCGCCGTCATCCTTGGGGGTCACAATGATATAAGCATAATCGTTATCGCGGTTTCCTACGTCGTATTGGATAGTAGGATTAGCCTGTACGAAGGAGCTGATATCGACAGTTGCGGTCTTCCAGCCCTCGTCGGCAGCACCGTCGGTAAAGGTGAGCTTTTCTGTAAGGTATGCCCACGACATATTTTTCACGTTAATATTGATCTCTCCTGTGAGAGACTCGTCGGGGTCACCGTTCTCATATTTGTAGCAAACTTTTACTATGGGAGTCTCGCGGATGTCGATCTCCGCCACCTCACAGCTTATACCCGTCTTGGCGCTTGTTGGAGCAGAAAGCGCGGGATAAGGCAGCCCCTCGGTTATCAGATCAAGTCCCTTGAAATCCTCGAACAGAGGGACGTAACGGGACCAGTCAAACTCATCCTTTGCTCTGTAATCGGTAAATACTGTTCCGTTCCAGTAAATATAGTTTGCGCCGTACACGGCGTATCCGTCAAGCTCAGGATTCGGAGCATATCCCTGCCAAGCCATTTCTTCGGCACCGATAAGATTCATTATGATGGTTGCCATCTCTGCGCGTGTGATGCTTGCCTTGGGATTGTAGTTTACGTACTGGTCGCCTTTTACGATGCCCGATCTGCGGAGCACATCAACGTAGTCACGCGCCCATTTTGCGATTTTTGCGCTGTCGGAGAAAACGTATGGAACATCGTTTGCACGGGGCATATTGAGCTCCATGTAGTCTATGTAACGGGAGATGCAAGCAGCCATTTCCTCGCGTGAGAGAGGTTTATTCGGCTTGAATGTACCGTCCTCGTACCCGTTTACGATTCCTGCATCAACTCCCCAGCCAACATAGCCCGAATACCATCTTCCGTTCTTAACATCGGAGAATTTATTTGTTTCAGATGTATCAGCACCTGCAAGACGTCCGAGAATGGTAACGAACATCGCGCGGGTAAGGCTTCCGTTAGGCTCAAATTTTGTGTCGGAGGTTCCTGTCATAAGCTTTTTTTCGTAAACATACTTGACCTCGTCATAGAACCACTTCTTCTTTCCAACGTCCTTGAAGGGAAGTCCTTCGTCATCTGCCGCCGACGCGCTGCCGATCATAAAGCACGAGCATAGCATGAGAACTGCAAGAAGCGCGGACACGATCTTTTTAAGTTTCATCTGATTTATCCTTTCTTTTGACAGAAGCTTTGTTTAGTACAATTATAAAACATAAAGAATCATCCGTCAATCGGCAGATTTAATATAAAATCATATCTCTTTTTGTGCAGAATAACAGCAGATCCGCTTATGGCTACCCATAAACGGATCTGCTTTTCATTCTTTTACTTATGATCTTTTTCCGCCGCGCTCAGCCCAGTAGCCTGTGGTGAAGAAGCACTGCTTGCTCTCTGCATCGGTCATATCGTCATAATAGTAGTACGTTCCCATGGGGTCAACGCCCTGATTTGTGTACCATACAAGTCCCTCGTAGGTGTAGGGGAAGCTGATACGAACACGCTTCCACATCGTATGATCTATGTGGTTGATGGTCTCATAGCAATATCCGATGTTCATAAATTCGGTATTGCAGATATAGGTATTGTTCTTGGGCATCCATCCGCGTCCCTGGTCGTATGTTGCAACGTATGCGCAGTAAACGCTTCCAATACCGTAGAGATAGATGTTGTTCTCAACACGGCAGTTGACGAACTCGCCGTACATACTGCTGCAGATAAGCTCGCCGGTCGAACCGTTGTTTTTTGCTTCCTTACCCTTGACACCGTAGCCGTTATACGCCATGATGTTGTTCTTGATAAGGACGTTTAAGATCTTACTCTTCGAGTAACCGTTTTCGTCAAGTATGAGGTGGTTCCAGATCTCGGCGCTGTGTCCGCAGGCAACCATTACGTTGTCTATATAAGTAATATTCTCGATCTGGTCGGGAGCTTCTGCAGTGCCGCCGCCACCCTGGCTTGTGAGAGCACCGTCGCCGATATCATGGATGTAGTTGTTTCTGAAATATGCACTCGAGGTCGCACCGTAGATCTCAATTCCGCTTTCTACGGAGTCAAGACCGCCGCCTACATAACCGATCTCGCAGTTTGTGACCATACCGTTGTTACCGCCGCGGGCCGCGTAGTTAGTGCAGTACATAAAGGCAAGGTTGTCAACGGTGCATCCATCATAGATCCAAGCACCTGCACCGCCGCGGGGAACCTTGATGTCGTCAAAATATTCTGCGGGGTTACCCTTGTCGAAGTAGAGGTAGACCTTGTTTTCTACTTGATCATAGAAAAATTCCAAATTGTTTTTGAGTGCCGTACCGGGATTTGTCATATCGGTCTTGCCGGAATAGTAGCACTCATAGCCTGTTGAGCAGTATCCCTTGTCGCAGGACTTGACGCCCTCTGCGAATGTCTGCTCTTCTGCATCAGCAACCACTCTTACGGCAACGCCTTCGCCGCCGTTGAAGTAGATACGTCCGACATCGTGAGTACGCTCAACACCGTCGATGACCCAGATGTTAGCATAATCTGTAGCCTTCCAGTTACCTGTACCATTTGAATCGGTAAAATCAAGCGCTGTGGTAAAGAGAGGCTTTGCACCTTCGCCGTATGCACCGTAGTAGCAGCCGTCCTGCATTACTATACCGCTGTCGGAGCTTGGGAATTCCGCACTGTTGAGATGTGTTGCATAGAATACACTTCCACGCTCAAAGAACACGCCGTCGCCTGTTTTCAGTACCGTCTGGAGCCAAACCTTGTCTCCCGCCTTAACATTGAAGAGTCTTCGCGGTGTTTTCCAAGCAGTTTCGGGAGTTTTACCGTCGTTTGAGTCGTCACCGTTAATGCTTGACATATAGTAGACATTGCCGCCTTTAGCCTTGACGTCCTCGGGGGTAAGCTCGGACTCGGAATTCTTGATCTCCTTTATTCTGTCCGCGAGAAGCTTGTCGTAGTAAGCGGCATCCTCGTCGGTGTATTCCTTCCAGTTGAGGCTTGTATAAGGCTCATAGTCCTTGAGGTAGGTCTCTATGTCAGCATTGCTGTTTGCCGTAAAGGCATCAGCCTCTGCTTTTGTTTTGAAGAAGCCGATATAGAGAATATCAAACTTCGCATCACCTGTGTAATCAAGTGCAAAGGGAGTAAAGAGGAGGTTTGCGATCTTGTTTGATCCATAGTAATCTGCGTGATTTGCGGGAATAGCGGAAAGATCTGCGGTAGCCGTCTTCATACCCGCGTCATCTGCACCTGCCGTGAAAGTGACAGCTTCCTCAAAGCCTGAGTTCTCGCTCTTTGTCTTATTGGAGATATACGCGGCTGTGGGAACTGTATTTTCCGCGCCGTCAAATTTATAAGCTACCTTGACGAAGGGATACTCCTTAACGTCAATGTTCATATAAGAAAGAGATACACCGATGGTATTGGGGAAGTGATATGTTTTTCTTGCCTCGAATTCATCCATATATGCTTCAAGGACAGGAAGGTCACCGCTCTTATCAAGATCATGCGCCATACCGCCTGCACAAGCAGAGCCCGTCCAATACAGGTAGGATGCACCGAGAACTATCGGCTCTGCACCGTCCTCGGGAAGGTAACCCTGCCAAGCGTTTGCGATAGCCTTCTGAAGCTTCATAATGATAGTAGCCGCTTCTGCGCGGGTGATGTTGTTCTTCGGATTGAAGTTTCCGTACTGATCGCCCTCAACTACGCCCGAGTTGCGGAGCACAGCAAGGGAATCCTTCGCCCATGAGGCAACCTTCTTCTGGTCTGTGAAGTTCCACATACCGCCGCCCGTGGTCATCCTGCAGTCGAGGTATGTGATAAAGCGGTCAACGGCAACAGCCATCTCCTGACGGG
>JAFUPK010000021.1 GCA_017481265.1 Clostridia bacterium
AAAAGCTTTAGCTATGAGTAGAATAACTATTTTAGATAAAAGAAAAAATAATGAAAGAGAGTAATGAAAGTTTTCTCCGTTTATCTTTTGTTGCCGAAGGCAACAAAAGATAAACATAAGCCAAGGAGGTGAGCGAAGCGATTCGCGAGCGAGGAAACTTCGGCGTTTGAGATGGTTCCTTCGAAGGATATTAACCATATTTAGTGTGGCAGGGCAAATAGTGCATTGGAAATAAATCCGGTGAGCCTATAGGCTCGGCTGGGAATATGCCCTGGAGGGGCTAACGGGGCCACCGGCACGACCGGTGGTCATGACTCATCATTATTTATTATCTTGCTCTATCCTGGAAATAAGCTGCTTGATTCTGTTAGCAGCAAGTCTTGACGAGCTTGCATAACCGCTCACGTAATTGTCGTTCATTCCGGTAATGGCATCGTCGATAAGCTCCCAAACATTGCCCCACTGATATGTAGCGGCGTAATCAACCTTCTTTGTACTATAGATGAGATCGAGCATCTCTCGGGACTCCATATCATAGGTGCCGCGACCCTTGAGGGCTTTATCGTAATAAGCGGGCTCAAGGTACTTCTCGGAAAGAGCCGCCATAGCTTCTGCAATTGCTGCAGAACCCTCGGGGTTCTTTGCTACCTTGGAAATGGTGTAGCTGCAGACACTCATAGCCTGAGAATAGCTGATGTAGTTCTTCTGTTCTGCATTGCGCTTAGGAGTGGGCAGAACACCGAATTCGATCTCTTCTTCGCGGAGAGAGGAAACTGCTCCCATACCAACTGTAGTAAACAGAGAGGCGCCCTCTTCAAACTTTACATCCTCGCTGGGCTCCGGGTTACGCATACTAACGTAGTAAGCATTCTGATCATCGATCGCTGCAGCGACCTTGTCAATAAAGTCAACCTTGTCATTGGTAAGGGAAGAGGGAAGAGTGATATTACCCTCCTCGTCAACCTCACAGAGGCTGAAGCCGGCACCGAAGTAAAGTCCGATACCGCTTTCATAGTTACCCATTATGAGTCGGTAAACATCAGCATTGGCAGGAACAGCCTGCGATACCTCGATCATCTTATCGAAGGTCCACTCGCCTGCATCTACGATCTCATAAAGATCGGGAACATTATAATTCTCTGCTATCTGCTTGTTGAAAAGTATACAAGCGGGGTCTTCATAGTGCCCTGTTACGATCTTACCTGTGAGGTAGTAAAGATGTCCGCCGATACCGAACTGACCCTCGATATCGTTGATCCACCAGGACTGTGCAAAGTCAAGTGCGGAAAAGCCTTCAACGGGCTGGAGAAGGTTGCTCGCAAGCATTTCCTTACCGCCGACCATGATATTGGAGTGAATAAGGTCGTAAGCTCCGAGACCTGACATAACGTCCGTCTGAACGTCCTCGTAAACTCCCATGCTGGGGGCTCCGTCGTCACGGTTCTCACCGTTGATGCCCTTATAGCTATAGGTAATACCGAAGGTCTCCTCGATCTCTCTCATTCTGTTATAGAGAGCATCGTTTTCAAGGTTACCGGTGACCTCTTCGTCTTGGCAGTGGTCACTGTCCTTGCCTATGACGGCAAATGTGTCGCCGCTGAAGGGGTAGTCATTTGCAAGGGATGCAACATATTCATTGATCTCTGCAAATTCGCCTGATTCGTTTGCTGTGGTCGAGACGGTACCTGTGTCTTCGGAGCTTTTTTTATCCGAGCACGCCGCAAGGCAAAGTGCAGTCATAACACAAGCAAGGATAAGTGCCAAAATTTTTGTTTTCATAATGATTCCTTTCAAAATGTTTTATTTATTATCTGCCTCTATCTTTGATAGAAGCTGTTTAACTTTAAGATTTCCGAACCTTGCTGAGCTTGTATAGCTTCCGACGTAGCTGTCCTTGACTCCGGTAATGGCATCGTCAATAAGCTCCCAAATACCGCCCCACTGATAGGTAGCAGCATAGTCTACCTTCTTTGCGGCGTAGATGAGGTCAAGCATCTCACGGGACTCTGTGTCATATGTTCCGCGTCCCTTCAGTGCCTTTTCGTAGTAAGCGGGTTCAAGGTACTTTTCGCTGAGAGCTGCCATTGCTTCAGCAATTACAGCGGATTTCTCAGGATCCTTTGCAACCTTTGAAACAGTATAGCTGCAGACGGACATTGCGTGGGAATAGCTGATATAATCCTTTTGATCGGTGTCGCGCTTAGGCATTGGAAGAATACCGAACTCAACATCTTTTTCGCGGTAGTAAGAAACTCCGCCCATACTGTCAGTAGAAAACAGTACTTCGCCCTCCTCAAAGCTTGGAGCCTCCGCATTTTCTACCCTTTTGTCAACAAAGTAGGTGCTATTGTCATCAATAGCCGTGGCAACCTTATCAATAAAGTCGATATTGTCGTTGCCAAGAGTTGCGGGAAGAGTGATGTTGCCATCTTCATCAACGTCGGAAAGGGAAAAGCCTGCGCCGAAGTACAATGAAAGACCGCACTCATAATTGCCGAGCCCCAAACGGTATGTGCCGGATTTTGCGGGAATCACACTTGAGACCTCGATCATCTTGTCAAATGTCCATTCGCCCGATTTGACCAGCGCATATAGATCCTCGATGTTGTAGTTTTCAGCAAGCTCCTTGTTGAAGAGGAGGCAGGCGGGATCCACATAATGGTCTGTTACGATCTTACCTGTGAGGAAGTATAGATGTCCGCCGATACCGAACTGGTTTTCGATATCGTTGATCCACCATGAACGGCTGAAATCAAGAGCTGCAAAGCCTTCAACGGGCTGAAGGAGACTGTTGCCGAGCATTACCTGACCGCCCACCATGATATTGGAGTGGGCAAGGTCGTAAGTACCGAGACCTGACATAACATCTGTTTCAACCTTATCCATGACCTCAAGACTGGGAGAAGCGTCATGATTCTCACCGGTGCATATGTCATATGCGTATGTTATGCCGAATATCTCCTCGATCTCTCTCATTCTGTTATAGAGAGCATCGTTTTCGAGATTTCCCGTGACCTCTTCATCTTCGCAGTGATCGCTTTCTTTACCTACAATGGAAACAGTATCGCCGTTAAAAGAGAAATCCTTTTTAAGAGATTCCACGTATTCGTTTATTTCTGCAAATTCGTTATTTTCATTTGCTGTAGTTGAGCCGTTGCCTGTGTCTGCATTGCTCTTGCCCGACGAGCACGCCGCAAGACAAAGCACTGTCATGATACACGCAAGAAGCAGGGCCGGAATTCTTGTTTTCATGGACACCTCCAAATGCTTATGAGAGTGTAAGCATGGCGATCATTTGCTGTCGCTTGTGACCTGCTTAATAAGCTGCTTGATTTTAAGGTTTGCAAGACGGGACGAACTTGTGTAATCACCCACATAACCGTCCTTGGTTCCTGCTACAGCAGCGCTGAAGATCGTCCAGGCATCGCCCCACTGATAAGTGACGGCATAGTCTACCTTTTTTGCGGCATAGATAAGGTCAAGCATGTCACGGGATTCGCTGTCATAGGTGCCGCGACCCTTGAGTGCTTTATCGTAATAAGCAGGCTCGAGATGCTTTTCGGAAAGAGCCGCCATAGCCTCTAAGATAACACCTACTTTTTCGACATCCTTTACAACCTTTGAAACAGTATAGCTGCTGACTGCCATAGCGTGTGAGTAACTGATGTATTCCTTCTGGCTCACATCACGCTTAGGTATGGGAAGAACGCCAAATTCAACATCTTTATCTCTGAAACCTGCAACGCTGGCCATGCAGTCAGTAAAAATAAAGGTATTTCCGTCGGCAAAATCCGGGAACACATCGTTTGTTTCTTCGTTGCGTTTGTCGATGTAATATGCCTTTTCATCGCTGAAAATGGTTGCAAGCTTGTCGATCCAGTCAGTCTTTTCGCTGCCGAGAGCCAGCGGCAGGGAGAGATTACCTTCCTCGTCAGTCTCGCAAATGGAGAAACCGCCGCCGAAGTAATATGCAAGGGGCTCGTCATAGCCTCCCATGGACATCCTGTAATAGCTTCCGTCCGCGGGAATGACCGATGTGACCTCTACCATTTTGTCGATGGTCCATTCGCCTGCTGTTACGATATCGTAAAGTCCGTCTATTCCGAAGTCCTCTGCGATCTGCTTGTTGAAAAGAATGCATGAAGCATCGGAGTAATGGTCGGTTACGATCTTACCTGTAAGGAAATAAAGATGTCCGCCGATACCGAACTGGTTTTCGATATTGTTAAGCCACCAGCTTTGTGCAAGATCAAGACCGGGAAGCTCTTCTACGGGCTGAAGCACACCGGCGGAGAGCATTGTCTGCCCTCCCATCATAACATTGCACTCAGCCGCATCGTATTCTCCCGTGCCTGCCATGGCATCAGCCTCCACCTTGGATGCTACCTCTACACTGGGAGAAGCGTAGTTTTCACCTGTACACACGATGAAATCGTATGTGATGCCGAAGCTCTCCTCGATCTCTCTCATTCTTCTGTAGAGAGCATCGTTTTCGAGGCTGCCTGTTTCTTCCTCAAATTCACAGTGGTCGCTGCCCTTGCCGATGACGGTAAAGGTGGAACCGTCAAAATTATGTTCGCTTGCAAGCTCTGCAATGTAGTCGTCGATCGCCGCAAATTCGTTGGAGCCTACCGAGGCGGTCGTGCTTCCGTTGTTATCTGAAGACTCTTTTTTGCCGGAGCACGCCGCAAGACAAAGCACTGTCATGATACACGCAAGAAAAAGAGCTAAAATTTTTGTTTTCATAACTGTTCCTTTCAGAAATTATTTGTTATCTGCCGCTATCTTTGAAAGAAGCTGCTTGATCTTAAGATTCGCTACTCTTGAAGAGCTTGCGTACTCGCTGGTATAGCTGTCGCGTACACTTGTAACAGAGTCGTCAATGAGTTGCCATATGTCTCCCCACTGATATGTGGTGGCGTAGTCCATCTTCTTTGATGCATAGATAAGGTCGAGCATCTCACGGGATTCGCTGTCATAGGTGCCGCGACCCTTGAGTGCCTTGTCGTAATATGCAGGCTCAAGATGCTTTTCGGAAAGTGCAGCCATCGCCTCAGCGATCAAGCCGACCTTTGCTGTATCCTTGGCTACCTTGGAGACCGTGTAGCTGCAAACTCCCATCGAAGTGGCATAGCTTATGTAATCCTTTTGATCTGTATCACGCTTGGGAATCGGAATAACGCCAAACTCTACGTCCTCGCTTCTGAGGCTCGATACGGAGCCCATCTTCGAAACACTGAGGAATACCTCGCCATCTGAAAAACCGGCAGATGTAGGATTATCTCCTGTGTTGCGCTTGTCAACATAATAAAGCTTTTCGTCCTTAAGGAAAGAAGATACCTTATCAATGAAGTCCGTCTTTTCATTTCCGAGTGACAGAGGGATAGACAGATTTCCGTCAGCGTCTGTTTCGGCAATGGAGAAGCCTGCTCCGAAGTAAAGCGCAAGTCCGTCCTCGTAATTTCCGAGAGTTATTCTGAACATACTTCCGTCATCGGGGAGCACAGATACGGTCTCAAACATACGGTCAACAGTCCAGTCTCCGCTTGATACAGTGCTGTAAAGGTCTGTGATGGCGAACTCCTCCGCTATCTGCTTGTTAAAGAGCACACAAGCGGCATCTGAGTAATGCTCGGTGACGATCTTACCTGTAAGGAAGTAAAGATGTCCGCCGATACCGAACTGACCCTCAATATCGTTGATCCACCATGAACGAGAAAAGTCCACATAAGGCAGATCCTCTACGGGCTGAAGCATACCTGCACCCAGCATGACCTGACCGCCGACCATGGTGTTTGAGTGGATCATGTCATACTCGCCGCTGTTAGACATAACATCGGCCTGTGCCTTAGCGTAGACCTCTTTACTGGGGGATGACTCGTAGTCAGTGCCGTCACACATTATGTACTTGTACTCGATACCGAAGGTATCCTCAAGCTCTCTCATTCTTCTGTAAAGGGCATCGTTTTCGAGATTTCCCGTGTCCTCTTCGAATTCGCAGTGATCCCCAAACTTTCCTACAATAGTAAAGGACTCACCGTCAAAGGATGCCTCATTTGCGAGAGAAGCAACGTATTTGTCAATTTCTCCGTAATCTCCGCCGGTCTCTATAACAGCAGTTGTGTTTTCTTCATCGGTACCGCCGCTTGAGCAAGCCGCAAGGCAGGTGATGCAGAGGAGAGAAGACAATAATAAAGCCATTAGTCTATTGTTCATATAATTACCTCCAAACAGACTGATATGGATTATAATATACCATACTAAGTATACCACATTTGGTTATGCATTTCAAAGACGTAATATTGCACAAAATTATCGGCTTTCTTTTGTGCAATATGCTATCGCATTTTGCAGATACGCAGATTTAATTAAACACAGTGCCGCAAAAAAGGCGATGATCTGCAGAAAACCGGCGGAAATGATCTGATATCGCTTTTAAAAAGCGGTTTAAAAAACGGAGAAAAAACGAGATTTTGAGAGGTTTCACATAACTAAATCAAAATATTCGGATTTTTTTGAAAAAAGGTATTGACAGGCGGAATACCTTGTGGTATAATCATCACCGTTACTGAAAAAAACACCATAATTTATTCGGAGGAATATGTAATGTCAACTTACATGGCAAAGAAAGAAACCGTTACACGCGGTTGGTATATCCTCGATGCTGCAGGCAAGCCCCTCGGTAAGACTGCTGCTGCTGCCGCTACAATTCTTCGCGGTAAGCACCGCCCTGAGTTCACACCCAACGTGGACTGCGGCGAGTTCGTTGTAATCATCAACTGCGACAAGGCTGTTCTCACAGGAAAGAAGCTCGATCAGAAGTTCTACAGAAGACATTCCGGCTACATCGGCGGTCTCAAGGAGACAAGCTACAGAAAGCTCATGGCTACAAAGCCCGAGTTTGCAATGCAGGTCGCTGTTAAGGGAATGCTCCCCAAGAACACCATCGGCGACAAGGCTATCACACGTCTGAAGGTATATGCAGGCGACAACCACCGTCAGCAGGCTCAGCAGCCTGTTCCGTACGAAGTGGAAATGTAATGAAAGGAACGGGTATAAACAATGTATACAAGCGCTAAACCTTATTTCTACGGCACAGGCAGAAGAAAGAGCTCTGTTGCACGTGTTCGTCTTTATCCCGGTTCCGGCAGAATCACCATCAACGGACGTGACGTAGACGATTACTTCGGTCTTGAGACTCTCAAGCTCATCATGAACCAGCCCTTCGGTGTTACAAATACTGTAGGCAAGTTCGACGTTGTTGCTAACGTAAACGGCGGCGGCGTATCCGGTCAGGCAGGTGCTATCCGCCACGGTATCGCTCGCGCACTCCTTCTCGCTGACGAGACATACAGACCTGCACTCAAGAAGGCAGGCTTCCTCACTCGTGACCCCAGAATGAAGGAAAGAAAGAAGTACGGACTCAAGGCTGCTCGTCGTGCAAGCCAGTTCTCCAAGAGATAAGTTCGGCTTTCTCAAATCTATACAAATTTACCCCGAGGCTTTCGCCTCGGGGTTTTTGTATTTCTATTCAAATTCAGTACGTATAGTAAATTCCGAAGGAAGATTAAAAATATCTTTTTTCAAAAATATAGGATAAAAATATTCATCTTTCAATCGTTCAAACTCCAACCACTCGAAAGTATGAGTTCTGCTACCCTCTTTTGAAGTAAAAACACTTCCTTTTGTAAGTAGATCTGTATTAGAAACATCCATGAGGTAATAAATACAAATTTCGTGGTAGTTAAGGCCATCTACATCTTCTGTAAAAAATGCTTGATTCAACCACAAAGGACGCACAATATCAGTGTCACACCCAAGTTCTTCTTTTAGTTCTCTAACAACAGCCGATTCAGCTGTTTCCCCTATTGCCACTCTTCCTCCGGGCAAATAATAATATGGAGACCTTTCGTCTTTCATCGCCAATATTTTACCATCCGAAATCATCATAGCGCATACTCTATAATTGAACTTTTGATTTTCAAATCTAAAAGCTACGTCCATTTTCTCCTCCGTTAAGTTCATATCAACAATCTGCATTATATCTGAAACATATTACTCCAATGTTCGCTTTAATCGTTCAATATCTTTTCGCAAAATGCGATAATTTCAGCCTTCCTTGCCTCCACAGATTCTTTATACTCTATGGAGCACAGCCCCAAGCTTCCACATCGAACAATTTCCATATGTCCATAAAAATGCTCAATACTTTCGATGATCCGATCACACTCCTTCATGTTCGGTCCGGTTCTCAAGGCAATAGCGTATCCTTTCTTTCCGCTGGTTAAAGATGCATGAGGTTCATGAGTGTTACACCAAGGTGTGCATCTATCAATAAATACCTTGAACTGTCCCGGAATATCAGCCCAGTAAGACGGAGCAACCGATATTATTATATCAGCACGGTTATACAGTTCTATAATGTTATCAACATCATCACTTTGAACACATTTTGCTGTGTTATGACAACTTCTGCATCCTTTACACAATCCAATATTGTAGTCATCGATACAAACTGTAATTACCTCATGAGCTTTGCTCATATTCTCTGAAACGATATTGACAATTGCAGCGGTTGCACCGTTTCTTACGGGACTGCAGTTCATTACCAAAACCCTCATCACATTTTCACCTCTTTTTTATAATTTTGATTATATAAGTTCGTATTTTATCACATTCGTATCTGTTTGTCAACATAAGTTTTCGTAATCATACATACAAGAGTATTTTAGGCACCATCTCAAACGCCGAAGTTTCCTCGGCTCGTTCCTCGCCTCACCTCCTTGGCTTAATTCCTGTTTTTGTTCCCTTTGGGAACAAAAACAGGAGAAAAACAAAGCCTCTCACCTTGGGAGAGGTGGCTCGCGAAGCGTGACGGAGAGGGCTTGTCTCACCTCACGCCTAAACATACCCACTGTTTCTGTAGGGGCTGCCCCATGTGTGCGTCCCTACTAACGCCCCTCACCATACTTCACGCCTGCAGTACCACAAAGCGAGTCACCCTTGACACGTCACACCTTCTGTGCTATACTTCCTCACGGGGAAGATTCCCTTAGGAGGTGACATCATGTTTTCTTTTCTCCTTGCAATAATCTACATTTCGTTTATCAGCCTCGGACTGCCCGATCCCCTTCTCGGCTCGGCTTGGCCCGTTATGCACGACACACTCGGTGTTCCCCTGTCCTATGCGGGAATAATCTCCATGCTCATCGCAGGCTCGACCATCGTGTCAAGCCTTATGTCGGGCGCGGTAAACCGTCGATTCGGTACGGGACTCGTCACCGCTGTCAGTGTGCTTACCACCGCGCTCGCCCTTTTCGGCTTCGCCGTTGCTCCATCCTTTCCCGTTCTCTGCATATTGGCTGTCCCTTACGGTCTCGGTGCGGGAGCCGTTGACGCGGCGCTCAACAACTACGTATCTCTCCACTACGCCGCACGTCACATGAGCTGGCTCCACTGCTTTTGGGGTGTGGGCACATCACTGAGCCCCTTTATTATGAGCTTCTGCCTCACAAGAGGCTTTCCGTGGCAGGCAGGCTACGTCTCCGTAGCAGTTCTGCAGAGCGTGCTCACCGCCGTGCTCTTCTTCACTCTTCCCCTTTGGAAAAAGCCTTCCGACTCGGCAGAAGAAGCCTCCGATGAAGCCAAGTCCTTCTCCGCCGTATTACGCCTTCGCGGAGTCCCCTTCGCCCTTATAACGATGCTCGCATACTGCGCCCTTGAAGCCACCTGCGGTCTCTGGGCAAGCAGCTTCCTTTCGGAATTCCGAGGTGTCAGCACGGAAAGCGCCGCTCGTTTTGCGTCCCTTTTCTATCTCGGTATCACCTTCGGTCGTCTTGTCAGCGGTTTCGTCTCCGAACGGCTCGGCGACCGCAAAATGATCCGCATCGGAATAGGTATCGTTTTCCTCGGTACCGTTTGCGTAGCCGCACCTGTTGAAAGCGATCTTTCAAGCCTTTGGGGACTTGTAGTCATCGGTGTCGGCTGTGCGCCCATCTACCCTTCCGTGATCCACGCCACGCCTCAGCTTTTCGGCAGAGAAAATTCCGGTTCGGTTATCGGACTTGAAATGGCGTTCGCCATGACGGGTGTCACCTTCATGCCGTCCGTTTTCGGATTTATCTCGGATCACCTGTCCCTCGGCGCATACCCCTTTTTCCTCGGAGTTTTTGCCATCCTCATGCTCGCATCCTCGGAAGCGCTGAACCGAATTATGAAAAAGTAGTATATCCGGAGGTACACTTTTGTGTATCTCCGTCAGACCGCTGACAAAGGTCTTATGCTGACAAAATGCACAAAAGTTTTGTGAGGGCCTTTTTTAAAAGGGTGCGGGGTCTTGGGGCAGCGCCCCGAGTCGCACTCCGCAGAGTGCGAAATCCTCCTTATTCGTCCAAAAAGCGACCCGCAGGTCGCGCATCCCCTTTTACTTTTGATTTAGCCTTTGTTTAAGTTGACAAACCCTGTGCTTTCGCACAGGGTTTGTCATCAAGCTGCCGGAGGTACACTTTTGTGTATCTCCGTTTTCATATTTTGGGAAAGGTAATTGAAAAAGCGCTCCCCTTGTGGTATACTATTACATATTATTATATTGTAGATTTGGAGGCGCATATGATCGGACTTGAAAGAGGTACGGTAAAGCTTCTGCCCCACGATCCCGCCTGGGAGGCTGAAGGCAAGCGTACCGTAGAAGTGCTCCGCGGTATCTTCGGCGAGGCCGCTGTCGACATCCGTCACGTAGGAAGCACCGCTGTAAGGACCATCGTCGCAAAGCCGATCATCGATATCGCAGTCGGGGTCCGCAGTATGGACGAGGCGCGTGCTCTGATACCAAAGCTTGAAGAAGCGGGATTTTTCCACCGCCCTGCCGCAAGCCACGGCAAGGATCACCTTTTCTTCTCCTGCGTGGGAGACGATCCCGACGTACGCACCCACCACGTGCACGTTGTCCCCTACGGCGAGGATCGCTGGATCTCCTACGTGTCACTGGTTGAATATCTTAATATGGATGATGATGCCGCAAAAGAGTACGAATATGAGAAGAAAAGCTGTGCCGGTTTCTTCCCGAACGACAGGGTACTGTACACCGAGAACAAGCTTCCCACGCTGAAGCGACTTCTCCGCAAGGCAAAGGTATACTACTACCTCGGCAAGACCGTGCACATCGAGATCGACAGACCCATAGGCTACCTCCACGAGAAGAAGCCCGAGCCCATCCTCTACCCTGTCAACTACGGTTATATCCCGAAGGTAATGGGCGGCGACGATGAGGAGCTTGACGTGTATCTTTTAGGCGTAAACGAACCTGTCAGCGAGTACGACTGCCGCATCATCGGAATCGTCCACCGCCGCGACGATGTGGAGGACAAGCTGGTGGGTGTTCCCAAGGGCGTGAAGCTTAATCAAGCCGAGATCGCCGAGGCGGTAGACTTTCAGGAGAAGTACCACAAAAGCTACGTGGAGCCCTACTACCACAAGTCCTGCGGAGGCGTCATTTACCGCATGAACAAGGGCGAGGCTGAATATCTCGTGCTCTGCGGAATGTGCGGGGTCGAATGGAGTCTCCCCAAGGGACATATGGAAAGAGGCGAGACCGAAAGAGAAGCCGCCAATCGTGAAATATTTGAAGAATGCGGAGTTATGGCACCTCTCGCAGAGGATTTCCGCGAAGAAATACACTATCCGGAATATCCCATAGGTGAAAAAGAGGTAGCTTTATTCCTCGCCGAATACTACGGAGATGTGAAGGTGCGCGAGGGAGAGATCTCAAATTACCGTTGGGTACGTGCAGATGAAGCGAAGAAGCTACTGTACTGCGCAGACCACGTCATCGACCGTGCGGAAGAATATATAAAGAGGAAAGGATAATATAACCTATGGCAATCATCACAATAGTCGGCTCGGGAATGATGGGCTCAGCTCTGGCATTCCCCGCGAGAGCCAACGGTCACGAGGTGCGTCTTGTAGGTACTCATCTCGACCGCGATATAATCGACAACTGCAGAAAATGCGGCAGACACCCCAAATTTGAACGTGATTTTCCCAGTGGTGTCAGCTACTACCGGATCGAGGAGTTTGAGACGGCTCTCGAAGGGGCTGACGCAGTAATCGGCGGAGTCTCAAGCTTCGGCGTTGACTGGTTCGGTGACTACGTGCTCCCGAAGATCGCAGACGGCACCCCCGTTCTCACCGTTACCAAGGGACTTTACGACACTGCCGACGGATACCTCTACACATACCCCGAGCTTTGGGCGGAAAAGCTCCGCGCTCTCGGCAAGAGCCTGCCTCTTTGCGCCGTCGGAGGCCCCTGCACCAGCTACGAGCTTGTGGCAGAGGATCACTCAAGCGTTTCCTTCTGCGGATACGACATCGAAGCCGTAGAAAAGTTTAAATCTCTTATGGCGTGCGACTATTATCACGTCAGCACCACCACCGACGTCCGCGGTATCGAGTCCGCCGTGGCGCTGAAGAATGCTTATGCTCTCGGCGTCGCGCTGACTGTTGGTCTTAATCAGAAGAAGTTCGGCATAGACAGCCCTCTCCACTTCAACTCTCAGGCGGCTATCTTCACCGAGGCTGTCCGTGAGATGGATATGTTACTCCGTATGCAGGACGCTCACAGCGTAAACAACCTTGCAGTAGGCGTGGGAGACCTGTACGTCACCGTTTACGGCGGAAGAACGAGACTTGTTGGAATCCTTCTCGGACGCGGTCTCACCGTTGACGAGGCTCTCAACGAGTTAAAGGGAGTCACTCTTGAATCCCTCGTGGTTGCAGAGCGCGTTGCCCGTGCCGTAAAGGTAAAGGCAGCCCGCGGAGAGGTAGACGTAAAGGAACTTCCCCTTCTCATGCACATGGACGCTATCCTCACCGAAAAGAAGCCTGCCGACATCCCGTGGGACAGCTTTACATACGCAGAATAAATAAAGGAGTAAAATTATCATGAAAGCATATGAACTTGATCGCGGCTTTGTGCCGAGCTTTGAAAAAAACTGCGAGGTCGCAAAAGAAACTGATCTCGTTTGGCTTAACGTAAGAGAAGCGCCGTTCTCCCTCCACGGAGTGTTCTACGACGAGGCGCAGGGACAGTTCGTCCGCATGGATCAGAAGGTGGTCGACAAGGTGAACACCGATGTGAAGTGGTTAAACAGGCAGACCGCGGGAGGCCGAGTCTGCTTCAAGACCGACTCAAAGTACATCGCCTTTCACGCTGTGATGTATGACGACGGCGGACACCACTGCACCCACTCCTTCGATCAGGCATTCGATATACTGAGACTGAACGACACGCTGCCCTATATAACCTACGATTACACCTTCACGCCTCCGAGAAGCTTTGAAGGCAACGTCTACACCGCAGGTATCGGCACGGATGGAGTTATGGAGGACCGCGTTCTGTGCCTCCCTCTGTTCAACACGGTATATGACTTGTACATCGCCGTGAAGCGCGACGCCGAGATCGACTTCTCAAATCCCTACGTCTACGAAAAGCCCGTCGTGTTCTACGGCTCGTCTATCACTCAGGGCGGCTGCGCATCACGTCCCTCCAATACATATCAGTCCATTCTTTCAAAGAAGCTTCGATTTGACTACACGACCCTCGGATTTGCCGGTAACGCAAAGGGAGAGATCGAGATCGCCGAGTACATCGCTGATCTCGACATGAGCGTGTTCGTCCTCGACTACGATCACAACGCCCCCGACGCCGAGCATCTGAGAAAGACCCACCTGCCCTTCTTCCGTGCGGTGAGAGAGAAGAATCCCACCCTACCCATCGTCATCATCTCCGCGCCCAACACCATGCCCTGGTACGACTGGTATCAGTCGAGACGCGACGCTATCCGAGAGACCTACGAGACCGCCGTAGCCGAAGGAGACAAGAACGTATACTTCATCGACGGCAGTGAGCTCTTCGGCGAGGAAGACCGCGACCTCTGTACACTTGACACCTGCCACCCCAACGACCTTGGAATGTACAGAATGGCGTGCCGTATCGAGCCTGTGCTCAAAAAGATACTCAGATAAATATATTGACCTGCCGCATACTTCACACGGCAGGTCTTTTTTGTGAAAATAAGTATTGACAAAAGATAAAAGCTGTAGTATAATGTTACGGTAAATGAATACGCAGGGATATCGAAGCGGTCATAACGAGGCGGTCTTGAAAACCGTTTGGGGCAACCCACGTGGGTTCGAATCCCACTCCCTGCGAAACAAAACAGCACCCTTTATGGGTGCTGATTTGTTTCACAGGGAATTTAACGGGATTCGAAAGGGGTCTGCCGCATCCGGTACGGGCGGCAAAATGCAACGCATTTTCCCCGTGG
>JAFUPK010000022.1 GCA_017481265.1 Clostridia bacterium
ATGAACCGCCTATGAAGGCTTTCTTGATTCTGACTTCTTTCACGAAAGAAGTCGGATAGGATTAAAATTTGAAAATGCGCAGCATTTTCTACATATTTATTCATACGCAAGGGTTATAGCCGCACAGTACGACGTGAGGCGTACGACGGACAGTATTGTTTGCTACGCAAACAGTGACGCCTGTCCCTACAGTGGATTTGTACGTAAGGTTATAGCCGTGGCGTACGGCGTGGAGCGTACGACGGGGCGTCGAGGCGCCGCCCCCTACCGTGGATTGGACGATTCGCGTGTAACCATACCGTATGGCGAGAGGTGTTAGATACCCACCCATGGGCTACCACGTGGGGTCGCCCCTACAGTGGAAAATTAAGAAACGCCGTAGGGGAGACCTGTGGTCTCCCTTTACGTGAGGTTACAGCCGCACCGTATGGCGGAAATATGCCCTCTCCGTCGTCGGCACATTCGCGCGCCGCCACCTCTCCCCGAAGGGCGAGGCATATGATGTCCGAACAATCCTTTGGTAGGGGCGTGCATTGCACGTCCGTTACATAAGATTATAGCCATACTGTACGGCGTGAAGCGTTTGAACAGGGCGTGTGTCGTCACCGCACAACGTAAATTTATACATATTTTTTTAGCCGAAAGGCAGATCGGAGCTCAGCATGAATAATTTCAAAAGCATATCTCCTTATGAGCTTGCAGCAAATCCCTTCCATATCATCGGTAAGGATTGGATGCTCGTCTCCGCCGCAAAAAATACCGACGGCGATAAGTTCGGTACCGATTATAATACCATGACCGCAAGCTGGGGCGGCGTCGGCGTGCTGTGGAACCGTCCCGTGGCGCTCGTTTTCGTCCGTCCGGAAAGACATACCTTCCTCTTTACCGAGGATAGCCCCTTTATGACACTATCCTTCTTCGGCGGAGAAATGCGCAGTGAGCTTACTTTCTGCGGAAGGAACAGCGGACGCGATACGGATAAAGCGGCACATTGCTCCCTTACTCCCGTGTTCACAGGCGAAAACGAAGGCAGAAGCGTCTACTTCGACGAAGCGAAGCTGGTTATCAAGGCTCGCAAGCTCTATGCCGACAGCATTACTCCCGATGCATTCATCGACAAGACTCCCCTTGACTTCTACCGCACCGACGGACTCCATAAAATGTACGTCTGCGAGATCACAGAAGTGCTCGTCAGAGAAGCTTGATCCAAAGATAACGCAAATCAAAGAAAGGCGTGGTCATAAGCTTGAAATATTCGCACGTTATCTGGGACTGGAACGGAACCTTGCTTAACGACGTGGAGACAAATCTTTGCACAGCCAATGTTATGCTTGCAAAAAGGAACCTCCCAGTCATCGAAAGCGAAGAGCTTTACCGAAAAATGTTCCGCTTTCCCGTCATCGAATTTTACAGACTTGCAGGATTTGACCTGAATGAGGAAAATTTCGCTGTCATGGCGGAGGAATACGTAAAGACCTACCGCGAAAACTCATATAAGTCGCGCCTGTTCGACGATTCCGTTAAGATCATCGGTACTTTCGATGATGCCGGTATAAGTCAGGTCATCCTTTCCGCCACGGAGCAGACCCGCCTGAGAGCTGAGGTTGCCTCATATGGGGTCGCGGAGCATTTTGCGGAGATACTTGGTGTCGGAGACAATCTCGGCAGCAGTAAAAGTGCCCGCGGACGCGCGTATACCGAGACCTTGACAAGCGGCAGGGCTGTATTTATCGGAGACACTGCCCACGATGCCGATGTGGCAAGGGAGTGCGGGTGTGATTGTGTTCTTGTTTCACGGGGACACATGGACAGAAGCCGCCTTAAAGAGACGGGATGCCCCGTGTTCCACAGCCTTACGGAGGCGGCGGGCTATATTTTGGAATAAGCTTAGGGCAAATCAAAAAAAGTTTAAAAAAATCGAAAAAATATTTAAAATAGGTATTGCAAAATCCGCTGACCTGTGATATAATGTAAAAGCTTTGAGCAAGGCCCGTTGGTCAAGCGGTCAAGACGCTAGCCTCTCACGCTGGAAACGGGGGTTCGATTCCCCCACGGGTCAAAAAACAAAAAGACATCCCTTTGGATGTCTTTTTTGTTTTCCGTGGGGGAATCGAAAGGAGGAAGTCTCGCTCGCGAGACCAAACGCATGCGTTTGCGCCGTGGGTCTCGTCTTTGGTTTTGCCCAAAGCTGCAGAGCTGAGCGTGCTGCTTTCAAAAGCTTTAATCTGACGCCCCCACGGGTCAAAAAACAAAAAGACACGGCATATCTCAAAAGAGGTATGCCGTCAGCTTGCTGACAAACCCTGTGCCAAAGCACAGGGTTTGTCAAATTAAATAAAGACTAAATCAAAAGTAAAAGGAATGCGCGAGCTGCAGCACGTTCGCTTGCGCGAAGTGCGTCACCAAACTTCGTTTGGTACGGGTCGCTTTTTGGACGAATAAGGGGTATTTCGCGCCTTGCGAGGCGCGATTTAGGGCTCTGCCCTAAAAACCCGCGACCTTTCGAGAAAGGTCGATCAAAGCTTTTGGGCATTTTGACATCGTGAAACCTTTGTCAGCAAACTGACATCCCTTTGGATGTCTTTTTTGTTTTCAAAAGTGGTTCATTTTCATTCCTTTTTAAATCGCTCAAGGAACGAGTGCTCCACATCGTCCAGCTTGTAGCCCACAAGGGTGTCCACATTTACGCGGTGGATGCTGTTGAATATGTTTTTTTCAATATCGCGGTTGCCCTCGTCGCGCAGGCGGCGGATCAGTGCCTTTGTCTCACGCCTTTTTGAAGCGGACTCATCAACTGCCGACTTTTCTGTCATAGCGCAGGCGCAGCCTAAAAACTCAAGCTCATTGTAGCGCGCCCAGGCGATGATGCTGTCCTCATGGACACGGTAAAGGGGGCGGATCAGCTCCATTCCTTCGAAATTCGTGCTTTCAAGTCGCGGAAGCATCCCCTGAATCTGAGAACCCCACAGCATACCCATGAGAGTAGTCTCGATAACGTCGGAGAAGTGATGACCGAGAGCTATCTTATTACAGCCCAGCTCACGGGCAAAGCTGTAGAGATGACCTCGTCGCATACGGGCGCAAAGATAGCAGGGCGAGCCTGAGCTCTGACGGTCGGCTACGCCGAAGATATCCGTCTCGAAGAAGCGGACGGGTATCTCAAGTCTCGCGGCGTTATACTCGATACGTGCGCGGTTTGCGGGAGAATACCCGGGATCCATAACGATATATTCGCACTCGAAGGGCACGTCGCTGTGGAGGGCGAGCTGCTTCATGCAGACGGCAAGGAGCATGGAGTCCTTACCTCCCGATATGCACACGCCGATGCGGTCACCCTCGGCGATAAGCTCATACATTTTCACCGCAGTGACAAACGGAGCCCATATCTCGCTCCGATATTTTTTTAATACACTGCGAGTTGCAAGCTCCGCAGGGGAAAGTTCACGTTTTGACATATATAAACCTTTACCTCATTTTCGGCAGAAAACTGTTGAGTAAGAAATTCTGTACATTTCCGTTTCAGGAAATGTATTTTTTTATAGTTTTTACGTTAACTGCTGTACGCGAATCTCTATCCACTGTAGGGACAGGCGTCACTGTTTGCGTAGCAAACAATACTGTCCGTCGTACGCCTCTCGCCGTGTGGTATGGCTGTAACCTTTACGTATGAACTAATATGAAGAAAATGCTACGCATTTTCAAATTTTATCGTATCCGACTTCTTTCGTGAAAGAAGTCAGAATCAAGAAAGCCTTCATAGGCGGTTCATCACGCCACCGCCTAAAGAAGCTTTACCCCGGCTTCGCGGCTTATACTCCCCGATGGATTCTACAAATCCATCTCCGTCAGCTTCTTGAAATTCTGCACAGCCTTACAAGATGCACATACACCTCTCAAAACCCTGCAATCGCACCGCAGACCACGTATAGTCTGCTGACATACACGATTCTAAAAGCCTTCGCTTCACGTAACCCCTGTCTCCGTAGGGGCTACCTGTGGTAGCCCGTTCAAACGCCTCACGCCGTACGGTTTGGCTATAACCTCACGTACAAATCCACTGTAGGGACAGGCGTCACTGTTTGCGTAGCAAACAATACTGTCCGTTCTAACGTCTCTCGCCGTACTGTGCGGCTGCCCGCGAATCTTCTTTTATCCTCCATTTTCAATCAAATCCATTTTCGTCTCCGACGAAAATGTTCCGACATTATTCATTATTCATTTTTCACTTCTCACTTCCCCATGTCTCGTGTATCCTTCTCCCGTGACCGTAATAAGCCGCGGGAAGCCGTCCGTGTCAAGCATTACCGTTACCTCATATTCGCCATCATTGAACCGATACACACCCTCGCTGACCTTTTCGCTGTCGTTCACCTTGTGACTCATGGCATCAAAATAGACCCGAAGCCCAGCCGCAGCGCCATCCGTCAGCGACAGGCTTTCTCCGTTTGGCGGGAGCAGCCTTGTTCCCATGGCATCGCAGATCACCGTGCAACCCAAAAGCGTCTCCGGTGACGTTACCTTCGCTTCTGTGACTCCGTCATGCCGTGCGACACTCAGATCGACGCTTCTTTTGCCGTCGGACAGTGTCAAGGCATAACTCAGCTCACCGTCGGCATAGTCCGCCGGCGTGATCTTCTGCTCTGTTGTGTGCGGAAGAGACCCCTCAGCCTGCGGTGCTTCCTCCCGCGTCGCGCATGACGTCAAAGCAAGGCATATAAGCGCTATCGAAATAGCGAAAAATACATTTTTCACCTGCGTCCTCCACTGTTTTTTCTCAATTATATTCGCATCCTTGGAGAAAGATGAATACTATCCGCTAAATGATATATTTCTATCGAAATATCCCATAAAAAAATCCGTTGCAGCGCAACGGATTTTTATTTGGTTCTATAATAAAAGTTGGGGTAAGACCTGACAGATAGCAAAAAAAGATAGGCATATCTGCCGAAATCTGATAAAATAAAGTTGACTAGACAAAACTTTATCGGAGGAGCAGATATGCCTACAGTCAATTATATCGAAAA
>JAFUPK010000023.1 GCA_017481265.1 Clostridia bacterium
AGCGGGCGATTCGTGAATCGCCCCTACGATATAAATAAAAAACGCCTCTTTTCCGAAAACGGAAAAGAGGACGTAAGATACGCGGTACCACCTCTACTTGTGTGCCCTTCGCAAAGCACACCTCGGTCTGTATGAAACAGAAGCGCTGTATCGGGCGCGCCCGTCTGCCCCTACTTTACACAGGATTTCAGGGTAGCGGCTCCGGAACGTATTTCACCAATGCTGCCTGTGCCCTCACACCAACCGAACACTCTCTGCAAGGCTCACAAAGATTACTTTTTCCTTCAAAACCTTTGACATATAGGGTAAGTATAGCATAAGTTACACCCAATGTCAAGAGGGATTTTCATTATCCGGTTCAGTCCGGAAAAAGCCCGATTCTCTGACCTTTTTTTCTTCGCGAAGCTCAAAGCTTGCTTCAATCAGTGTAACTATGTAAACCAGTGCAACAATGATAATCGTCCTAACAGCACCCGAAAGGTCAAATTGCAATGTAATCAGCACTGTGGGAACTATGATGGCAAGATAAATGAGTACAAGTACAAATCTCTTGAGAAACAGATTAAACCTATCGAAAAAGCCCCTTACTCTGAGTAACTCAAAGCGTATAGGTATGATCAACTGTACGATGGGAATAAATCTTAGAATCTTTCCATATTCGTATATCTTACTTTTTTTCATGACGTAAATCTCCTTTTAATAAGCTAATATCTACATAATGTTGCGGCTAAAATATACCCTTCGGTCCGAACATAAGATAAAGCTAAAGGACAACAAAGCACAAATCAATTATACAATTGTAGTATACCATGCATCATCTTGGTTGTCAATACTTATGTCTGTTTTATTCTGAAGTTATTTTCTCAAAATCCCTTGCAAAAGTCGGCGTTTTCATTTATAATATAAATGTTGTTTATTATCATACTGCCCGCGAGCTGTTTTGTGCCGAAAGGATGCGAGGACAGCTATTTTTAGTGGCAGAGATTTGGGGTCATATCATGTTCAAGATCGGTTTTGATAACGAAAAATATCTGAAGCTGCAGTCGGGACAGATCCTTGAGAGGATCGCTTCCTTCGGCGGCAAGCTCTACCTTGAATTCGGAGGTAAGCTTTTCGACGACTTCCATGCGTCGCGGGTACTCCCCGGCTTTGCTCCCGAAAGCAAGATCCGTATGCTCATGGAGCTTAAAGATCAGGCTGAGATCGTTATCGTTGTTTCCGCTCCCTCTATCGAACAGAACAAAATACGCGCCGATCTCGGAATCACATACGACATGGACACCCTACGCCTTATCGACGCCTTCACGGGAATCGGTCTGTATGTGGGAAGCGTAGTCATCACGCAGTACACCTCACAGCCTGCCGCTGATGCTTTCATCAAGAAGCTTCAGAATCTCGGCATCAAGGTCTACCGCCACTACCCTATCCCCGGCTATCCCTCCAACGCAAAGCTTATTGCCAGCGAGGAAGGCTGCGGTAAGAACGATTATATCGAGACCGAACGTTCCCTCGTTGTCGTTACGGCTCCCGGACCCGGAAGCGGCAAGATGGCTACCTGCCTTTCACAGCTCTACCACGACAACAAGCGCGGTATCAAATCGGGATACGCTAAGTTTGAGACCTTCCCTATCTGGAATCTCGCGCTGAATCACCCCGTAAATATCGCTTATGAGGCGGCTACGGTTGACCTCAGCGACCTTAATATGATCGATCCCTTCCACCTTGAGGCTTACGGTGTGACCACGGTCAACTACAACCGCGACGTAGAAATATTCCCCGTTTTAAAGCTTATCTTCGAGGGCATTTACGGAGAGTGCCCCTACAAATCCCCCACAGATATGGGAGTCAACATGGCAGGACATTGTATAACTGACGAAACAGCCGTAAAGGAAGCGGCTAAAATGGAGATAGTACGCCGATACTACGAAACTCTCTGTAAGAAGCGCAACGGTCTTGCGGATGCCGACGAGGTGTGCAAGCTTGAGCTTCTCATGAACCGTGCGGGTGTCAGCGTAGACGACAGACGCCCGGTAAGGGCAGCTCTTGACCGTGCTGCAGAGACTGAAGCTCCTGCTATGGCTATTGAGCTTCCCGACGGAACCGTAGTCACAGGTAAGACCACGAAGCTTCTCGGTGCATCTGCGGCGGCTCTGCTCAACGCACTCAAGGTACTCGGAAAGATCAACGACGATATTCACCTTATTCCTCCCGTTATCATCGAGCCCTTAAGCCGTCTCAAAACGGAAAATCTCGGCGGACACAATCCGCGACTCCACGCGGACGAAATACTTATTGCTCTTGCGATCTCCGCAACAACTAATCCACTTGCGGCTATGGCAATGAAGCAGCTTGAAAAGCTACGCGGTGCTGAAGCTCACGCAACTGTGATCCTTTCTGCAGTAGACAGCTCAACATACCGTAAGCTCGGCATCAATCTTACAATGGAGCCGGAATATCAGACTAAGAAATTATTCCACAAATAAAATTCAAATCGCCTGCCTCGATTGAGGCAGGCGATTTAATTATTCTATTCAGCCACGGCAGCCACAGCCGCATCCGCAACCGTTGTTGTTGCAGCATACAATGAGGATAGCGAGAATAAGGAACCAGATGAAGTCGTCGCTGTCAAAGAGATTGCATAAGCAGTTCATAATATATATCCTTTTTTCAATTTAAGCTGCGAGGGTTTCCCTTCGCGGAGCACCTTTGGGTGTGCTCTGATATTATTCTATGCACTGCCTGCAAAGTGGTGACAGTCAGGTCAGAGTTATTTCATCCGCATTGAGGAATGCGTAAGCGGCATCCACGCTTCCTGCGGGAATTTCAAGCTCTGCACCGCACTTGGTACAAACGATAAACACGCTGTCATCACCAAGCTGGAGCTCATATTCGCCGCCGTCACTGCAATTGCAATGGATAGCGCCTTCTTCTTCAAACTCAAGAAGAACATAGCGGATTATATCAAGGACCTGAGGATCAGACATCTCCGCCTTGTCTCCGCGGGATCTTGCGAGAGCTTCAATTGCATCCTCGCCTGCGAGCTCACAAAGCTCTGCTTCGTTTTCTGCAATCGCTTTATCTATAGCCTCTTCGCTTCCCATAAAGCAGATGTCGATGCCCGAATAGGTGCATCCGAGGGTGAATATCTCGCGCTCAAAGAACGCGCCGGATGAGATAAGAAAAGTGTGGGGTGTGGGACAAACGAAGCACGGCACGGTAAGGCGTACCTTTTTATCCTTTGTATATACGATATCAAGCGCCGAGCCGCCGCAAGGGCACTTGAGCTTGATCATATCGGCGGTAAGCGAGAAGATTCCCACAGCACCGCGGATAACGGCTCCGCACTCGGGACAACGGTAAGCAATAGTGGTCTGTTTCTGATCGAGGATCATAATTCCTCCAAGTAATAATCAAATGTTTTCCCCCGCCGAAACGGGGGAATCAATAATTAATCTGCGTAGATGGGGAAACGTGCGCAAAGTGCCTGAACCTCGGCGCTGATGCGATCACGGTTTCCTTCGAAATCGCGTGCGATATCGCCGATGAAGCGTGCGATCTTCTTCATTTCATCCTTGCCGAAGCCACGGGATGTAACGGCGGGAGTACCGATACGGATTCCGCTTGTAACGAAGGGGCTTGCAGGATCGTTGGGGATGGTGTTCTTATTGACGGTGATGTGTACCTCATCAAGGAGACGCTCCATATCCTTACCTGTGATATTGAAGGGACGGAGGTCAACGAGCATAAGGTGGTTATCGGTACCGCCTGAAACGAGACGGAAGCCCTCTTCGATCATAGCATCGGCAAGAGTAGCCGCATTTTCTACGATACGTCTCTGGTAATCGCGGAATTCTTCTGTAAGAGCCTCACCGAAGGCAACAGCCTTAGCAGCGATGATGTGTTCAAGGGGACCGCCCTGAGTTCCGGGGAACACAGACTTGTCGATCTGCTTGGCCTTATCCTCTGTACAGAGGATAAGGCCAAGCAGATCGACAAGTCTGTGTTCCCCGGAACTCAGGGCGGTCCCCTTGAACACAT
>JAFUPK010000024.1 GCA_017481265.1 Clostridia bacterium
ATGCGCGACCTGCGGGTCGCTTTTTGGACGAATAAGGGGGATTTCGCACTCTGCGGAGTGCGACTCGGGGCGCTGCCCCAAGACCCTGCGCCCTTTTAAAAAAGGTCGATCAAAACTTTTGTGCATTTTGTCAGCGCAAGACCTTTGCCAGCGGCCTGAGCCGCCGTTATACAAAGAACGGCGGCTTTTGCCATAAATTTAAAACATCGTTCAAACAAGCTTGCCTATGCAAGTAAAAGTATCGAAAAGCACCTTTTGAGGATCAAGGCGATTCATATAGATAATGTCATGTCTGCCCGGTTCAAATGCCCACGTGCAGTCAAGACGAATTCTCGGCGCCATGATTACGGAAAGGTCAAAGGCTGAAGCATCGTGAATAAGTCCCGGTCCCGCAACGTCCCAGAAATGGTGTGTCCATCCCGTCTCACCCGGATATGCAAGCTCGGGAAGCTCCTCACGGAAATACACCGCTGCAGGCGAATCTCCCTTCACCACATCGAGGGTGCTTTGGTCGCCAACAAGCATCTGAGTACCGCTTCCCTCAGGTCCCATAGCGGGGAGAATGATAAGGTTCACGCCGCAATTGAGAATGTAGCGTCCTGCGGCCTCGTCCTGACCGTGGTTAAAGTCCCCTGCAGGCCCGTCAAAATCAAGAGTATTACATCCCACCCAGATAACGCACATATTATCCTTTATTGTAGGGTCAGTCATTATGGCAGAGGACACGTTAGTAACCGCACCCGTTGCGATAACATATATGATCTCGTCGGATCCATGGACGGTCTTTATGATATTACGTACGGCATCACTGTCAACGGGGGTGTTATCCGCCATCTGCGACAGCGGCACGGGGCATCCCTTAAATGCGGGGATCTTTTCGTCAAGATCTAATAGTCGCAGCTCCTTGACGATCTCGTTGTAGCTTCTTATCATGCCGTCCTCGAAGCCGTTGCATCTGTAATTGTTGAACAGCGCGGCATTGACGGAAAGCAGCTCCATCTTATCGCTTCCTGCGGCAAATGCGATGGCGAACTGGTCGTCAATGTCATTATACGCATCGCAGTCAAGGATCACCTTTTTGATCCTGTCGCTCCTTAGATCTGTAAGTATCTCATTAAGCTTCATGCTGTCACCTCGCTTTGATATGTTACTTTATTTTAACACAAAAGTCCGGTGCATTGCAAGTATAAATATATTTTTTACTCTTTATTCTATACGAGCAAGGGAAACGAGAACAAAAGCTCTCTCATTTTGCTGTAAATATCGTCAAGCTGTTCATACGGCAGCGGGTTTTCACCCTTGCCGCATTCAAGTGTAAAGGACGGCAGGCGAAGCTTTCTTATGCACCAGTCCGTAAGTCCTCCGTAAGCAGCGCACCCTTCGGGCTCGGCAAGTCTGTAGCCGGTCATTGAGGACATAAGTCTTGCTGCCGCCCCCATACCACGAAGCTGCTCGCCTCCGCTTGATGCGTATATCTCCTCTCCCTGTGTGTGAAGGGTGAGTACTCCGCGTATCTCATCGGAATACCTGAGAAGTGCTGCAAGCGATGCTGTCTCGGGCTCGCTTTCGGGAGCTTCGCCGCTGAAGCGTGTGGCACATCCGCCATCAATACCAAGCTCCTCTTCAAGCTTCTTATATTCGGCAAAGCCGGCATCGTAATTATGATTCAGGTCTACCCCTCTCGCATTCGCTTGCCAGCGCGAAAAATCCTCACCGCCGTTCATTGCTATGAGTCTGTCGCGCAATATACACCCATCCGCGCCATTTATCTGCAGGTCGGCACCGTCCACGTTGAGCTGCGGGATCACGTGGACTGTCCTGCACCTGAACAGATTGTCAATGCTCACACCGTATACTCTGCCGACGGAGTCCACCGCCTCACAGTAATCATTTATAAAACGAAGGAGTACGGCGGATGTGATGTGTTCCATTCCGTGATGAGTACCTACGTAGAGCACGCTTCGGCATTTGCCGCGAGCGGCTCCCATGGTCACCATGGGTATTCCCCGTCCGAGGACGGATGTGCCCATATAAGTTATCCCAACAAAGGGATATCTGTCGGAAAATATCTGCAGGGTATTCATAAGGGTCTTGTAGTCTACTTGCGACCTGTGCTCGAGAATTCGCGGAAGCCTGTCGGGATAGCATTTTCTTTGATATGTACGTTCGTTCATTTTTACTGAGTCCTTTTCGTTTTTTCCTGTTATTCAGGTTGCTGTAAGATTATATGCGAGAATACGGCGTAAGATTACCCAAAGCAGAGCGTTAAGGCATAAAAAATTCAAAGCACTTATTGCTATCGGTGAGATTATGTAGTATAATTATATAAAGATAATAAAGCGTACGCGCTATAAACGAAAGTGAGACAAAATCATGCTTAAAGGTATCAACAAGATCATTTCCCCCGAGCTTCTCTGCGTTCTTGCAAAGATGGGACACGGCGACGAGATCGTTTTCTCCGACGGAAACTTCCCCGGTGAGAGCATCGGTGCCGCTGGCGGTGCTATCGTTCTCAGAAGCGATGCTACAGGTGTTCCGGAGCTTATCGAGGCTGTTCTCGAGCTTATCCCCCTTGACCAGTACGACAACAACGTATACCTCATGGACAAGACCGCTCAGGACAAGGATCTGAAGGTGGAGATCTGGGATACTTACCGCGAGATCGCTCAGAAGCACACCGACAAGGAGCTTGTATTCCTTGAGAGATACGAGTTCTACGAGAGAGCAAAGAAGGCTTATGCTATCGTTGTTACCGGCGAAAGTGCTATTTATGCAAACGTCATCCTCAAGAAGGGCGTAGTCAAGTAATTCTCGGAGGCTCTCCATGGACAAAAAAGACGAGATCATCTCAATGCAGCTTGATCTCATAAGACAGATGACCGAACGCAACATAAAGCGTCTCAGCGACGATATCTGGGGAGACGGAAGCGCCGCCAAGCCCAAGGCTTCCTCTGCAGAGGTCAAGGTCGATAAGGACAGACCTCCGGTGTCCACCGATACACCCTCTCCGAAAAAAAGCTCAAAGGAAGAAAAAGGCGAAAAGCTCCCCGAAAAGGAGCCCATCGAAAAGCTTCTTTCCGAGCTTGACGGATATATCGGTCTTGAAAGGGTCAAGGATGAGGTGAAAAGTCTCATCAATATGGCAAAGGTCTACAAGATGCGCCATGACTGCAGTCTGCCTGTATCGGATATTTCCCTTCACATGGTTTTTTCGGGTAATCCCGGGACGGGCAAAACTATGATCGCCCGCTTTATGGCAAGAGTCTATCATTCCATCGGTCTGCTCTCAAAGGGTCATCTTGTAGAGTGCGACAGAAGCGGACTTGTTGCCGGATTTGTGGGTCAGACCGCCATCAAAACTACCGACGTGCTGAAAAGTGCACTCGGCGGTGTTCTTTTCATCGACGAGGCATACTCACTGACCAACACCGATGAGCGTGACTTCGGAGGCGAGGCTGTGGATACTGTCCTCAAATTCATGGAGGACAACCGTGATGACATCGTGGTCATAGTTGCGGGATATACAGAGCTCATGGAGGAATTCGTGGACTCAAATCCCGGTCTGCGCTCAAGATTCAACAAGTACCTTATTTTCGAGGACTACACCCCCGATGAAATGACATCCATCTTCAAGATGAACTGCAAAAAGGGACTTTATGAGCTTGACGAGGATGCCGAGACGGAGATTTGCAAGTATTTCGAAGGAGCTGCCGCACGAAGTGCGGCATTCGGTAACGCAAGAGGTGTCAGAAACACCTTTGAGAAGATACTTTCCTCACAGGCAGACAGGCTTGCCGGCATAGAAAACGTTACCCGAGAGGATCTTATGCGCATAACAGCAGCAGACGTTCATGATGCGCTTGGCGAAGAAGATGGAAGCAAATGACAGCTATGATCATTATTTGTGCTATTCTTTCAGCGATCATCCTTGTGTATCTGTGGCTTTTGTTCCCTGCCTTAAAAAAGCGTGAGCTCGGACAGCTTTGCCGACTTCCTATTGCCCACCGCGGGATACACGATGATGAAAGCACTGCCGAAAACAGTCTCGGTGCATTTGCTAAGGCTGTAAATGCGGGACTTCCAATGGAGCTCGATGTACGCCTTACCAAGGATATGGTGCCTGTAGTCATGCACGACAGAAACGTGCAGAGAGTATGCGGAGTATCTGCAAACGTAGATGAGCTTACAGCGTCTGAGCTTGCAGAGCTTACCTTCATCGAAGGAGGTGAGCACGTTCCAACACTTGCAGAAGTTCTGTCGCTTGTGGACGGTAAGGTGTCTCTTCTTATTGAGCTCAAGGGCTCAGACAGATCACCCGTTGCCGAAAAGACTGCCGCGCTTCTCGATACTTATAAAGGACATTACGCCATAGAATCCTTCAATCCTTATTACCTGTACCGCTACCGCAGAATAAACAAAAATGCGCCTCTCGGATTCCTTTCCGGAAAGCGTTCTCTTAAGGACGGCTTGTCCGGATGGGTAACCTCTCGGCTTCTCGTGAATTTTCTTTTCCGCGGAGATTTTATTGCATACGGCTACACTGAAAAGCTTCCGTTTTCAATCAGACTTGCAAAAAAACTCGGAAGCAGGCTTATGGTATGGACTATCCGTGACCGCGAAAGGTATGAGGACTCAAAGAAGCGATTTGACGGCATTATTGCCGAAAAAATAAGCGAGATCACTTGAATACTAACAACGGTTGCTGCAACCGTCACAGTATCTGCTCTTACGGCAGGTATTTAAGGCAAAAATATCCCTATACTTCCGATTAAACGAGGCATAGGGATTTTTTGTTTTTTCTGCTGCACACTCGATGAGAATTTACGATTTGTTTACATTTTAATTTATTGTAAATATTTATATGGAAAATTGTAAATTCGCGTTTCAGGGACTTGATTTTTGTTTTCTTCATTGACATTGCACTATAAATGTGATAAAATAGTAAACTGCATTAGAAGCGCTCTCGTGACGTTCACGAGTAGTTTTATCGGTGTTTTCTACAAAAAAGCACCCCGTCCTATAAGGCAATTTAAGAATGGAGTGGTGGCTCAATGATTAAACCTCAGCAGGTCGAAAAAATGGTTAAGCCTCAGAAAGTCGGCAAGAAGACCCGTATGAGCTTTTCCAAGATCGATGAAGTCCTCGAAATGCCGAACCTCATCGAGATCCAGAAGAACTCATATCAGTGGTTCCTCGAGGAAGGACTCATGGAAGTCCTCAACGACGTTTCCCCTATCACGGATTACTCCGGAAACCTCATCATTGAATTTGTAGGTTATTCTCTTGACGCAGACCCCAAGTACCCCGTAGAGGAGTGCAAGGAGCGCGTCGTTACCTACTCTGTACCTCTCAGAGTAGACGTTCGTCTTTCCAATAAGCTCACCGGTGAAGTTAAGCAGTCAGCGATCTTCATGGGTGACTTCCCCATCATGACCGAAAAGGGTACCTTCGTTATCAACGGTGCGGAGCGTGTTATCGTTTCACAGATCGTGCGTTCTCCCGGTATCTACTACGATAGTGCTCACGACAAGACCGGTAAGAAAACTTATACCGCTACGGTCATTCCCTACAGAGGAGCATGGCTCGAGTACGAGACCGACGCTAACGACGTCTTCTACGTACGTATCGACAAGAACCGTAAGATCCCCGTTACTATCCTCATCAGAGCACTCGGCATCGAGTCTCCCGATGAGATCGCCGCTGTGTTCGGTGAGGAGCCCAAGCTCTATGCTACACTTGAGAAGGATCCCTGCGAGCGCGAGGCTATGGAGAACAACACCTCCATCCGCGACGAGGCTCTTAAGGAGATCTACAAGAAGCTCCGTCCCGGTGAGCCCGCTATCGTTGAGTCCGCCGAGATCCTCATGGGTAACCTGTTCTTCGATCCCAAGAGATATGATCTTGCTCCCGTCGGACGCCACAAGTATGACAAGAAGCTGGCTATCGCAGGCCGTATCGCAGGGCATACCCTTTCCCGTCCCGCTGTCAGCCCCATTACGGGTGAGATCCTCTTTGAGGACGGCGTGACCCTTACCAAGGCAGATGCTCTCGCTATTGAGCGCGCAGGTATCACAGAAGTATATCTCCGCCGCGGTGAGACCGAGGAGACCAAGGTGTTCTCCAACGGTACTATTGAGCCCGAGTACATTCTCGGCTACGACCTCAAGGAAGCAGGCGTTACCGAAAAGGCACGTATTTCCGTTCTTCTTGAGATCATGGAGGAATGCGGAGATGACCGCGAGGCTGTTATCGCTGCCGCAAAGCGCAGACTCGGTGAGCTCTGCCCCAAGCATATCACCAAGGAAGATATGCTCGCTTCCATCAACTATCTGCTCACCCTCTCTCACGGTGTGGGCGTTACCGATGACATTGACCATCTCGGAAACAGAAGACTCCGCTGCGTAGGTGAGCTTCTCCAGAACCAGCTCCGCATCGGTCTCGCAAGAATGGACAAGATCATCAAGGAGAGAATGACCGTTCAGGACAGCGAAACTCTCTCCCCCCAGACTCTTATCAATATCAGACCCGTTGTTACAGCGATCCGCGAGTTCTTCGGTTCTTCTCCTCTCTCTCAGTTCATGGACCAGAACAACCCTCTGGCTGAGCTGACTCACAAGAGAAGAATCTCCGCTCTCGGTCCCGGCGGTCTTTCCCGTGACAGAGCTTCCTTCGAAGTCCGTGACGTACATTATACCCACTACGGCAGAATGTGCCCCATCGAGACCCCTGAAGGACCTAACATCGGTCTTATCTCCTACCTTTCCACTTATGCTAAGATCTCCGGTTACGGATTTATCGAGGCTCCATACAGAAAGGTAGTTCACGAAACACTTGAGGACGGCTCCACAGTTCACCGCGTTACAGACGAGATCGTCTACATGACAGCGGACATCGAGGACGATTACATCGTAGCTCAGGCAAACGAGCCCCTCGATGAGAACAAGTGCCTTAATCCCAAGGTCACAGCCCGTGCAAGAGCCGAGATCATTGAAATTGATGCTGCAAAGGTCGATTTCATGGACGTTTCTCCCAAGATGGTGGTTTCCGTCGCTACCGCGATGATCCCCTTCCTTGAGAACGACGACAACTCCCGTGCGCTCATGGGTTCAAACATGCAGAAGCAGGCTGTTCCCCTTCTTACCACTGACTCTCCTATCGTCGGTACAGGTATGGAGTACAAGGCTGCTGTTGACTCCGGCGTTGTAGTTCTCGCAAAGAACTCAGGTTGGGTCGAGACCGTTACCGCAGATGAGATCACCATTCACTGCGACGACGGTCATAAGGATACCTACCATCTCATTAAGTTTAAGAGAAGTAACCAGGGCACCTGCGTAAACCAGCGTCCTATCGTTGATCAGGGCGAGTATGTAAACGCAGGACAGGTCATCGCAGACGGTCCCGCTACCGCTGACGGTGAGGTAGCTCTCGGTAAGAATGCTCTCATCGGATTTATGACATGGGAAGGTTACAACTACGAGGACGCCGTTCTTCTTAACGAGCGCCTTGTAAGAGATGACGTATATACTTCTATTCATATTGAAGAGTATTCTCACGAAGCACGTGACACCAAGCTCGGACCTGAGGAGATCACTCGCGAGATCCCCAACGTGGGCGACGATGCACTCAAAGATCTTGATGAGCGCGGAATCATCCGTATCGGTGCAGAAGTTCGTGCGGGAGATATTCTTGTCGGTAAAGTAACTCCGAAAGGAGAGACAGAGCTGACAGCAGAGGAAAGACTTCTTCGTGCGATTTTCGGTGAGAAAGCAAGAGAAGTGCGTGATACATCTCTGAAGGTTCCTCATGGTGAGTACGGTATTGTCGTAGATGCCAAGGTATTTACGAGAGAAAACGGTGATGAGCTTTCACCTGGAGTAAACCAGGCGGTTCGTATTTACATTGCACAGAAGAGAAAGATTTCTGTCGGTGATAAGATGGCCGGACGTCACGGTAACAAGGGTGTTGTTTCCAGAGTGCTTCCGGTAGAAGATATGCCGTATCTTCCAAACGGTCGTCCGCTGGATATCGTATTAAATCCGCTCGGTGTACCTTCCCGTATGAATATCGGACAGGTGCTTGAGATTCATCTTTCTCTGGCTGCAAAAGCACTTGGATTTAACGTGGCTACACCGGTATTTGACGGTGCAAAGGAAAGTGATATCATGGATACGCTTGAATTGGCAGATGATTACGTAAATCTGGAATGGGAAGAATTCGAGAAGAAACACAAAG
>JAFUPK010000025.1 GCA_017481265.1 Clostridia bacterium
TCTTTTGTTGCCTTCGGCAACAAAAGATAAACGGAGAATACTTTCATTACTCTCTTTCATTATTTTTTCTTTTATCTAAAATAGTTATTCTACTCATAGCTAAAGCTTTTTGGCTCCACCAGCACTGTTGGTGGTTTACGGAGACAAAAAAAGGAGAAATGTAACCATTTCTCCTTTTTTTGAATTATTCCTCTTCAATTGTCTCTTCTTCATCCATTCTCTTTCCGCATACGGGGCAGAAGATACATTCCTTGGCGATCTCGGCACCGCAGGAATCGCAGGTTACAGCCTTTCTCAGCTTCATAAGCTCTGCGTTATTTATAGCAAGGTCGCTTGTAAGCTTCTCTACCTGCATAATAAGCGTTGCGATCTCGGAGGCGTGATCCGTACCCTCCTTCTGTGACTCATAGAAGAGTCTGCCGATCTCAGCAAAGCACTTATCAAGCTTCTGTTCGCAGGTGTGAATCGCATACTTCAGCTTTGCTATTCCGGTAAGCTCGGATGTTTTCTTCGCGGTAAATGATGCGGCGTCAGTTACGCCTTTCTGAAGGTCTTCCCAAAATGCCATATTTTTCTCCTTTTCTGCCGAATACCGGCACAAGTTTATTCTTAGTTATATTATAATACCGTGCTTTTGCTTTGTCAAATATAAAGTGTAATCTTTCATTGTCTTAAAGCCCGATTATCATTGAAGCTATTTTGAAGTATATAAGTGTTGTCAGCGCATCAACGATGGTTGTGATAAAGGGGCTCGCCATTACCGCGGGATCAAGACCGATCCTCTTTACGAGAATGGGAAGAATACCTCCCACAAGCTTTGCTATTACTACGGCAATGACCACAGTCACCGATACGATAGCCGCAATAGTAACCGTTACATCATCAACTAAAAGCATCTTTCCGAAGTTCATAACGGCAAGGGTCACACCGCAAAGAATTGCTACGCGCAACTCCTTCCAAAGCACGCGAAGGATATCTCTCATATAGATCTCGCCGAGGCTGAGACCGCGGATAATGGTAACTGAGACCTGACCGCCTGCGTTACCTCCCGTACCCATAAGCATAGGAATAAAGGCGATAAGTGCGGTCTCCGCCGCAAGGGCATCCTCAAAGTGCTGTAGTATCTTACTTGTAAAGGTTGCAGAGAACATAAGTATGAGAAGCCACGGGATTCGTGCCCACCAGGTTTCAAATATTCCTATACGAAGATATGGCTTGTCGGTAGGTGTAATACCTGCCATGATCTCCATGTCCTCTGTGTCCTCGCTCTCGATGATCTCCATAGCATCATCGTAAGTGAGGATTCCCACAAGTCGGTTTTCATTATCAACTACCGGAAGGGCAAGAAATCCGTATTTGGAGAGCATCATTGCGGCAGTTGCTTCGTCCTCTGTGGTACTTACACTGATGATCTGCGTCTCCATCAGCTCGCCTACGGTAGCTTCTTCGTTCTGAGCCGTGAGGAAATCCTTGACTGTGACCACTCCTATAAGCTTCCTGCGGTCATCGGTGACGTAGCAGGTATAGATAGTCTCCTTATCAAGACCCGTTCTCTTAATGCGTTTAAACACCTCGTCAGCGGTCATATGTGCCTTCAGCTCTACAAACTCCGTGGTCATAGCGGCACCTGCGCTGTCCTTTGGGTAAGCGAGGATCTGATTAAGTATCTTGCGCTTTTCGGGGTCTGCGTGATGGAGCACGCGCTTGACCACGTTTGCAGGCATCTCTTCGAGAATGTCAACGGTCTCGTCAACGAACAGGTTGTCGATGACAGTAGCAAGCTCGTTGTCGCTGAATGCCGAGATCAGCATTTCCTGGTGGTCGCTGTCCATTTCAACAAAGCATTCTGCCGCGAACTCTTTAGGAAGTATTCTGAACAGAAGCGGGATCGAGTCCTCGTCAACGGAGTCAAGAATCTCCGCCGCGTCCGCAGGCTCAAGCTCGCTCATGATACTTCGCAGCTTTCGATAGTCCTTTTCTTCGAGTAGATCTTCTATCTCACCGGTAAGCTCTCTGATATCAGTGATCATGCGATGTGCTCCTTTCTTTAGTAATATTATATGCGCTTTTCTCTATTTTTCTTATTCGGCGGCTCTCTCCCTGAAGGTTTTTACTGCCTCCGCTCTGTCGGGCGCCTTGAAGAATGCAGTTCCGATAACGAAGTTATCAGCTCCCGCATCTGCACAGCTCTTGATTGTTGCTTCGCCGATTCCGCCGTCTACCTGAACTGTAATGGGATGGTCAGCAGAGTCAGCGATTTTTCTCGTTTCAGCGATCTTCGGGAGCATATCAGCCATAAATTTCTGACCTCCGAAGCCCGGCTCAACGGTCATGATAAGAAACAGATCGCAAATATCCGCGTAAGGGATCAAAGTATCTGCGGAGAATCTCGGACGAAGTGAAAGTCCCGCCTTCATTCCCGCCGCTTTGATCTTTTCAAGAGTTGCGCGGACTACCTCGGGAGTATCAAAATCCGAGTGAACAGTAACAGACCAAACCCCTGCCTTGGCAAGAACATCTATGTAGTCATAGGGCTTTTTAATCATAAGATGGGCATCAACGGGGATATCGCTAACGGAAGCGATGCTTTTGATGATATCAAAGCCGAAGCTGATATTAGGCACGTACACGCCATCCATTACATCAGCGTGGAAAATGTCTGCTCCTGCGGCAACTGCGCTTTTTACCTCGTCCTCAAGATGGAGAAAATCGCAGGCAAGTAGTGATGGAGCTATAGTAATATTATTTTTCATTAGCATGACCAAGCCTTTCCTTAATAAAATGATCTCTTTTACCGAAGAACGCTCTGTTTTAACTATCAATCGGCGCCGACCGACGAAAGGGGTACGTCACAAAAGCTTCGTTTCGGCATATTCTGTAATTGAGCCTTGGGGCTCTCAAAACAGTATTCGCGAAGCCTTATACGGCAGGAAGTATAATACAAATGACGTTCATAACACCTGTATGAGACTTCGCTTAATATAAAAACAGGTGCCACAGCACCTGTTTTTCATTCGGAAAGAATACAAACCGCATGAGCGGCTATGCCCTCTCCGCGTCCCGTAAAGCCAAGCTTTTCCTCAGTTGTTGCCTTTACGTTCACTCTGTCACGGTCTGTTCCGATGACAGTTGCGAGAGAGGTTCTGATCTCTTCGATGTAAGATGCCATTTTCGGCTTCTGCGCCACGATGGTGCAGTCAGCATATTCAAATTTCAGCCCACGTTCCTCTGCAAGAGCAACGGCACGGGCAAGTATTATTCGGCTGTCCATATTAAGAGTATCGTCGGATGTATCGGGGAAATAATATCCGATGTCACGTAGCCCCGCCGCACCCAGGACAGCATCGGCAAGGGCATGAAGCAATACATCTCCGTCAGAATGAGCGCGAAGTCCGAATTCGCAAGGTATAGGAACACCGCCGATCACAAGAGGCTTTCCCTCTTCGATACGGTGAA
The DNA here is from genome assembly GCA_017481265.1 of Clostridia bacterium. Classification (GTDB taxonomy): domain Bacteria; phylum Bacillota; class Clostridia; order Oscillospirales; family CAG-272; genus RUG11130. Next base: position 3,457 of record JAFUPK010000025.1, read on the forward strand.
CGTCATATCCGTGTCCGATTCTCATTTCTTTTCCTTCTCCTTTTTAATCCGAGCCTCGCGGCGTTCTCTTTCGGTAAGGATCGCCTCAGCGATAACTCTGTCTATTGCATATGTCAGCTTTATATTCTCGTGACCACAGTCTACAACGCGGACTTTAAAGCCCAGGCGTTCCGCAAGCATACAGTCATCCGTTACGGCGGCACCTTCCTTGAAAGCGGAATATACAGCCGCTCTATAGAGGTTAGCCATAAATATTTGGGGAGTTTTCATAAGCCAAACGTGGTCGCGGTCGATGGTATTTTCGATTGTGCGGTCATTTGAAGCATACTTCACCGTATCCACCGCACGCTCAGCCGCGGCAGCAGCACCGAAGTGATATGCTTCTCTTATTACATTGTCGATGATCTCGGGAGTCACAAGACAACGTGCTCCATCGTGGATAGCAATATAATCAGTCACAGGGTCAACCGCTTCAAGACCAGCCATAGCTGACTCCTGACGGGTAGCACCGCCCTTGACGATACATCTGAGCTTTTTTACTGTCGGTGCGAGAAGCTCGCGACACAGACCTATCTCTTCTTCACCCGAAACGATTATGATATCATCCACAAGGCTTGATGCCTCAAATGCTTCAGCCGTGCGAAGGAGTACGGGTCTGCCGCAAACGGGCACAAACTGCTTTTTGATACCTGCGAGCTCTCCGGCATCTGCAGAAAACCGCTCACCGCTTCCTGCGGCAAGGATTATTGCAGTTGTGTGCTTTGAGGGCGTGAGAACGTCGCGTGCTTTACCGAGTATATCCTTGATACTCATACCGAACTCCTAAAAACCAGACTTTATATAATTATAACATATTTTTCGAAAATAATAAACAGTATTTTTAAACTTTTGTTCCGTCATATGTGTTTTTTCACAAGCTTTACTCTAAAAAGCATCAAAAAGGTACACCACGGCTTAGCGTGTTATCCTTAACGGAGAACACGCAGTCAAATCCGTCTTCGACGGGTGAAATCCACCTCCGGTGGATGAAATCGCGTTTGCGATGAAATCCTGCTTCGCAGGGTTGTATTTAGACGGATTTGATTTCATCCAAGGACTTGTCCTTGGATTTCATCTGAACGAAGTGAAGATTTCATCGTTGCCGCGCAACGATTTCATTAA
>JAFUPK010000026.1 GCA_017481265.1 Clostridia bacterium
AACGGAACGGAAGTCTACCAGTGGCAGGTTCTGGAGAATGATGAGTGGGTGGATTACGGAAAAACCCGTATCAATCCCGAGGGTGCTGTAGAAATGCTTCTCTATCATCGGGGCCTTACGGGCAAGCAGGTGCGTCTGAAGATCACCCCCGATTTCTATGATGAGGTTCCGATCTATTCCAACGTCTGCACGGTACAGAAGGATCAGAATACGTTTTGGCCCGATATCAATGTTTTCAACTGGGAAGCGGACCCCAATAATGCCGGAAGATACATAACTAAAACCACATCCTATAACGACTGGTTGGAATGGCTGATCTATCCCTATGACTCTGACCGCGATCTGTCCTCTTTGGATTGGAGCAAGGCTGTAGACATACCCGAATTTGATAATTTGGAGACAGGCGTCTATACCGTTTATGCACGATTTAGGGAAAACGATGATTATGAAGCAGGTACTGAGATCGGATACAGCAAGGTGGTAGTAGGTCCCTACTCAGAGCCTAAAGGCACAAATATTCTCTATAACGGAAAGCCTGTTAATGAGATTATTGTAAAGAAGGGTGAGTCCTTCACGCTTACGGTCGGCCCCGTTCCCACTAATGCCACGTTGAATAGCACCAACGTAACGACATGGATGCCTGATACGGAAAAGAGTAATATACTTCAAGCCTACACGGGCAGCAACGGCATCTATGCAGCCTTTGACAAATCCGTTAGCGGAAGAACGATCGAATTCATGGCGACAGAGCTGGGATATGTCACCATCAACGCCGTTACAACATTACCCAACGGTACGAGCTCTACTGAACCCATAACCGTTCGTGTCGTTCCGGATAACTTTATCCCTTACACGGTTTCCGTAGTGAATAGAGGTGAGGAAGTCCTCGAGGGTGGATCGTTTATGCCTCAGCTGACACTTAAAGGTCGCGTTGAAATGCTCACCGAGCGTCGTGCGTCCAAGTTTGAAGCCGAGGATCTCACTGCCGATTCACTCAGATCTCAGCTTCAAAGCGATACCATTAAAAAACAGCTGAGAGAGAGGCTCACGTGGGCTTTGGTGGATCCTATCCCTCAGCTCGGTAGTCCTCTGTACACCGAAAGCACCGCCAAGGCGAGCATCAACACCAAGACCGGCGAGATAACACTCAAGGATGCCGCAAAGGCTGGTGACGTGATCAGATTTGTGGGAATACTGAACGACCCCTACCTCGGACAGATCATCATCCCCGGCTACATCACCGTAGCTTCCGCACCGGAACCGGAGCCTCACACCTGTGATTACGAGGGATATGCCGTAATAGAGGGCAACCTCAGTTCACATTACCGCGTATGCGAATGCGGCAATAAGAAAACGGAGCCGCACAAATTCACGGAATTCACGTCAGAGTCTGCAGGTAAGATGGTGAGCAAATACGTATGCTCCTGCGGAGTATCTTACAGCAAGACCGTCGACGTACCCGTAAACATACACGTTCATACGCTTGAGTATATGTACGACGACCACGGTCACTGGCAGATCTGTGCCGACGAAGAATGTCCTGATTCGTATGAGGGCACGCACGAGGTCCATGAATTTAAGCAGATCGCCACGGCAGACAGCGGAAAGCCCGTGTATGCCTGCTCGGTATGCTCTATGATAATGGATCCCACAGATCCTTCCTCTTGCCCCAGAGACAAGAGCTGTCCTATGGCAATGTTCACCGATCTGAAGCTTAAGAACTGGTATCACGACGGCGTTCATTTCTGTATTGACAACGGTCTTATGAACGGAACCTCAGCAGATAAGTTCTCACCGAACGAGTCCGCTTCACGTGCTATGATCGTTACCGTGCTTTACAGAATGGAGGGTTCTCCTGAGGTAACTTCTACTGTTCCCTTCACCGACCTAAAGGCAAACTGGTACAAGAAAGCAGTTATATGGGCATATGAAAACGACATCGTCAAGGGAATGAGCGAAACCAAGTTTGATCCCAACGGAATAATCACAAGAGAGCAGATAACCACAATACTTTACCGATACGCAGAATTTAAGGGCTATGACATTTCGTCCACAACCTCTCTTGAATCCTTCCCCGATTACAAGAGCGTCAGCAAATGGGCTAAGGATGCTATGTCTTGGGCGAACAGTTGCGGACTTGTGGAAGGTGTCGCTAAGGGTGAGAGTGTTTATCTCGACCCCAAGGGAATTGCTTCCCGTGCACAGGTCGCAACCATACTTTACAGATTTACAAAGCTTTAAGCAAAATAAAAAATTTAAAGAAAAGGCAGGTAACAAAAATGAGCTATGTTGGAAAATGGAAGTTCCATTCAATTGGAACGATCGGTGATGACGACAATTGGGTATTCTACAATGCGGAAGAATACCTCAAGGCACCCATGCCCTATGTGGATGAGACCGACGAGGAAGCAGTCGCAGACGAACTGAAGGAGAGACGGCAGACGATCGGCGGTCAGATCGCCGTGTGTGAGGATGGCAAGCTGTATATGCTGATGCCTCTGCCCGAAGGAGTATCCGAAGAGGAAGTCAACGGGGCTGTCGAGGCGGGAATCATCAAGCTGTACGACGGTATGATTACCGACGATCCGAAGGCTTGGGAAGAACGTGACGGCGAACTTTGGCTGGAGGTCGGAGAAGGCATGAGTGAGGACGGCTGGGTGAAGCTCTCCGGTGATGACGGATATCTTACCTTTATGACCACCCGTTATGTAAAAGCGGAATAAGGCAGTATTTTGAAATAGCTTTTGCTGATTTCAGGTGTTCCGAGCATTATTGCCGGTGTCATAGCTCTGTTATTCTCCGCACTGCAAGGATACGGATATTATCATTTGCTTGACGGGGATACAGATATGTACATCAGATTACATCGAAGAATGATCCTGTTCTTTGTGATCGGGATCGTTCTTACGGTGAGCGGAGCAGCGTGCCTGACCGTTCACAGATGATCATTTGTAAATTTATATATTTCTCTGCAGGCAAAACGGCCGCAACAGTAGCAGAGACTTTACAGGGAGGAATAGAATATGAGTTTTTTTGATTCGTTAAAAAATGCAGCACTCTCCGCACTGAAGAGAGAGTCAAGAAAAACCGTAAACAAAACAGTTAACACTGCCATAAATAATATCGGCAAGGGCAGAAATCACACCGAAAAATTTACGTTTGAAGCACTTCCGACAAATGTTGATGAGCTGAAAGCACTTCCCGAGGCAAAGATGGATACCGCTTTCAAGACGACCGCGCTGACGATACTTGCGCTCAGCAGGTACGAAGCGGATCCGGAAGCCACCTATGCGATGCTTTCTTTCCTGAAGGGTCCCGAGGAGTTCAATACCAGCGAAAAGAACTTTATGAAGGACCGTCTGACGGGCAAGGAATATAAGGTTCGTTCCTTCTTTGAGGGAGCAACACCGGACAATGACTACACGCCAAACAAACCGTATGTCATTTCGGTTATCGAAAACCCTTATTCCTTCGATAATGAAAACTGGGCTACCTTGTATGTGCCAAGCGGCGGTGCGGATAATCCCAGAAACATCAAGCTCAGAAAAAAGCCCTCCACCGGGGAGTGGTTCTTAAACGACATACAGTGTCTCGGAGACATCAGACTGCCGAAATCCGAGGATAAGTGGGCGTAAGAGCGATGGGGATCGATCTGTTTGACAGCGGATGCATCCGTGTCGCAGTACCGGAGGGCTGGATGGCATTCTGCGGCATCGACAGCGAATGCAGGACAACGCCTAAAAAAGTACATATCTTCAAGGATGCGAAGCTCGAAACCGACATATTCACCCATAGCGGTATAACGGTATGCTTTTTTGACAGCGATGATATTTATGTTTCTCCAAAATTTATCTACGATAACGTAGAAGATATGGAAGCGTTTACCCTCGGCGCGTACACGTGGAACGGATATACCTGCACTAGCCTCGGATACCCCTATACGATGCTGGAAGCTACCCATAACGGATGCGTCTTTCAAGTGATGCTTTTGATGAAAAACGGCGAACACGAAATTTCACTTTATGACGCAGACGTCCGTGCGGTCATCGAAAGTATAGCGGTCTGCGACTGAATAACTGTATTGTTAACATATCTTGCAGTTCGTATATTATACCCACTGTTTTTGGGTAGCCGATCATATAACAGGCGAAGTTTGGGACGGTGTCACAGCACCCGTCCTCTTCGAAGACGGAGGTCATTGGGAATATATCTTCACCTGCTTGCGGTACCTATCCGTAGTTCGTTTATGATGAAGACGTCACCGTCGAAGGCTTTACCGTGCGCATCGAGGAATATGTAATGTATGTCTCCAACACGGCTGTTGCGCATATGCCGCTTGTACAAAAGTAAGAAATAGTCTCTGCAATGGGACGAACAGTTTTTTCGCTGTTCGTCCCCCTGTATACAGAAAGGAATATATATGTATTTTTCTAAATATCACAGTGGGCTTTGCTTCATCGACCGTGGTATGGGAAATCTTGAGATAAGCGGCAATGGCAGTATTTCTGCTTCGGATACCGAGACATGGAATCCCGACGAAAGCTGGAAGGAGCAGTGCGCCGTGCTGACGGTGAACGACGGAATTACGGCGATCTGCGCCGGCGTGCTCGAACAGTTCCCGAACATGGTGAAGCTGCGGCTGCCGAAATCCGTAACGCGCATCGACATGACCGACGAGTTGAATACGATTCTTCACACAAACGATGTACTTGTTCATGCAGCGTATGGCTCATACGGAGATACCGTCGCACAGAATAACGGACTGCGGTTCCTGCCGGAGAATATCGAGCTTGCCTGGTGTCGGGACGAGGAGCATGACGAGAGCACCAAGCTGGTACTGCGCTTCTACGAGGACGGCTCGATGGATCTTCTGTACGACATTTTCACCGCCGGCATCTCGGCAGGATCGAACGGCGGCGCATCGCTGGATCAGCCTATGCCGGAAGAGTATTACCCGGGATGCACACTTGAAGAGTTTGCAGATATGTTTTCGGCACGGTATCACGAGCAAATCATTAACAATTCCGAGTTGAAGATTTTTCTCCTTCGCGAAGCCGAACGCAAAAACAAGGATAAATGAGAGGAGAATACAAGATGGCGGAGATTTCCGCAAACGGCATCCGCAAAATGGGAAGCAACCGTTCGGAAAGCTTTACCTTTGCGGCTGTTCCTGCAAGCTTGGCTAAGCTCAAGATACTTCCCGAAGCTTCACCGGATTCTCCCTTTAAGACAGCAGCGCTGACAGTTCTTGCGTTGACAATATAATAATACTATGGTATAATCACATTACCAACGCCAACCATTATACAGGAGCTGTACTATGCCTCGTAAATTATTCTGTGAACTGTCTCCTTTTACATATCGTATATCCGTTTTTAAGTGCAGAACAGTCAGAAGAATAAAGGATCTGTGCAGCGGTCAACATTTTTCAAGTTATAAAACAAACGAGCATCTGCCGATACTGATTTACAAACATAATTCTCTCATTCGAAGGCGACTTGGTAACACAGAAATGGAGCTGCAAGAGAACAAGGCCGTCAATTTAAGTTTGAGTGCTCCCAAAGTAAGCGGAATTTTGATTCGCCCGGGTGAAACATTTTCATTTTGGCATCTTGTCGGAAATACTACTGCTTCAAAAGGATATAAGGAAGGCGTCACCATTTCGAATTACAACACAAAACCGGGAATTGGCGGCGGGTTATGTCAATTCACAAATCTTATTCACTGGATGGTATTACACAGCCCCCTTAAGATCGTTGAACATCACCACCACGACAGAGCCGATCTCTTCCCGGACTTCAACAGACAAGTCCCCTTTGGAACGGGAACTTCAATTTTATATAATTATTTAGACTACAGATTCAAAAATGATTCAGATATTACTTATCAGCTTATTGTTTACGTTACCGATACTCATTTGTGCGGTGAACTGAGAGCTTCGGATTCATTACCGATCAAATATCATATCAAATCCGAAAATGAACATTTCATACGCAAAGACGGTAATGTATACCGAATAGGCCAAGTATATCGCGACTGTATCGACAAAGCAACCGGAAATGTGATCTCCCGTGAGCTGATAAGAGATAATAATGCCAAGGTCATGTATGATACATCACACTTAAAAATAACACCCGAGATATAACCTTCGGGTGTTATTTTTATCATTGTAGTTTATACTTTCAAGTGTAGGATATTTACTGTAATACATTTTCTATCGCTACACAATACTCCTCAGCGCCTATTCCTGCGATCTCAAGCTCTCTGTGATTAACCATATTTTCCTGCATCACTCCGTCAGCCTTTAACTTTAGTATTGATTCACGGAATATTTGATAGTATAGTACCGCATTGAGTTTAAGCCTGCAATGGAGCTCTTCGTCCTTCAAAATATACGTGAGCATATATTCGAGGCTTCCTCGGGGTCCCGGCATCTGATATGCAAGATCAAGCGCCTTCTCGGTTTTACCGAGGCTTGAGTACACCACTAAAAGAATCTGCTTTGCCGCATCGCGCCAGCGATCCTCTGTTGAGCGGGATAAGATATCCTCGCAAAGCTCCAAAGCTTCCGAATAGAGCTTTTCTTTCTCCGATTCGTCATCAATATGTTCCGCTTTCCACGAAAGGTCTGCCGCTAAAAGTTGCTCGAAGAAGAACACACCCGGCAGTTCCTGCAGTGCGTTTCTTATAAGGTCGATTCCTTCATCGATCCGCCAACCCGGATCAAGAGGGACATGATGCCGAATATTATTATATACCGTTGTAATCTCATCTATCCTTTCCTCTTTAGCTATCTCGTCAACACCGAGAAGCTCGTCAACAGTAATGTGAAAATATCCTGCGATCTTCGGCAAAAGCGTTATATCAGGATATCCTTCGTCCCTTTCCCACTTGGAAACAGCTTGAGACGATATACCAAGGTGCTGTGCAAGCTGTTCCTGAGTCGCATTTTTACTTCGCCTAATACTCTTTAGTTTACTTGAAAGCTTTATTTCCATTTTCTACTCCAAAATCATTTAATACAAATATTACAAAGATCCTTGCAGAATTATTATATCACAACATCCTCTAAAGTACCATAATCTCGTTGTTGTGTTTCAGTTTCAGAATTAAACGGACAGTTCAATAAACTTCATATTTCAATCTGATTTCTTCTTGACAAGCTTCTGTTAAAGTGATAAAATTAACCGGAACATTATTATTAACTGGAACATTATTATGGAGGTCATATCTATGCAAACAGTCATCGGTCAGGTACTCGGCATTCTTTCTACTATCATCAGCGTATGTTCTTTTCAAGTCAACAATAAAAAACGTATTCTGTTGATACAAAGCTTTTCGACAACCTGCACTTGTCTCAGCTACCTCTTTTTAGGAGCAACATCCGGCTTTGCACTCAACATAGTCTGTCTTGTAAGAAACATTGTTTTCTCCTTTGAAAGAAAGAATCCTCGACTTGACTACATACTTACGGCAGTATTTATGATCCTCATGGGCATTATCGGCGCGTTCTCATGGCAAGGACCAATCTCACTGTTCATAATAATCGCACTCATTGCAAACTCATTCTTTATGTGTCTCGGAAGCGCACAGCTTCTCCGTTACAGCATTCTCGTCACCTCAACGATGGTGCTGATATACAACATATCCTTTGTTGTGATCGGCGGAATCGCTTACGAAAGCCTTGCTATCGTATCTTCCGTTATCGGAATCCTTCGCTTCCGCAAAGCGAAAGTTGCGAATACATAATACTTACGTATAAACCTCCAAGGATTGTCCCTCGGAGGTTTATTTGTTAAATCTTCGCTTTAATTTTCGCCGCTTCCAGTTCTGCCATTTCTGCTTCAACGTCGTATCCGTCACGTCTGAGCAGCTCGGCAATTTCTAAGTAGAGATCATGGGCTTTCTCATATTCACCCATATCTTCATAACAGCTTGCCTTACAGTAGTATTCGTCGTAGAAAAATGTGCCGATCTCCCCTGCTCTGTCCCAAAGCTCGAACGCTTCGTCGCGCCTTCCGAGAGACTCACAAGCCGATCCTCCGTAGATATAGAGTCTCCAGCTTCCGGGGAACTTTTCCGACGCACGGCAAAACTCCGCGTAAGCTTCCTCGTACCTTTTGGTAAGCAAATATACATTAACAAGAAGCTCACGCTTGTAAACGTTATCAGGATCAAGCCTGCACTCTTCAATAAGCTCTTCCATAAGCTCATCAGATCTTCCGAGCTCAACCAGAAGATCAGCCCTTAGTGCCAGCGCACGGCTGTAGATATGAGGATCATCTTCGGGACCGTCTGCGATAGCCTTGTCGTACCATTCGAGAGCAATGTCCTTACATGATCTAAGCATAAAGTGATGTATCGTAGCATAATTCCACTTATCGACGGTTGAAAGCTCGCCGCTCTTCATGAGCTTTTCGTACTCATATCGGCAACGGAGGAAGTCCTCTGCGTCCCGCGTCTTTTCGTATAGCGAGGAAAGCCTCTGTGCGTAATTATCATATGCTACAGAATGTTTCTTAAAGAAATCATCAACAGTGACACCGTACAGCTTTGCGATCTCCGGGAGAGTCATAACATCGGGAAGTGTGGTGCCACATTCCCATCTTGATACAGTCTGCGTATTTACGCGAAGTTGTTCCGCCACCTGCTCCTGAGTAAGCTTCTTTTCGCATCGGAACTTTTTGAGGTTCTCCGAAAATACGGTTGTGTTCATAAACATCTTTTCCTTTCGTTACATTGTGTATCGTAAGCTTACGGTCTTATTATAGCAAATGAATACGCGGAACACAATGTCTTATTTTGTGATGTAACTCTTGATTTATGTGTAGAAATATGACAAAACGCTGTCTCGCCACTTACCGACACGATTTCGGTTCGATGATTAAAGCTGATTCTTGTAATCAAAGAGAAGGTGTGATATAATGTTAGTCACAATATATTTTCACGAGAGGAGCAGCCGAATGGGAAGCACCAATGAAAAAATTATAATCTGCGGACTTAACGGTGCCGGAAAAAGTACCTTTGGACGTGCTCTTGCAAAAGCTACAGGGTTTAAGTTTGCGGATATTGAAGAATACTATTTTTCGCCTGATGATATCACATATTCTTCACCAAAAAGCAAAGACGAGGTCTCAAAGCTACTGTACGAAGACATCCGTTCAAGCGAAGGCTTTATCCTATCGGCTATCAAGGGTGATTACGGAGACGCTGTAGGCCGTTCGATCACACTTGCGGTATATCTTAATGTCCCCAAGGGTATCCGTCTCACGCGCGTTCTGGAGCGCTCAGAAAGACGGTTCGGAAAGAGTATATCGGAAAACGATGATCTGCGCAGAAAGGAAAATGAGTTTTTCCGCACTGTGGAAATACGCAACGAAGCTCTTGTTACCGACTGGCTTATAAGGTATGACATCCCAATAATCGTCCTTGACGGAACGATGGAAACCCGTGAGATGGTTACGGATTTTTTGAGTATATACGAAGGCTTAAAGAAAAAAGAGAGTACAGTATACACATCTCTTAAAAACGTTATCTCAAGAGTACGCCTAATGGAGAATTATTTCAATACTCTGCATCAAGAGCTCAAGAATGATCCGCGTTTACTTTTAAAGGAGCTGTGGGCCTCCGATATGCTTCGTATTTTAAGCGACTACTATGAGGACGGCAGATGGCTCAATGACTATACCTTAGACGAAGCAAGTCTTTTACCACCGGGAATGAGGCGCGGTGTCTTATCTCAAGATGCACTTTATGATTTTTTGTCAGATGTCAGCTAATTTTATAGTAATACATATTAAATATTCGCCGATCATATATACATATGAGGAAAGATGTGTTATAATAGGTATATGATTACTGTGGAAAGTTGGTGACGCAAGGTGAAATCGAGAGCGTCCATAATACTTGCCGTTTTTATATTTGTTCTGTTTGCAGTTGCTGTATTTTTCAGAAAGCTACGGCGCGTAAGAATTCAGAATATTCGTTCCTTCACTTTCACTTACACCGGTAGTGATAGTTTTAATTCCGAAAAATATTTTAAGCTAAGCGTCAAAGACGGTGAGTACATAGCAAGCTTCAAGGATGCAAGCTCGGCCGATCCCGAAATACGGAGGGTCAATGTTGATAAAAGCTTCCCTGCCCGTCTTGAAGAAATGCTTAACCGCAACAAGGTATTTGCATGGGATAGATTTGATAAGATAGACCGACGTGTATTGGATGGTAAGAGGTTTAACCTTGAAATATATGACAAGAACGGATCGGTTGTCAGCGCGAGGGGATATGGAAAAAGGCCGCGTAATTTCAAGGTAGTAAAAAATGAGATAGAGGCTATGTTTTCAGATATTTTTTCAACCAAGCTAAGCTGTGGTGAAGAATAAAGAACTTTTACAATTTTCGTTTCACTTATTGACAAAGTAAGCCTTTTGCAGTATAATTATACTGTTGCTGGTGTGGCGCAGGGGTAGCGCAATTGATTCGTAATCAATAGGCCATGGGTTCAAATCCCATCACCAGCTATAAAAAGATCGCACAATGTGCGATCTTTTTATTTTTTATAAGTCAAGACCACCGGTTGAACCGGTGGCTTGCACAGCCCCTATAAGGGGCAAATACAGGCTTCATCCCTAAAAGGGACTACTGAAGTTTGACACCGCATTACACTTACAGGCAGCCGCTCACGTGCGGCTGTCTTTTTGCCTATTTATTCTTGGCACCCGTGAACGGGTCTATGTATTCCTTGAAACTGATTTGATCCGAAGCATTGTCTTCTTCAAGTTGGTTTCTGATGTATTCTGCTATTACCTTTTTGTTTCTACCGACTGTATCTACGTAATATCCTCTACACCAGAAATGCCTCGATCCATACTTGTATTTCAAGTTTGCGTGTCGATCGAAAATCATTAGGGAACTTTTCCCCTTGAGATATCCCATAAACTGTGATATACTTATATGTGGTGGGATACTCACAAGCATATGTATATGGTCTGCACATGCTTCTGCTTCTATGATTTCCACTCCTTTTTGTTCGCACAATTTACGCAGTATCTCTCCGATATCTTTTTTTAACTGTCCATATATCTCTTTTCGTCTATACTTCGGGGCAAAGACTATATGGTATTGACATCTATACTTTGAATGTGCTAAACTTTTTATTTCGTTTTTCTCTACTCTTTTTAACATGATTAATTCCTCCTTGGTTTTTTTGTAATGCGGTCGCCAAACCATTTACATTATACCATGGAGGTTTTAATACTTTTACTAAAGTTTTTTATCTTCCCCCGGTAGAACCGGGGGTTTATTTCCACGCCTTTTAAGGCACCAA
>JAFUPK010000027.1 GCA_017481265.1 Clostridia bacterium
AAAGGTGTACGAATGGGGCGTCGATGGCGCCGCCCCCTACCGTGGATTGGACGATTCGCGTGTAACCATACCGTATGGCGAGAGGTGTTAGATACCCACCCATGGGCTACCACGTGGGGTAGCCCCTACAGTGGAAAATTCGGAACCGCCGTAGGGGAGACCTGTGGTCTCCCGTTACGTAAGGTTATAGCCATACCGTATGGCGGAAATATACCCTCTCCGTCGGCTACGCCGCCACCTCTCCACGAAGGGCGAGGCAATTACATCCGTTACGTAAAGTTACATCCGCACAGTATGGCGTGAGGCGTTCGAACGGACAGTATTGTTTGCTACGCAAACAGTGACAACTGTCCCGTACAGTAAAAATATTTCTTATAGCTTTCTTAAATTATAATAAGCTACGGAGTGCTTATGGATTCTATCGGTATTATCGGAGGCGGTGCCGCAGGCCTTACTGCCGCTATCTATGCCGCTTGGGCAGGTGCCGCCGTTATCCTTTACGAAAAAAATGATAAATATGCCCGAAAGCTGGGCATCACAGGCAAGGGACGCTGTAATGTCACCAATAACTGTACTCCCGCAGAGTTTCTCGCGGCAGTCACAAAGAATAATAAATTCCTCTACAGTGCCGCTTATAAGCATACCCCTGCGGATGTGTACGCATTTTTTGAGTCCCTGGGCGTCCCTCTCAAAACAGAACGCGGAGGCAGAGTTTTCCCCATATCCGACCGCGCCGCGGATGTGGTCAATGCACTTCGCCATGCCGCCCGTGACGCAGGAGTTAAAATGATCCCATCCTTTGAGGTGAGATGCGTCACACGTGATGCCGACGGCGGCTTTACCGTCTCGGGTAATGACAGCAGCCACCGCCATCGCGCCGTTATCGTCTGTACGGGAGGCGTGTCATATCCCGTTACAGGCTCCACAGGCGACGGATATGCCATCGCAGAGTCCTTCGGCATCCCCGTAACACCGCGCATACCCTCCCTTATCCCCATCGAGTGCGCAGAGGAGACCTCCTCACTCTCGGGCCTTACCTTAAAGAACGTCCGCCTTTCCGCCTTCAGAGGTGATAAGCTTCTCTACAGCGAAATGGGCGAGATGCTCTTTACCCACTTCGGAGTGTCGGGTCCCCTGGTGCTGTCTGCCTCCTGCCATATGCGCTGCCCTATATCGGAAACTCGCCTTGAAATAGACCTTAAGCCTGCCATCCCCGAGGATGAGCTGGATGCACGGCTTTTAAAAATATTCGCCGAAAACTCCGCCAAGGATCTCATCAACGCCACAGCACACCTGCTTCCGTCAAAGCTTGTGAGCCGCGTCGCCGATGCCGCAGGCATACCTCACCGCTTGAAGGCGGCAGAGGTGACCCGGGAGATGAGAAAAAGCTACCTTCACGCGCTGAAGCACTTCCCACTGACCCCCACAGCCTTCCGCCCTATTTCCGAGGCAATAATAACCTCGGGTGGCATTGACGTAAAGGCTCTCGACCCCCGCACCATGGAGTCAAAGGCGGTACGCGGACTATATTTCGCAGGCGAGGTCATTGACGTGGATGCGTACACCGGAGGCTATAATCTGCAGATAGCCTTTTCCACCGCACGCCTTGCGGCAGAAGCGGCGGCTGAACGTGTAATGTATGAATAATACGGAAAGCCTCCGATAAATAATAAATAATGAGTGAGCCTGCAGGTAAGACTCACTTGGAAAATATCACAAATCAAAGAAAGGTATGGTAATACATATATTATGGATATCAAAAAAATACGCATAGCTCTCGATGGACCCAGCGGAGCGGGTAAATCCACCATCGCAAAGAAGATAGCGGAGAAGCTTGGCATCGTTTACGTTGATACCGGTGCTCTCTACAGAACCGTGGGCCTTTATTCTATCGAAAACGGCATCTCGGATACGGACACCGAAGGGATCATAGCCTCACTTCAGAAGATCGACCTCCGCCTTGCCTACGAGGACGGCACGCAGAAGGTGTACCTCAACGGCGTTGACGTTGGAGACCGCATCCGTACTCCCCTCGGCTCAAAATATGCCGCCGCTGTGTCGAAGATACCCGAGGTGCGTGCATTCCTTCTTGACGTACAGAGGAACATTGCCGCAGGCGGCGGAGTTATCATGGACGGACGCGACATCGGAACCGTTATCATGCCCGACGCGGAGCTGAAGGTGTTTATGACCGCCACAGCAGAGGCAAGAGCCAAGAGACGCTGCCTCGAGCTTGAAGAGAAGGGTATGCCTCAGCCCTACGATGAGGTCCTTGCGGATATAATCGCCCGCGACAAGTCCGACAGCGAAAGAGAAGCATCCCCCTGCGTTCCCGCTGAGGATGCGATCCTCTTCGTAAATGACGAGTACGGCATTGAGGAATCCGCCGATTTTATCATCGACCTTGCGGCAAAGGCTGTCTCGGCTTGACGCATACGCTGCGGCTATAATACATTATTATCACGATCAAAGAAAGGTATGAACATAATTATGGAACTTGTTGTAAAAATGCTCGAGGGAGAGCTTTGGTACGGTCCCTCTACCAAGATCGGTCAGATCCTTCCCCACGACAAGGACACGGATTTTTCCACTGATATCGAAACAGGCTGCTCCTGCAATCAGGATAACCCCTTCCTCGTTTCGAGTATGGGACGCTACATCTATGCTCCCAAGGGCTTTAAGCTTCAGATCAAGGACGGCATCATCACTGTAAATTCCCGCTTCGGCGAGGTGTTCTTCCATGAGGGCTTCGGCACTCTGAAGGCTGCCTTCCTCGATGCCGTAAAGACATACTTCCCTCCGAACGGTGAGATCCCTCCCGAGGAATTCTTCACCATTCCCCAGTACAATACATGGATCGAGCTTATCTATAACCAGAATCAGGCTGATGTTCTCCGCTACGCCCACGGTATCGTCGACAGCGGTATGCCCGCAGGCGTTCTCATGATCGACGACGGCTGGAACAACTATTACGGAAGCTTCCGCTTCTCTCTTGAGAAGTTCCCCGATCCTGCCGCCATGTGCCGCGAGCTTCACGAGCTCGGATTCAAGGTGATGATGTGGATATGCCCCTTCATATCCCCCGATTCCGTTGAGTTCCGTTACCTTTCCGAGCGCGGTATGCTCATAAGGACACCCAAGATGAACGGCACTTACTTCGGAAACACCGGTCCCTCCGTGGCAGTACGCGAGTGGTGGAACGGCTGGTCGGGCGTTCTCGATATGACAAACCCCGAGACCGAAAAGTGGCTGGACGAAAAGCTCCGTTACCTTATGGAAGTATACGGCGTAGACGGCTTCAAGCTTGATGCAGGTGACGCCATGTACTATTTTGACGACGATATTACATACGCTCCCGTAACACCTGCCGAGCACTCTGCTCTTTGGTGCCGTTTCGGAGAGAAGTACGCTTACAACGAGTACCGTGCCGCCTTCGGATGCACGGGCAGAGCGCTCGTTATGAGACTTCACGATAAGTCTCACAACTGGGATCACGGCGTGGGCGCTCTCATACCCGACACTCTTGCGCAGAGTATAATGGGATACGCATACACCTGCCCCGATATGATCGGCGGAGGCTCCTTTGCGGACTTTTTGCCTAATTCCACTACCTTTGATCCCGAGCTTCTCATCCGCTACTGCGAGGTTGCCACGCTTATGCCCATGATGCAGTTCTCCGTGGCACCTTGGCGTGTGCTTTCAAAGGAGCATTTTGAGATAATCCTTAAGATGTACCGTCTCCACGTGGAGTTTGCGCCCAAGATCATTGAGCTTGCGAAGAACGCCTCCGTCACAGGCGAGCCCATCGTCCGTGCTCTTGAGTACGTATTCCCGAACGAGGGCTACGGACGCACCTTTGACACGTTTATGCTTGGTGATGATATTTTGGTCGCTCCCGTATACAAGAAGGGCGAGTACACACGTACAGTCCGTCTCCCCGAGGGTTCTTGGGTGGATGACTGCGGCGTTGCTTACGAGGGCGGGCGCGAGGTTACTGTTGATGCGCCCATAGATCGACTCCCTTATTTCACAAGAAGCTCTCACTAAGGCTTGAATCATAAGGGAAACGTCACAAATCAAAGAAAGGCATAGCCATAAGGTATGAAAAAATACATTATTTCAAAGAACTCTGTTCCCGAGGGAATGAGTCTTCACGGTGTTCTCGGTGATCTTACCCGTATGCCCCGTGAAGCCGCAAGGGCTGTAAGCCCCGCAGTTGAGGATCTTTCACTTTGCCCCGCAGGCGGAAGAGTGAGATTTGCTACCGACAGCTCTGTTATATCAATTCGCGTAAGCTTTGTGCGCGGCGGGTATAACAACGGCTGTGACGTTGTCTGCGACGGTATCTACCGCGGAAAGATCGCAGGTGCCGAGGAGGATATTTCGATCTCCGGCACCATCACGCTTGCCCCCGAGGGTATAGTCTGCGCAGGTCAGCGCCGTATGCGTACCGTAACCGTATTTTTACCCCGCACAGCTCCCGTGGAAGCTCTCGAAATATCTCTTGACAGCGACAGCACAGTGGAGAGCGCCGCACCGTATGCCATCGAAAAGCCTATCGTGTTCTATGGCTCATCCATTACCATGGGCGCTTCGTCCAAGTCTCCGTCTCTGGCGTATACGGCTCGTGTGGCGGAAAGACTCTGCGCCGACCACATCAATCTCGGCTTCGGCGGCAACGCAAAGGGAGAGCGCGCCATGGCAGAGTATATCGCTTCCCTTGACATGAGCGCATTTGTCCTTGATTACGAGCACAACGCAGATACTCTCGACTACCTCCGCGAGACTCACAAGCCCTTCTTCGATATAGTGAGAAGCGCACAGCCGAAGCTTCCCATACTTATCATCTCACGCCCCGATACCGACCGCGAGTTCCTCCGCTCCTGCTATGGCAGACGCATCGTAATGGACACCTTCCATGCCGCACTTGACGCAGGCGACAGACTTGTGGACTACGTGGATGGGTTCTACCTCTGGGGTGACGAGAACAGAGCCGCCTGCCACATCTCGGAGGACGATTGTCACCCCTGCGAGCACGGCTTTGAGGTAATGGCAAACGTGATCGCTCCGAGGCTTAAGGCACTTATGGATCGCGACCCGAGCCTTAATACCATGGGGCGTGACGGCGCCGATGCCGACTTCCCAACACACATCTGATATGGCTGAAAGAATAATTGCTCCCCTCAAAAGCGAGGCGGAATTTAAAGAAATATATTTAACTCTTGCCGAGGCGGCATCCCTGCCTTTTGTGAAGGACGAAACGGTCTCCCTTTTCTATGGGGTCTACCGAGAGCTTGTGGAGACATCCCGCTTTTTCAACCTTACGGCTATCACCGAGTGTGCCGCCGTTGCCGAAAGGCACATCATCGACTCGGCTCTCCCTGCGAAGCTCCTTTCTGACATGGGGATCCTTACCGAGGGTAAGACTGTCTGCGATGTGGGAGCAGGCGCAGGATTTCCCACTCTGCCTCTCGGTGTGCTGAGCACAACGGGCGAGATCGGAAAAATAAGCATCCATGCTGTGGACAGCACTGCGAAAAAGGTGCGCTACATCGAGGATACCGCAAGGAAGCTGGGCATCAGATGTGTCTCCGGTACTGCCGGACGCGCTGAAGAGCTTGCCTGCCCCGCTGTGGGGAAGCGTAAGACAGGGCCCCTTCGCGGACGCTTTGATATAGTTACTGCACGTGCCGTGTCGGCTCTTCCCGTGCTTGTGGAGCTGTGTGCGCCCATGGTCAAGATCGGTGGATTTTTTGCGGCGATGAAGGCTCATTCCGACGAGGAGGTGGCAGCCGCCGCAAGCGGTGCGAAAAAGCTTGGTCTTGAGCTTGTCGAAGTGCTTGAGTACGCGCTCCCCTCATCGGACAGACGAAGCCTTGTGATCTACAGAAAGGCTCACGCCACACCTGCCGAATACCCCAGGCAGTATGCGAAGATCACGGCAAAGCCTCTGTGAGGCGCGAACAAAAGTCGCACGTTAGCTGTTTCAAACCTATTTGTGCCTCGCCGACAAAAGTCGGTCGGCGTTTCATTCATCCTCAGGGCTGAATGAAAACGTCACAAATCAACGAAAGGAAAAAGATTTTTAGTATGGGCTTTTATAATGTGATATACAAGCTCTTTGCAAGACCTGTCCGTGCCATCTGGCGTGTGAAGGCTGAGGGTGTGGAGAATGTTCCCGACCATGGGTGCATTCTTGTGGCAAATCACACATCAGTCACTGACGTGCTCGTCCTTGAGGCGGCACAGAAGAGACAGATACGCTTCATGGCGAAAAAGGAGCTGTTCAAGGTCCCGCTCCTGAGCTCGCTCATCAAGGCTCTCGGAGCGTATCCCGTTGACCGCGGAGGCGCTGATGTGAAGAGCCTGAAGCTTACCTTCAAAATGATCGCTGACGGCGATCTTATCGGTATCTTCCCACAGGGAACAAGATGCCCGAACACCGACCCCCGTGAGACTGAGGTGAAAAGCGGCATCGGTATGATCGCATATCATGCAAAGGCGGATATCCTTCCTGTTTATATAGATAACAAGGGAAAGACGCGCGCCTTTCGCCGGAACACGGTCAAAATAGGAAAGCTCATCCCCTTCGGGGAGCTTGGCTTTGAGAAGGCGGGACGCGCCGAGTACGAGCGTGCCGCAGGCTACATCTTTTCAAAGGTCTGCGAGCTGAAATACGGCGAGGGCAACGGATATGCTGTAAGGGAGCAAGAGGATGGCACAGATCAGAATAGCTGAGAACGCGGGTTTTTGCTTCGGAGTCCGTCGCGCCACGGGACTTCTTGAGAAAGCGCTTGAGGAAGCCGTCTCCACGGGGGCTACCGTATATACTCTCGGACATATCATCCACAATCACGTATATCTCCGGGACGTTGCGGGCAGGGGCGCTGTCTGCATCTCATATGACGAGCTCGACTCTCTCGAAAAAAAGGCAAGAAGCGGAGAACGTATAGTGCTCATAATCCGTGCGCACGGAGAAAAGGAGTCCACAGTAGAGCGCCTGCGTGCTCTTGCGCGGGAGTGTGAAAGCTTCACTCTCCTTGACGGTACCTGTCCTTACGTTGAAAAGGTGCGCCGCATAGCAAGAGAAAATTCCGGAGAGGGAAAGGTGTTTATACTCATCGGTGCCGCGGAGCATCCCGAGGTGGAGGGTATCATGAGCTGTACCAGGGGAGAGGGCTACGTATTCAGAAACGAAAAAGAGCTTTGTGACTTCCTTGAACGCGAAAAAGATGCAAAACTTGGCAAACTTACCATTTCTATGGCGGCTCAGACTACGCAAAAGCTGTCAGTTTGGAAAAAATGTTTGGAAAATCTCAAAAAAGTATATACAAATGGCTTAATTTTTGATACAATATGTAGTGTTACGGAAAAAAGGCAGACTGAGGCCGCGCGCCTTGCCGCCGAATCGGATATAACCGTGGTCATCGGCAGTGAGGAGAGCTCGAATTCGCGAAAGCTTTTTGAGGTGACGGGTGAGGTATGTCCTCGCGTGTACTTCGTAGGGGACGCGAAGGACGCGGCAAGAATTAAAGTCCCCGAGAATTCAATCATATCAATTACTGCAGGCGCATCAACACCTGACAGTGTAATACAGGAGGTATATGAAAAAATGAAAGAGCAAATGACAGAAAACTTTGCTGAGATGCTTGAAACAAGCATGAAAACTTTAAATACAGGAGACGTAGTTGAAGGTATCGTTACATCCGTGTCTACCGGCGAGATCCATGTTGACCTCGGCACCAAGACCACAGGTGTTATTTCCTATGACAAGGCGACAACAGATCCCCAGGCTAAGCTTGAAGATCTCTTCAAGGTCGGCGATGTTGTCAAGGCTAAGGTCGTAAAGGTCAGCGATATCGACGGTATCGCAACTCTCGACAAGACCAGAGTTGACTCCGACAAGAACTGGGAGAAGATCGTTGCGGCTTCTGAGTCCGGCGAGATCCTCGAGGGTAAGATCGTTGAGGCTGTAAAGGGCGGCGTTATCATCAACATTTCTTCCGTTCGCGTTTTCATCCCCGCATCTCTCACAGGCGTTCCGAGAGACGTAGAGCTCCAGACTATCGTAGGCACAACTCAGAAGGTCAAGATCATTGAGATCAAGGCTGACCGCAAGAAGGCATACGCTTCCATCCGTGCCGTACTCCGCGAGGAGAGACGTGCTAAGGAAGAGGCATTCTGGGCAAGCATCGAAGAGGGTCAGGAGTTTGACGGTGAGGTAAGAAGCCTTACATCCTACGGTGCATTTGTTGATCTCGGCGGCGTTGACGGTATGGTACATAATACCGAGCTGTCCTGGAGACACATCAAGAGCCCTGCTGAGGTAGTTTCCGTAGGTGACGTGATCCACGTATACGTTAAGGACGTTGACCGCGACAGAAAGAGAATCTCTCTCGGCTACAAGACCGATGCTATGAACCCCTGGAACATCTTCACAGGCAAGTACGC
Source organism: Clostridia bacterium (assembly GCA_017481265.1). Lineage (GTDB taxonomy): Bacteria > Bacillota > Clostridia > Oscillospirales > CAG-272 > RUG11130. The sequence continues at coordinate 8,452 of JAFUPK010000027.1, forward strand.
TGAAGGGGATATCGCAGAGGTTAAGATCGTTAGCCTTATGCCCTTCGGTGCATTCGCTGAGATCGTTCCCGGCGTAGACGGTCTTATCCACATCAGCCAGATCGCTGACCACAAGATCACAAAGCCCGCTGACGAGCTTGAGATCGGTCAGGTAGTAAATGCTAAGATCACAGCTATCGACAACGAGAACCACAAGGTTAGCCTCTCCATCCGCGCGCTCATCGAAGCTGCTGCAGAGGAAGAGGAAGCAGCTCCCGCTGACGCTGAGTAATCAAATCAAAATTAAAACGGCAGAAGATAGCTTCTGCCGTTTTTTTGTGTGCGCCTTAAAAGACGTAAAAGCAAGGGGTTATCGCATTAAGGTAAAAATGCGCAAATAACTGTAGGGACCGGCGTTACTGTTTGCGTAGCAAACAATACGGTCCGTCGTACGTTTCCCGCCATACGGTAAGGCTACCGCGATTCTCCACCCCACGGTAGGGGGCGGCGCCTCCGTCACGCCGTACGCCCCTCGCCATACGGTATGGCTATAACCCTTGCGTACAAATCCACTGTAGGGACAGGCGTCACTGTTTGCGTAGCAAACAATACTGTCCGTTCGTATGCCTCACGCCATACGCTACGGCTGTAACTTTACGTAACGGGAGACCACAGGTCTCCCCTACGGCGGTTCTGAATTTTCCACTGTAGGGGCGCCAACGCAATTGCGTTGGTGACGTGTTTCGCGAAGCGAATACACTGGCGACCATCGGTCGTCCGTTCGAACGCCCCTCG
>JAFUPK010000028.1 GCA_017481265.1 Clostridia bacterium
AAAGTTTTCTCCGTTTATCTTTTGTTGCCGAAGGCAACAAAAGATAAACATACGCCAAGGAGGTGAGCGAAGCGAGGAAACTTCGGCGTATGAGATGGTTCCTTCGAAGGATATTAACCATATTTATGGTGGCAGGGCAAATAGTACATTGGAAATAAATCCAGTGAGCCTATAGGCTCGGCTGGGGATATGCCCTGGAGGGGCAGTGCAAGCCACCGGTACGGTCGGTGGTCATGACTGCACAAAACAGGAGAAGTCTTTTGACTTCTCCTGAAATTGTTTTTTAAAGGGTCTGAAGGAACTTCTTGATGTTTGCTACAGAGGGGAACTTCTCAATCTCGCCATTCTTGACTGCTACAAGTGTGGGAGCCTGCTTGATTCCGAGAGCTTCAGTGAGCTGTACGTTCTCCTGAGCCATTATTTTGGAATACGCAACGCCTGCCTTGGTGAGAAGTGTCTCAGCGATCTTGCAGTTGGGGCAGGTGGGAGATGCGAATACGTAAATTCCGTCGGGAAGAAGAGCATCGTTCTTTTCTTCGCAAGCACATGCTTCAACAGCCTCAACCGGACCTGTGTGTGTCAGCACGGAATTTGCGATGTCGTATGTCTTTCTCTCGCGGTACTCCTGAGCCTTACCGTCGTTCCAGTTTTTAACGGGACGGTAGTAACCTGTAATACGGCTGTAAACCTCGGTCTCCTTGCCGCACTCGGGGCAGGTATACTTCTCGCCTGCGATATATCCGTGCTCGCGACATACGGAGTAAGTGGGAGACAGAGTGTAGTAGGGCAGGCGGTAGTTCTCAGCGATCTTGCGGACGATAGATGCAGCCGCACGCCAATCGGGAAGCTTCTCGCCGAGGAATGCGTGGAATACTGTACCGGAGGTGTAAAGAGTCTGGAGCTCATCCTGTACGTCAAGTGCTGTGAAGATGTCCTCAGTGTATCCAACGGGAAGGTGAGAGCTGTTTGTGTAATAGGGTGTACCGTTCTCGGATGCGCAGCGGATATCGGGGTATCTCTTTCTGTCGTGCTTTGCAAGACGGAATGCGGTAGACTCAGCGGGAGTTGCCTCAAGGTTGTAGAGGTCGCCGTACTGCTCCTGATAGTCGGAGAGACGCTCTCTCATGTGGTTGAGGACTTCCTTTGAGAATTCCTGTGTTTCGGTGTGAGTCATGTCCTTACCGATCCACTTTGCATTGAGACCTGCTTCGTTCATACCAACGAGACCGATGGTAGAGAAGTGGTTGTTGAATGTGCCGAGGTAACGCTTTGTATAAGGATAGAGACCCTCGTCAAGAAGCTTGGTGATGATGGTTCTCTTGACCTTGAGAGAACGTGCGGCAATGTCCATCATATGATCAAGTTTCTTATAGAAGTCTTCCTTGTTCTCTGCAAGATAAGCGATTCTGGGCATATTGATGGTAACAACACCTACAGAGCCTGTGGACTCACCGCTGCCGAAGAAGCCGCCGGACTTCTTGCGGAGCTCACGGAGGTCAAGACGGAGACGGCAGCACATGCTGCGTACGTCGGAGGGCTCCATGTCGCTGTTTACGTAGTTGGAGAAGTAAGGTGTACCGTACTTGGAGGTCATCTCAAAGAGAAGCTTGTTGTTCTCGGTCTCGGACCAGTCGAAGTCACGGGTGATGGAATATGTGGGGATGGGGTACTGGAAGCCGCGTCCGTTTGCGTCACCTTCGATCATGATCTCGATAAACGCACGGTTTACCATGTCCATTTCGCGCTTGCAGTCGCCGTACTTGAAGTTCTGACGCTTTCCGCCTATGATAACGTATTCGTCAGCAAGGTCAGCGGGAACGGTCCAGTCGAGAGTGATGTTACTGAAGGGAGCCTGAGTTCCCCAACGGCTGGGTGTGTTTACACCGTAGATGAAGGACTCAATGCACTTCTTGACCTGATCGTAGCTGAGATTATCAGCCTTTACGAAGGGAGCGAGGTAAGTGTCGAATGAGGAGAATGCCTGTGCGCCTGCCCATTCGTTCTGCATGATACCGAGGAAGTTTACCATCTGGTTGCAGAGAGTTGCGAGATGCTTTGCGGGAGCAGAGGTGATCTTGCCGGGAACTCCGCCGAGACCTTCCTCGATAAGCTGCTTCAGGGACCAGCCTGCGCAATAGCCTGTGAGCATGGAAAGGTCGTGGAGGTGAATGTCTGCATTCTGGTGAGCCTTGGCGATCTCGTCGTCGTAGATCTCGGAAAGCCAGTAGTTAGCTGTGATAGCACCGGAGTTGGAAAGGATAAGTCCGCCTACGGAATATGTAACGGTGGAGTTTTCCTTAACACGCCAGTCAAGGTTCTTGACGTACTGGTCAACGATCTCCTTGTAGTCGAGATATGTGGAGTTCATGTTGCGGAGCTTTTCTCTCTGTCTGCGGTAGAGGATGTAAGCCTTGGCAACATCGGTGTAGCCTGCCTGAACAAGAACGGTCTCGGCACTGTCCTGGATCTCCTCGACGTGGATCATTCCGTTTTCGATCTTGGGCTCGAAGTCGGAGGTTACTTTAAGTGCAAGGAAGTCGATTATGTTATCATTATACTGTCTGCCGCAGGCGTCGAAAGCTTTTCTCAGAGCCGCGGAAATCTTGGAAATATCGTAATCTGCGATCTTTCCGTCTCTTTTTGTTACGTGGAACATTTCTTCTCTCCTTTTTAAAATTTCATCATTAAGTTGTTGCTTATTTGTCAATTCCCCTTAGGCTTGCCCTTGGGGTATAGGGAAGAACGGCCGAGAGCAGTTCTTGCATCTCTTCGTATGAGAATGCACTGCAGCCATCGCCGAGAAGGTTACCTGAGTCCACAAAAGACTGGATAAAGTAAGGCTCGTCTCCGATGAGCTTTCCAATGGATGCGAAATCCGATACGCTGTGAATACCCTTGACGGCTGTTGTTCGGAATTCGTGAGCTATGCCGCTGTTCTTAATAATGTCGATGCTGCGCTCAAACACTTCCGTTGACATTTCAAAGCCGATAGCTGAGGAATATGTCTCGGGAGCGCTTTTGATGTCCATTGCGACATAGTCAATAAGTCCTGCCTGCAGGATATGCGAAAGCTTATCGGGGAAGCTTCCGTTGGTGTCAAGCTTCACGCTGTACCCAAGTGCACGAACCTCGCGTATGAATGACTCAAGATCCACTTGGATGAGCGGCTCGCCTCCTGTTATGCAGACTCCGTCAAGCAGTGAACGCCTTGATGAAAGATACGAGATGACATCGTCCTTCATGCTCGGCACAGCGGCGGGAGTCCTGACCAGGGAAGCGTTGTGGCAGAAGGGACAGCGAAGATTGCAGCCGCCCGTAAAAAGAGTACACGCTACCTTCCCGGGATAATCGAGAAGGGACAGCTTTTGGATCCCCTGAATGTTCACTTCTAACCTCCATATTTTGTGGTGCTCAGTAAGTATACCATAGATATTGTGTCTTGTCAATAGCAAAAACACAAAATAATGTGTTTTTTAGAATAAATATTTTTTTGGAGAAAATTACCTCATTTCACAGGAAAATTCATAAATATACGAAGTTATACTTGATTTATTTTCGCGGATGTATTATAATATTAAAAGGGGAATTGCCCTGCTGCGGCATACGATAAAAGTTGCAGATTTCAGCTTAAAGAAAGTATAAATATGAAACCGTTTGATAAAAAGATATGGCTCTCATCGCCTACCATGCACGGAGATGAGCTTACCTACATAAACGATGCGTACACAAAAAATTGGATGTCTACGGTTGGTGAGAATATTAACGAAGCAGAGCGCATAGCCGCTGAAAAGGTGGGATGCAAGTATGCTGTTGCCCTTTCCTGCGGAACAGCAGCGCTTCACCTTGCGGTCAAGCTTGCGGGAGTGAAGGCGGGAGATACCGTGTTCTGCAGTGACATGACATTTGCCGCTACCGTAAATCCCGTACTTTATGAAAAGGCTGTGCCTGTATTCATAGACACCGAATATGACACCTGGAACATGGATCCTGTCGCACTTGAAAAGGCATTTGAGCTGTACCCCGGAGCAAAGGCTGTTGTCGTTGCAGACCTTTACGGAACGCCGGCGAAGCTTGATGAGATATGCGAAATTGCCGAAAGGCACGGCGCTGTAGTTATCGAGGATGCCGCAGAATCTCTCGGCGCTACCTACAAGGGACGCCAGACGGGAACCTTCGGAGCTTATAATGCGATCTCCTTTAACGGAAACAAGATCATCACCGGATCCTCCGGCGGAATGCTTCTTACCGATGATAAAAGCGCTGCCGAAAAGGCACGGAAGTGGTCCACACAGAGCCGCGAGGCTGCACCTTGGTATCAGCATGAGGAGATCGGCTATAATTACCGCATGAGCAATGTGGTAGCAGGAGTGGTTCGCGGACAGTTCCCGTATCTTGAAAGTCATATCGCGCAGAAAAAGGCGATCTACGAAAGATATAAAGCGGCGTTTGCAGACCTTCCCGTGACCATGAATCCCTACGATGCGGAAAATTCCGAGCCGAATTTCTGGCTTTCCTGTATGCTCATTGACGAGGAAGCTATGGCAAAGCAGGTGAGAAGCGACAACGAGAGCTGTTACATAAAGGAACACGGAAAGACCTGCCCGGATGAGATACTTGAGACCCTTGCAAAATATAATGCTGAGGGCAGACCCATATGGAAACCCATGCATATGCAGCCGATCTTCAGAATGCACGGCTTCGTGACAAGGGAAGGAAACGGCAGAGGCATGACAAATGCCTATATAGCAGGTGGCGTGGTTGATGTCGGTGCTGACATTTTCTCAAGAGGACTTTGCTTGCCCAGCGACAACAAAATGACTGCTGACGAGCAGGATATTATTATCGAAATTATAAGAAGTTGTTTTAATTAAGGATGATATATGAAGATATTGTTTGTTGCCACCCTTTCGATTACAATAAACAGCTTTTTCAAACCTCATATTGAGATGCTTGTGCATGGAGGAAATCAAGTTGATATTGCTTGTAACTACGAGGAAGTACCCCTTGATGGACGCTATGAAGAGCTTGGCTGTAAGATCTATCAGGTCGGCTTATCACGAGCACCGTTGTCAAAGGAAAACTATAAGGCTGTTTCACAACTAAAAAGTATAGTAAAGAGCGGCAGATATGATATCATTCACTGCCATACACCAAATGCATCTGTGCTCACCCGCATGATCTGCCGGAAGCTTCGCAAGAACGGCACGAGAGTATTCTACACAGCCCACGGATTTCATTTCTACAAAGGCGCGCCAAAGAAGAACTGGCTTCTTTTTTACCCCATTGAGAAGCTTTGCGCTCGCTTTACGGATAAGCTCATAACCATAAATAACGAGGACTATCAGCTTGCAAAGAAAAAGCTTAAGGCTAAGGAGGTCTGCTATGTGCCGGGAGTAGGTGTTGATCTTTCGAGATTCGGCACAGCTTCTGTTGATAAAAAGGCAAAACGGCAACAGCTCGGTATTCCCGAGGATGCTCGGCTTCTTTTTTCGGTTGGAGAGCTTAACGACAATAAGAATCATAAGCTCGTCATTGAGGCTCTGGCAAGGCTTGAAGGAACTGATATTCATTATGTTGTTGCAGGTAAGGGATACAAACACGATAGTCTTTGTGAGCTTGCCGTCCGACTCGGCGTTTCGGACAGGGTTCATTTCCTCGGGTACCGAAACGACGTTGCTGAGCTGTACTCGGCGGCGGATATATTCTGCTTCCCGTCAATACGTGAGGGCTTGTCTGTTGCGCTTATGGAGGCAATGGCAAGTAAGCTTCCCGTTATTTGCAGTAATATCCGCGGAAATGTGGATCTCATAAACGATTCGCCAAGCTGCCTGTTCGATCCGTACAGCGTTGAAAGCTGTATGTCGGCGATCGAGAAAGTGATGACCGCAGACCTTGCCGCGCTTGGTGAAAAGAACAGGGAAAGGGTATCGCAGTTCTCGATACAAAATGTTTTGAAGATAATGAAGGACATCTATTCAGAATAAAAAACTGTCGATCACTTAGCTTGAGTGATCGACAGTTTTTTCGTTAATATGAATCACATAAGTGAGAGGTAAAGCTCTTTGATCTCAGCAACGGATGTTTCTCTGGGGTTTCCGGGACGGCAAGCGTCATCGTAAGCAGACTGAGACAGGAAGTCGATATCCTCCGCCTTTACGATGTCCTTGAGGTCTGCGGGAATTCCAACATCTGCAGAGAGCTGCTTTACAGCCTCGATTGCCGCCTTGCGTGCATCCTCGAGAGACATAGCATCAACACCGTCAACGCCCATAGCCTTGGCGATGTCGCGGTACTTCTCACCTGTAGCGGGAGCATTGTACTCCATAACTGTGGGCAGTATGATAGCGTTTGCAACACCGTGGGGTGTGTCATATACTGCACCGAGGGGATGTGCCATGGAGTGGACGATGCCAAGACCTACGTTAGAGAAGCCCATGCCTGCGATGTACTGCCCGAGAGCCATACCGAGACGACCTTCGTCTGTGTTGTCAACGGCACCGCGGAGATGCTTTGCGATAAGCTCGATAGCCTTTATGTGGAACATATCGCTCATCTCCCAAGCGCCTGCGGTAATGTAGCCTTCAATGGCATGGGTCAAAGCGTCCATACCGGTAGCGGCGGTGAGTCCCTTGGGCATTGTAGCCATCATATCGGGGTCAACAACTGCAACAACGGGAATGTCGTGTACGTCTACGCATACCATCTTGCGGTTCTTCTCGGCGTCGGTGATTACGTAGTTTATGGTAACCTCGGCTGCTGTTCCTGCTGTGGTGGGAACTGCGATAATGGGAACGCACTTGTTCTTTGTGGGAGCAACACCCTCAAGAGAACGGACATCGGCAAACTCAGGGTTCGCGATGATGATAGCAACCGCTTTCGCTGTGTCGATGGAGGAGCCTCCGCCGATAGCAACTATGCAGTCTGCTCCGCTTTCCTTGAAGGTGGCAACGCCTGCCTGAACGTTTTCGATGGTGGGGTTGGGCTTAATGTCGTCGAAAAGGGTGTAAGGGATCTCAGCGGCATCAAGAACGGCGGTCACCTTGCCCGTTACACCGAATTTGATAAGATCGGGGTCAGAGCATACGAGAGCTTTTTTGAAGCCTCTTGCCTTGATCTCATTTGCGATCTCCGCGATGGCGCCCTTGCCATGATAGCTTGTTTCATTGAGTACGAATCTGTTTGCCATTGGATTAATCCTCCGAATATATCTCAGCTTAGCGCTGTATTGTTCTTTAATAAGTATAACATGAAACATACATTTAGTCAATAAGTATATTTTAATTCTCATAAATCTTCTCACTTTGTGAATATTTTCGACAAAATGAGAAAGTGATTGGATATTTGAGTTTTCTTCTTGTACTTGTACACTGTTTGGCGTATAATATATAGAGCAATACTTACGGAGATCAAAATGGTTACAACATATTATAGTATAAATACTTCTAAGACCGCGGGACTAACCATAGGTCATCTGTCGGATATACACGGCAAGATGAAGCATGAGATGATCGATGCACTTAAAAAGGAAAAGCCGGACCTCATAGCGCTGACCGGCGATTTCGGAGAAGGGGATTATGCATCTTCCGATAAAAGTCTCGGGTTTCTCAGGGAGCTTTCAAATATCGCGCCCACCTTTTACTCTCTCGGAAATCATGAGCTCGGACTTACTGAGACTGCCCGTCGGAGAATATGTTCCGTCGGAGTCCATCTTCTTGACGACAGCTTTATTAGGTATAATGGGATCACTGTTGGAGGATTGACTTCGGGATTTTTTCATTCCGATATCGGCAACGGTCGAGCAAATCCACATCCCTTTAAGACTCCAAAGCCGAACACAGAGTTTCTGGACTCCTTTTGTAAGCAGGATGGCTTCTTGATACTCCTATGCCACCACCCCGAATATTATTTTGACTATATTCAAGGCAGAAAAATAGACCTTGTATTGTCCGGTCACGCACACGGAGGACAGATCAGACTGTTTGGAAGAGGGCTTATGGCTCCCGGTCAGGGGTTGTTCCCTAAGTACACCTCGGGACTTCACGACGGACGTCTTGTGATAAGCCGCGGACTTGCAAACACAGGCGGGCTGATCCCGCGCCTGTTTAATGAGACTGAGCTTGTTATGGTGAAGATAGGTCCAAACCCATTGACAAAGAAAGCGCTGTGAAGTATAATTGATAAAAATAAATCGTAAGAGAGGACAGGCAAATGAAGCTGACAAAGCCTATATCAAATCTCCATACGCACACTACCTTTTCGGACGGAAGCAGAAGTGTAGAAGACAATATCCGCGCTGCCGTTGAAGCGGGATTCGTATCTCTCGGAATATCGGACCATACTTATGCGGAAGGCGAAGACTGTGGGATAAGAAGCAGTGAGCAGAAGGAATATACTGATGCTTTGCGCCGTATAAAGGAGGAATATAAGGACAAGTTCCAGCTTTTCTGCGGCATTGAGCTTGCGGAAAATTTTGTGTGTGATCGAACACTTTATGACTATATCATAGCGTCGATCCACTATATTTTCGTTGACGGCAAGCCTTATTCCATCGACTATTCACCCGATGTTCAGAAGCAGACCATCAACGAAGCCTTTGGCGGTGAGGAGCATCTGTATGCCAAGGCGTATTTTGATGCAGTTGCAGATCACGTTGAACAAACAAAGCCTGACATCGTGGGACATTTTGACCTTCTCACGAAATTTGAGACTATAGATGAGAACGATCCCCGCTACAGAGAAGCCGCGCTTAATGCATTACATAGGTGTATGAAGGTCTGCAGCCGCTTCGAGGTGAACACGGGAGCCATGGCAAGGGCGAACAAGAGTTGCGCATATCCTGCTGACTTTATTCTTGAGGAGATAAAGCGTCTCGGCGGTACTGTTACCGTAACATCCGATTCTCACATAACTAAGCATATCGACTATGCTTTTGAGGAAACGGTCACAAGACTCAGGTCTCTCGGATTTACTCATATTGACCGACTGACCGAAAACGGATTTGTCGCTGACGAGATATAGATAGCGACACATAAGAAATACAAGTGAAGATCACGCTGCTTTCGGTTCACTGAGAAAACGGTGCATATATATATTGAACGACAGTTCGCATATGTACGTTTCGCACAATTTCAGATTATTTGCCGTAATGTCAAACAATGAACAAAACGCAATTGAATTAAGATGTTTTCAAGCAAACACGTCTCTTGTTACAGAGACGTGTTTTTTTGTGCATAGTTACTAAAATCAGCTTTTGATTATCGGCAAAAAGACCAATTGACAGATCTAGGTTATCATGATAAAATGAACTATACATATATGAAAGGATATAAAGATATGAAAACTAAAAGAATCATCTCGGCATTTCTTGCGTGCCTGATGCTTCTCGGAACATTTGTGTTCTCGAGTAGTGCTGCAGATGCAAAAATGCCATTTAAGGACGTTGGAGAAAAGAAGTGGTTCTACGACGAGGTGCTCTACGTTTATGAGCGAGGTCTCATGACGGGAACCACCGATACAAAATTTGAGCCTAACGGAAAGCTGACCCGTGCAATGTTCGTTACTATCCTCGGCAGACTTGCAAATGCCGAAACCAGCGAAACCGAGGCGTTCAGCGACATCAAAAAGGTAACTTGGTTCTCAGGCTACGTCGGCTGGGCGGTTGAAGCAGGCATCGTAACCGGATACGAGGACGGTACCTTCAAGCCCAACAAGGCGCTGACTCGTGAGGAGATGGCGGCTTGTATTTCCCGTTACGTTGACTATATGGGCATCAAGATGCCCCGTGAGAGCACGGCTCCCGCTGTGTTTGCCGACGCAAAGAAGGTTGCAAAGTGGGCGCGTGAGTACGTTGAGATGCTCCGCCGTGCCGGAATCGTCAACGGCGACCAGTATGAGAATTATAACCCCAAGTCAAACATCACCCGTGCGGAGATGGCTACAATTATTATGAATCTCATCGGTGCATCCGGTAAGGCATGGCAGGGATATGAACCCGATGCCGAGAACGCAGCTTCCGCAGTATACGGTGCGAAGTATCTCTATACTGCAGGTCCCGCACTTCAGGGAGCAATGAAGCCTGTTCTCGTTGAGGATGGTGAGTATCCTTACATCACCCCCGAAATGGATGAGCGTTACGCTCAGCTCTCTTATCAGGATGATGATTCCATCGGCTTCAGTGTGACCGCTGTTGTCGGTGATCTTACCGGAACTCCTTACGTAAAGATCTGCTACAAGTATGAGAACGGCACAGAGCCCGAGACTCTCGCGGCATATATGACTGCCCGTTACACTGAGCCTATCTCAAGATGTGATATCACCTTCGAAAAGGGTGAGAAGGACGGTGAATGGTCTACCGCAACCTTTAATGCAACTGCAGATATCATTAATTCCATTGGTGCTCAGTTTGGCAGAACGCAGGGTGCGACTGTCCACATCATGTTGAAGCCCTACGTCGGTGCAGAAAACGCAAAGTTCTGCCTTGCGTATATCGGTCTCTTTGAGACTAAGGAAGCCGCTGATGCGTTCAAGATTGAAGATGAGGCAGATTACTTCAAGAATTACTACAGATATTCAAGTACCACCATGGAAGAGGTGGGTATGGACACTCTTGACGAGTATCTTGCAAAGGTACGTGACCGCATTGCAGAAATTAAGAATTCTCCTTCTGAGATAACGCCCGAGCAGATTGAAGCTGCAGGCGGAACCTGTTACTATATTTCCTCCATTAACGGAGATGACTCAAATGACGGTCTTTCTCCCGCGACAGCTTGGAAAACCGTGAATAATCTTTGGTATAAGCTGAAGCCGGGTCTTTCGTTTGACACAAGTAAAGCAAAGCCCGGTGACGGTGTATTCTTTGAACGCGGAAGCGAATTTTATCCTTCAAAATATCTCAATGATTCGATACAGACTCTCGGCGTAGCTAAAGGGGTCACCTACGGAGCTTACGGTGAAGGAAAGAAGCCTGCATTTTACGGAAGCTTTGACTTTGGCGGCGGAACGGGTGACTGGCAGAAGACCGAGTGGGAAAATATCTACTACATCGACACAAAGGCATACATTCGTAAGGACCTTCCCGACGAGACTGAGGAACGCATAGCTCACTTCGGCGGTGAGGCAGGCGATATTGGAAGCATAGTGTTCAACGAAGGTGAATTCCTCGGAGTACGCGTATTCCCCAATGATCCCGACGAGCCCTTCGGCGAAGGAAAGACCACAAAATATATGGGCAAGATGGGTACCTGCGACGAGTACTATATCTCGGGCGGTACTTCGAGCCTTAACCCTGCTGACGCACTTCGCAACAACCTTGAGTTTATGCACGATTATTCCACGGGACGTGTATATCTCAGATGTAATGACGGCGATCCGAAGCAGGTCTTCGATCGGATCGACCTTGCAAGAAACTGCTATATTATGATGGCGGGGGATAATGCAACATTTGATAATATCAGATGCCTCTATTCAAGCTGGATCACATTTGACCTGGGAGACAACAACGTAGTTACAAACTGCGAGGCAGGCTATGCGGGCGGTTGTACGGCATCAGTTGGTACGGGTATCAGCGGCTACGGTGCCTGCGAATCAATGATCGTTACAAACTGCTACATCCACGACGTGGAGGACGGTCCCATGGGTACACAGGAGACCGGCGACTTCACGGGAGATGAGGATAATGTCTCACAGATCTCCAATGTGGTTCTTACCAATAATGTAGTTACCACATCTCAGAATCTTGTTGAGCTGTTCAGTACCTTCAGACAGCCCGACGAAGGAGGAATCCTCGGACGCAACAAGATCAGAAACGCAGTGGTGAAGAATAACTACGGTGTATACCTCGGCTACGGATATCCCAGAAAAGTAGACTCAGGTGCTGAGGGACTTGCACTTCACAACTGGTACTACGGTGAGATGATCAACTGCGAGTTCTCCGAAAACACCATTATCTGCTGTGCAGGCGGTATCATCGGAGCACACATCGGAAGCGACAACAACGAGCGCGGATGGAAGATGTACGACAATACATACTTCCTCAACCCCGACCATTGCGACTTCTGGCGCGGCGGCGACGGAATCTTCAACTATACAAACCTTAATATGTCCTACTACTGCTCATTCGACTACGCACTGCCGTATGAGATGAGACATATGAAGTACTTTACATCCATCGGTATCGACACAACGGGTAAGTTCTGCTTCTATAACGACGAAACCCCGGGAGAGGCAGAAGGTTACTTTGTAACCACAGGCTGGCACGTCGAGCGCGGTAACAAGCCGAAGTAATATTTTTAACCACTGAGGTAAAACTCAGTGGTTCAGCTTGATGACAAACCCTGTGCGAAAGCACAGGGTTTGTCAAATTAAACAAAGGCTAAATCAAAAGTAAAAGGGGATGCGCGAGCTGCAGCACGTTCGCTTGCGCGAAGTGCGTCACCAAACTTCGTTTGGTGCGGGTCGCTTTTTGGACGAATAAGGGGAATTTCGCCCTCTGCCCTACTTCGTTTAGCGAAGTAGCGGCGACTCAGGGCACTGCCCCAAGACCCCGCGCCCTTTTAAAAAAGGTCGATCAAAACTTTTGTGCATTTTGTCAGCATAAGACCTTTGTCAGCGGTCTGAACCACTGAGGTAAAACTCAGTGGTTATTTTTTTAAGATAATCTCAAAACCTCTTCCATTATGCTGCTCTTTTTGGTATAATAAAGTATAAGTAAAACTAAAGGGAGGTTTTCATGAATAACGGATATAACAGAAATTACAGAAACACTCCTTCACAAAATAACAGCAGACGAGCTCCTCAAAGAAGGAGAAGAAAGCCGCCATTTCCATGGGCTTCTCTGATTATCGGAATACTTGCCGTCAGCGTTGTCTTTTCTATCGTATTGGCTGTATCTCTGCATAAAGAATCCCCTGAGGGAAATGCCGAACAGACTACTGCTTCTTCCGTGACCACGGCAGGGCAGACGGAGAATGTTACAGATACAGAAGCCGTTACCGATGATGAGGTGCAGTTTGATCCAAACGCATTTACTGAGATGACTCTTCTTGTCACAGGAGATGTGATGTATCACAATCCTCAGCTTGACGCTGCCTACGATTACGCGACTGGGGAATACGATTTTACGAACTGCTATAAGTACATAAAGGACATCGTATCTGCCGCTGATTACGCAGTTGCCAATTTTGAGACCACTCTTGCGGGAAGCGAGGCAGGATATGCCTATTCGGGATACCCAACCTTCAACACGCCCGACACCGGACTTTCGGCTCTTATCGGCGCAGGCTTTGATATGATGCTGTTTGCTAACAACCACTGCTATGACACACAGCATACCGGTGTTACACGGACACAGGAGGTGTTCGACCAAATGGGCGTTGACTACATCGGTGCAAGAAAGGACTTAAACGGAAAGACATACCGAAACGTTGAGGTAAACGGTATAACCGTAGGAATGCTTAACAGCACCGACGACATTGCATATGGTAACACATATCCCCGTACCATCAACGGAATCAGAGTGCAGGATGCCGATCTTCCGCTTATTGACGTGTTCAACCATAGTCTCCTCGGTGAGTTCTACGCATCTGCAGAACGAAATATCGCCGATCTCCGAGCATCGGGAGCAGATATAATCGTATACTTCATCCATTGGGGGGACGAATACCACCTTTCCCACAACGATATGCAGGCGCAGATAGCACAGAAGCTCTGTGATCTGGGCGTAGACGTGATAATCGGCGGACATCCCCATGTTATACAGGATGCTGAGATGCTTACCTCCACGGTTGATCCGTCACACAGCACCCTTTGCTTCTATTCTCTCGGCAACCTTATCTCTAATCAGAACCGCCTTACCATGGGCGACACCATGAATAAGCTCTACACCGAAAACGGACTTATTGTAGAGCTGACCATCCGTAAGTACGCCACAGGCGAGACCATTGTGACCGCGGTTGAAACTGTTCCGCTTTGGGTACACCGCTATTATGACTCAGCTTCCGCAAAGATGCGCTATGAGATAGTGCCTGTTGAAGCGGCTTTGGCTGATCCTGCAAGCTTTGGACTCTATAACAGTAATTTCGGCGTAAGCCACGCATCGGCAGTATCCGCCATGACTAACGGCATCCTCGGCGGCATCTGTGAAGTGTTTTCATCAAGTGTAAAATTGCCTACGGGCTTAAACTGAACGATATACATAAGGAGAGATCATCATGAACATTCCAAGACCGGAATATCCCCGTCCGAGACTTGTAAGAGACGAGTGGCAGAACCTCAACGGAAAGTGGGATTTTTACTTCGATTTCGGAGATTCGGGAAAGTACAGAAAGCTCTATCTCAAGGAAAACTACTGCTTTGACCGTGAGATCACAGTTCCGTTCGTTCCCGAATCAAAGCTTTCGGGTATCGAATATATCGACTTTATCATTGCTTGCTGGTACCGCCGTGCCTTTGCGGTTGCAGATTCATGGGATACTGAGAAGGGTAGAATCCTTCTTCATGTCGGTGCCGCTGACTTCGAAACCGAAGTATGGGTAAACGAAAAGCTCGCGGGTAGTCACAAGGGGGGATTTACTCCGTTCTCCTTTGACGTTACCGAGCTTCTCACAGCGGGCGACAACGAGCTCGTTATCCGTTGCCGCGACGACTGCCGCGATCCTCTTCAGTACACAGGTAAGCAGGTGTTTATAGACTATTACAACCGCGGATGCGATTACACGAGATGCACGGGTATCTGGCAGACCGTGTGGCTTGAATACGTGCCGAATAACTATATTGAAAATGTAAAGCTGACCCCCGATGTGGATAACGAAAAGCTTCACATAACAGTTAAGCTTGCCGATTATGCAAAGGCAGGAGAGGAGATCTGTGCCGAGGCATCCTTTAACGGCGAGCACGTTAATGCAGCTTCTGCAAAGGCTACAGGCAAGGTGTGCACATTTGACATGGACATCAAGGATCCCGTGCTGTGGCAGCTTGGTGAAGGAAATCTTTACGACCTCAACCTTACCTTCGGTGAAGATAAGGTGAAAACCTACTTCGGTATGCGTAAGGTGACGCTGAACGGTAAACGCTTCGAGATCAACGGTAAGTCCGTGTTCCAAAGACTCGTTCTGGATCAGGGCTACTATCCTGACGGTATCTACACAGCTCCCACTGTAGAGGATCTTGAAAACGATATCAAGATGTCAATGAAGGTGGGCTTCAACGGCGCAAGACTCCATATGAAGATATTTGAGCCTTATACTCTGTATTTCGCAGATAAGTACGGATATATGGTATGGGGAGAATTTCCTAACTGGGGACTTAAGGAGAGCCGCGCCGAGGCACTTGATTCCATGCTGCCCGCTTGGATCGAGGAGCTCGAGAGAGATTACAGCAGTCCCGCCATCATCGGTTGGTGTCCCTTCAACGAGACCTCTGACAGCCGCCGCAAGGAGCTTCTCCATACCGTTTATAATGTAACGAAGGCGTTCGATCCCTATCGTCCCGTTATAGATACGTCCGGATATACGCACGGTGACTTAACTGACATCTATGACGTTCATGACTATAATCAGGATCCCGCAGTGCTCCGCGACCACCATAAATACTTTGTTACGGGAGAGGGAAGCGTGTTCATTAACCGTCCCGATGATGAGCATTACGACGGTCAGCCGTATTTTGTTTCCGAAATGGGCGGCATCTACTGGAACCTTGACGAGGGAGACGGCAAGAAGGCTTGGGGATACGGTAATGCTCCGAAGACACTTGACGAGTTCTACGAGCGCTTTGAGGGACAGATACACGCATTCCTCGATAACCCCGGTATCTGCGGACTTTGCTATACACAGCTCACCGACGTATATCAGGAGAGAAACGGTATCTATGCTTTCGACAGACGTGAGAAATTTGATGCAGAAAAGCTTCACGCGATACTCACAAAGAAAGCAGCTATTGAGGACTAATAAGCATATTAAACAGATTTACCCCCGACTGAGATCATCTCTGTCGGGGGTAAGCTTTATGCATTTGTTTTTGCTTATTCTTCTATAGAAACATTCTCGCATATGGAAACAAAGACCGGCTCATTTTGTGAGATTATCTTGTTCCTTGCGATGCGAAGTCCGTCAACGTTTCTGACGTAGATTCCGTGTGAGGTGTAAGGAACCTCAATGAAGTTATCTTCAATGGTGATGTTCTTTATACAGCAGTTGTCCGCATCATCGGCATCAGCGTAGACCATGATACCTGCACCCATGTCATCGTGCCAATCCTCTGCACAGCGGATGATCCTGTTTCCGCGGATCACGACATCTGCAGGAGAAACACCCTCGTACCATGAAGCCTCGGGAGCAATATGTATTGCAGAGCCGTGTACGTTGCGGAAGGTGTTGTTTTCGATAAGCACGTTTCTTGTTTTGATGAGTATGCTTCGTGCGTGGTGGCACGTCGCACAGCATCCGATGACCTCAACTCTCGGAAGTCTCGTTACATCCGCAAGAACAAGATCTTCGGTATCGCTCGGCAGCGGATGGTCTAAAACTACCTTGCACATCCATTCATCAGGCATCGGGACACATTCGAGAACCTTAAATGTATCGATAAGCGCCATTGTACTGCGGCTTGTAAGCTCAAGGGTATCTCCTACATCGGGATAGTCAAGAGACTGCGCATGAGTACCGTCGGGAGTCTTTTCCTGCATATAGCAAACACAGTCTCCCTCGCGCTTTACTATAGCATGATAATAATTGTGGACGTTTACAAAATCATCACCCTGACAGTCGAAGAAGCAGTTTTCAAATCTTAAAAGTCCCTTCATTGAGGTGAAATGCGTTCCGTCTGTGTTGGTAGAGAAATGGTGACCGATTGAAGGTACAACGGAAAGACGGCGGAGAGTTACATTTTCACTTCTGTTGCCCACAACACCCATACCGGGCTGGCTGTTGATCGTAACATCCTCAAGAGTGATATTCTTTGCGTTCTCTATGAGCACAGCAGGACGAGAGTGATATGTGTGAACCGTGTAGTACTCAATTCCTTCTTTAAGCTTTTCTGCTCTTGTATAGTATAACCTCAGATGACGGCTGTCGAGATAGTCTTCGTCTTCAAGAACGGGGAAGATCTCACGCTCGTTTACAGCGTCGTAATACTTGCTTCTCAGGAATCTCGGAGTCTTTTCGATAAAAGCGGAGTTCTCATCAAATTCGGCTATTGCTACCTTGTTCTTTCCGTCTTCGCTTTCGGATTCGATCTTTGTGATAATAGCACGGCTGTAGGGCTTTCTCTTGTGATCTATGGTAAGACCGCAGACGGTAACGTCCTCACAGTCTCTTACCGATACAGGCTCCATAAAGCCGTCTACCATCAGGGTTACTCCGTATGCCTCAAGACGAGTACCCTTCTGCCCCGCAAAACAGATACCGCGAGTATATGCGAACTTGGGGTTAAACATGGTGCGTTGGGGATTGAAACCGTATTCTCCTGCCATAACGGCACGCTGTGTTTCACGCGCAAGCTCACTTGTAAGAGTGTATTCTCCCGGATCTACAACAAGAGTGGTATATGGATGCTCGCGGAGATAGTCCATTGCGAGAGCAAATGCTGCGCTGTCATCAGAAGCGGGAAAATCCCTCAGATTAACTTTGTTCCTTAGAGTACTCATTATTTATTCTTTCCGTTCTTTTTAGTCAGAGCTTTTTTTATAACGTCCCAATTGAGGATAAGAACAATGATAACACCTGTGATGAGTGTGGCAATGATAAATACTTTTATAAGAAGTGCATAATCGTACTTATAGCCGCTTTCCTTATCTGAGGAATCCTCGCTTTCGGCAGGCTCACTTTCCTCAGGCTCACTGACTGTGGTGGTAACATCTGTTGACTCCACAGGACCTGTATCTGTTGATGTTTCGCTGTCGCTTTCCTCAGCGACCTTGGTATATGTAACGCTGAAGGTGATATTGCTGTTCCCCATAGTGCCGCTGACGCTTTCCTGGTCGGGCTTGTAGCCCTCAACCTCAGGTGAGGGAATATCAAATTCCTCTCCGGGCTCAATAAGTGTGGTATATGACTCTGCAATGGGAGCTCCCATTACGTTTACATAGCGGATAGTAAGTGTATATGCCTCATCACCGATGATCTTGAAGGTGTAGCTTGCGCTTCCGCTTACGGGACCGAGACCGCGAAGCTCAAGCTTTGCCTCACCGGGAGTTGTGTTGTCGGAATAGTAAAGCTTGTAATGTACTCCGTTAGTAAGCGTAATACCGTTGAACTTTACCGATATCTCAGGCTCAATCGCGGAGCCGGTATATGCAACATCGGAGAGTCCGGATATCTCAAGATCTGTAGCGCTTATTCCTGATGTGATAGCACCCTTGGCATCAAAGGTGTAGCCGTTGAGCACAGAGCCTTTGACCATTCTGTAATCTGTACCGAAGTAAAGAATCTTTCCGTCAACCATACGGTAACCCGAATAAAGCTCGTTTGCAATAAGATAATAGCTGTCCGCACCGATATTAACGATGCTGTCGTTTGCAATGATGTTACCGCCAATGTCGAACTCATGACCGTCGAAGGTAGTTCCCTTGACCATTGAGCCGTCATCGTTGAAGTAATAAATGGACTTTCCTATTACACGGTAGCCTGTGACGGCAACACTGTTGTAGAAGTAGTAGCTTGCCGTGTCTGTATTGATAAAGCCGGAAGCAATGATAAGGTGACCGTTTTCATCGAAATTGTATGCAATTCCGTTGATCTCTTCGGTAGTATCAACAAGGTAGCTTCCGCCGGATACGTACATTGCACGTCCGTCCTTGATTACCCAGCCGTCACCCACAGTAGAGCGGTAAATTACAGTGACTGTAATGTCGCTGTCGCCCGCAACACCCTCGACCTTTTCAATGTTAGGTACAAATCCGTCGATGGCAGGAACTGTATAGCTGTAGCTGTCGCCTGTGAACACATCCTCAGTGAATGTAGGATATGCTTCGGTACCCGATGTGAACTGATACTTTATGGTCAAGCTGACAGAGCCGTCGAGGGCGGAAAACGGGAGCCCATCACGGAGAGCCGCCAAGTGAGCATCAGAGCTTTCGGGGGCTTTTACAGTTACACCTGCAGGGATCGCACCGGTCTCAAAGGTGCAGGAAAATGAGTTGAATACGATGCAGGTAATGCCTTCGCTTTCATCAAATGCACCGACCTTGATGTTTTTTATGTCCATGGGGATCGAGACTACCGATTCCGTTCCGCTGTAGCTTATGAGCTCACCGTCTGCGGTTTCAAATTCACCCTCGGCGAAAACGCCTACAGACAGAAGCGTGATGGTAAGAAGTGCGGCAATTAAGAGAGCGATTTTTTTCATGTTATGACCATGCCTTTCTTTGATTTGTGATTTTTCTCATTCCACAGATGAGAAAATGACGACAGTATTTTGTCGCGGACCCACAAATAGGTCTGAAAAAGCCATCGTACGATTTCAAATGTTTTTTCAGACTTTTGCCTCCTGTAACCGTATTGGTATACTTAATTATATGGTATCATTTTCTCGCCGAAATGTCAAGTATATAAGAAAGGAAGTTGACCCGAAAGATGTAAAAAATCGGTTGCTTACAGTATCTTTGGCAAATTCGGAAGGAGAGCATAAACTGATTATTGAACGGCACAAAAGAGAAAGGATGAGCCGATTATGATGGCAACGGTATTTGAAATATTGTTCTCTATGTTTTTCGTGTTCGGTGTCTACAGTGCTGCCGCACAGGTAAAGCTGCTTGCAAGAAGATTTCGAAGAAAAAACTGTACGATTGACAAAAGGGATACTTAAAGCTATAATATATAATATAACTAAACTTGCCGGGGAGGGAAAGCTTTGAATAACGGAATGAATAATATGGCTATAGAGAAGGAGACTCTCTCCGGCATTATAGATTCCATTGTGTACCGTAATGAAGAGAACGGGTATACCGTCCTTATACTTGAAGATGCGGACGGACAGCCAGTTACGGCTGTGGGAATAATTCCATATGTCAACGAGGGGGACAAGCTCACGGCTTACGGAAGCTGGACTACCCATAAGATATACGGAAAGCAGTTTTCTGTAGACAGCTTTGAACGTGAGCTTCCTGCAGATGAGGACGATATCCTCCGCTACCTTGCTTCGGGGGCTGTTAAGGGCATTGGACCGAAAACGGCGCAGAAGATCGTCACGAAGTTTGGAAACGACAGTTTTGACGTTATAGAAAACAATCCCGAGTGGCTTGCAGATATTCCCGGAATATCGAAGCAGAAGGCGGAAGCCATAAGCGAAAACTTTAAAAATATCGCAGGCTCCAGAGAGTTTATGATGTTCAGCCGCGATTTTCTGCCATCAGCCACCGCCATGCGTATTTACAAAAGGTGTGGACAGGCTGCCATCGAGCGTATAAAGAACAATCCTTACAGCCTCAGCGGTACCTTCCGTGGGATCGGATTCAAAAGAGCTGACGTAATTGCAGCAACGCTTGGCTTACCCCATGATTCGCAGGACAGAGTGGAAGCGGGTATCCTCCACGTGCTGTCTACGGAGGCATCACGAAACGGACACACCTGCCTTCCCATTGATACTCTTGCAGAATGTGCAGTGGCACTGCTTTTCTCATCGGATGCCTCATGCAAGGAACGGATCTGCGATGCAGTTGAGTCCATGGCACAGGCGAAGAAACTGTATATATACACAACAGACGAAGGAAGCTTTGTCTACCACCCATACATCTACAAGGCTGAAAGCTACACCGCAAGGAAGCTTTGCGAGCTTTCGCGCCTTTGTCCGAGGATAGACGAGGAGGATATAGGTCTCCTTATTGACAAAAGTGAGTCATATTCACGCATACGTTACGCGCCCATGCAGAGACGAGCCATCAGTGATGCGCTTCGCGGTGGAGTAATGGTGCTGACGGGCGGTCCGGGAACGGGAAAGACTACGATAATAAAGGGACTTCTCAGCATATTTGAATCCCTCGACTATTCAGTCTGCCTTGCGGCACCTACGGGAAGAGCCTCCAAAAGGATGAGCGAGGCTACCTCCCATGAAGCAAAAACCATACACAGGCTCCTTGAAATGGAATGGAGCGAGGACAGCGAGCCGAAGTTCCTGCGAAATGAGTCAAATCCCATAGAGGAAAGAGTAATTATAATCGACGAGGCGTCCATGATAGATTCCCTGCTGATGGAGGCGCTTCTCAGGGCAGTTCGCGGAGGATCCAAGCTCATATTTATAGGAGACAGCGATCAGCTTCCGTCTGTTGGTTGCGGAAACGTCCTTGCGGATATTATCGCGTCGGGGGCTTTTCGAGTGGTACGCCTTGACGAGGTTTTCCGACAGAACGACGAGAGCAGGATCATCACAAACGCCCATAGGATCAATATGGGACAGATGCCCGAAATATCCTCAAAGGGAACGGATTTCTTCTTCCTTGAGCGGAACAGCGATGAGGCGACCGCGCGAACTGTATGCGAGCTTGTTACCATACGGCTTCCAAGAACCTACGGCAAGGGGATCGCGGAGAAGATACAGATCATCACCCCTTCAAGGAGAGGTGCGGCGGGTACCGAAAACTTAAATCTTATGCTCCAGCACGCGCTGAATCCGCCATCCGAACGAAAAAGCGAGAAAACGAGCAGAACCTTCACCTTCCGCGCAGGCGACAGAGTTATGCAGACAAAGAACAATTACCAGCTTGAGTGGTATACCACGAAAGGTGATGCCGGCTTCGGTGTGTTCAACGGAGACATCGGCGTTATCGAGTCTGTGGATACGGAAAATGAGCTTGTAACGGTTAATTTCGATGATAAAAGATGCGAGTACGATTACTCCATGCTTGAGGAGCTTGAGCACGCTTACGCCATTACCGTTCATAAAAGCCAGGGAAGCGAGTATCCCGTGGTCATGATCCCCCTTTACCGCTGTGCACCAATGCTTCAGTCGAGAAATCTTCTTTACACGGCGGTTACAAGAGCTTCTCAAATGGTGATACTTGTCGGAGAGAGAGAAGTGCTTAAGAATATGGTGGAGAATGACTATCACGCCGACCGATGCACCATGCTTGCAAGGATGATAGCCGCGGAGGCAGAAGAGTGAAACTGAAAAAGCTTAGGGACAAGCTTCTCGATCTCGTATTTCCGCCGCTGTGCGCCTCATGCGACGAGCCGACGGGAAATCATGATGCACTTTGCGATGAGTGCCTTGAAAAATATGCTAAAGAACAGAAGATAAAGTGCCGCACCTGCCATATGCCCGCCTCGGACTGCTCCTGCAGTATCGGAAACGGAGTACATGGGCTCATATGCAGTACCTTTTATACCCATTATGAAGCAGGCGGTGACCGTGTAACGGAGAAACTGATATTCAGCCTTAAGCGTGAACGTGACGACAAGCTTTGCGACTTTTTCGCGAGAGAAGCATCTGCAAAGGTGATGAGGCACCTTCACATGATGAAGCTTGACGTAAACCGTTGTGTCATAACATATCCGCCGAGAAGCGAGAGCGGAATCAGAAAGTACGGCTTTGACCACGCAAGGCTTGTGGCGGCAGGAATTTCCCATTATACGGGTATCCCTCTTGCTGTGACTCTTGACCGCGCGGGCGGAGATGAGCAGAAGAAGCTGACGGGAAGCGAGAGACTACGCAATGTGCAGACTTCGCTCAGAATCTATGATAAGGCCGATGTTCGCGGGCTTACAGTATTTTTGTTTGACGACATCGTGACTACAGGTGCGACAGTCGGCACGGCAAGCTCACTGTTAAAAGAAGCAG
Source organism: Clostridia bacterium (assembly GCA_017481265.1). GTDB lineage: Bacteria > Bacillota > Clostridia > Oscillospirales > CAG-272 > RUG11130. The sequence goes on from JAFUPK010000028.1 coordinate 22,765, forward strand.
GCGCGTTCTCGGTGATTCCGGTATCAATAGCAAGGACTGAGAACAGAGGCAGGTAGGGAGAGGCAGGAAATTTTCGAAAATCTCTTTACTTGAGAGAGATTTTGTGGTATACTATCTTAGCTGACCGCCCTTAGCTCAGCTGGATAGAGTACCGGATTCCGATTCCGATGGCCGTGGGTTCGAATCCCGCAGGGCGGGAATAACAAATGGCACCTTTAGGGGTGCCATTTGTTATTCCCGCCCTGCATTGAATGGGATTCGAAAGGGGTTTGCCGCAACCGGTACGGGCGGCAAAATGCGAAGCATTTTCCCCGTGGATCTCGTCTTTTCGAGCGAATGAAGCTGCAGAAGTGAGCGAGAAACGGGCACCTTTAGGGGTGTCATTTGTTATTCCCGCCCTGCATTGAATGGTGACAAATGCGAAGCATTAGTCAGCGCATTTCGTCTAAGACGAATATGCCGGATTCGAAAGTAGCACTTGCTGCGCAAGCGCGCAGACCGCTGACAAAGTAATTAATTTGAAATACAGTTGGCAAATTAAACAAAAAGGCAAAATAACAGAGCCTCCCTCCGAGAGTGAGGGGGACCACGTAAGTGGTGGAAGGAGCCTGCGCAACTAAAAGTTTAGTTTATTTTACTGCTTACGCACTCTCCTTCACCCGCTTCGCGGGAGCTCCCTCTCGGAGGGAGCCTTGTTCTTTGTGCACTTTGACAATGGTGTTTTCAAAACAAGGGTTTGTCAGTAAGCAGAGCACTTGCTGCGCAAGTGCGGAAGTCCCATCGCGTATGTGAAGCCTACAGAAGGGAACTGTAGCCGTTGCAAGGTTCATAGAGGTTTTCTTTTTTGTAAAGATGTTGACAATATTCGCAATTTGTAGTACAATATGTACAGAGGGATATTTTCCGTATTTAATGAGGATATAATATGCATTTGTGGACTATCCAAAGATATAAAAAGTTCTATTCTAATACTAATGTCAGAAGTGGTTTGCGGGTAAGGTATGACCAAGATATCCCGGCTGAAGTAAAGGAATCTATTGTTAGGTTTGTAAAATGGCTAAGGGATAACTATGAGTTCCCGTTCAGAGTAAACATTTATGTGAAGTCGGACTCTTCCATAGTTGCATGGGACGGAGAACCTGTTAACGGTGTATTCAGATATAATGATGACCGTTATGTAGAACCATATATTAAGGTTGCAACAGGCGATTTTAATAAGAATAAAGAAAAATATGGAAGAGACGATGCCTTGGCAACAATACTCGGAACTATAATCCATGAATTGACCCACTATTTTCAGTGGATAAATAATACTTCACAAACTGACAGAGGTATGGAATATCAAGCGACGCTTTATAAAAAATGGATATTATATGAATATTCCCATTTTACTGATCATCCGTAAATGGAAGGAGAAGGTTTATTATGCGTACTGAAAAGATCAGGTTCATTATCGGCAAAATTATAAATGTGCTGTTTGTGGCATTTCTGCTGACTTCAATGCTCAGTATCTTTTTCGAAAAATTGTTCATGATCTTTGCAGCTTTGGGTTTTCCGTTCCTTACATGGTGGATGCTTTCCGTCGGGTACGCTTACTCAGAAAATCTTGTCGGCTTTGTCATTTGCTTTGCACTGCATTTTATCAGTATTACAGCAATCGGAGTTTTGGCAAATATCGCTTATGCAAAGAAGATCAAGGTTCTTCGTACCATTACCTATCTTTTAATACTCCCGGAAATAATACTTCCGTTAATAATGCAACGCTATGTTGCAATTATATTTGCGGTACTTCTTCAGCTTGCTGTAAAATTTATGATCCCCTTTTGGATGCCCTATCGCGAAAAGACTATATACGATTGGGAATGGTGAAAAAATGAGTCACGGGCAAACCGTGACTCATTTTCTTATTTCACCTTAAAAAATTCTACTTCCTCACCCACAGGCCCGATGCAGAATGCAATTCGTGCAGGGTAGGGGATCTCGGATGCGATGACGATGTCTGTCGGCTCCATTGTTATCTTGTAGCCTGCCGCACGTACAGCCTCCACGCAGGCATCCGTGTCCTCTACGTCAAATGCAAAGTGGCGGACTATGCTCGCCTCGGGATAATCCTCCGCGTTTGCGAAGATCTCAAGAAGTCCTGCTCCCGTATCGACCATGATTCCCTGATCCGTGCCTTCGCCCCAACGTCTTGCTACGGGCAGCCCGAGGAGCTCGCTGTAGAACTTCACGGTTTTCTCAAATTCTTCGATTCCGTGGCATTTCAGTGCGATGTGGTGTATTCCTTTGATGTTTCCCATAACTAAGCTCTCCTTATTACAGTCTTTCAACGCATTTAAACATATCTGCGTATACTTCGTCTCTCTTGATCTCGTTTATGTAGATGATCTTGTGGCGTGTGCTGTCAAAGCCGTAGAATTTGTTGTCGCAGAATACGGGAGCAGGAACGATCTCAAAGCCGAAGGCTGAGGGAACGTTCAGGATGCCCGGAGCCGCGATGTCGTATATAACTCTTACGGGTCCGTCCCAGTCACCTACACGGAAAGGTCTGTCCTTGGGGACGAACTCATTAGGAAAGTCCTCACGGAAGAATTTCTGAACCTTCCCGTCGCCCTTGATTCCCTTAAAGGTGTCGATATTAGCCCAAAGCTTGCAGGTGCCGCCCTTGGAGCCCTCGTTAGCGCCTGCCGGGATGAGCACCAGCGGAACACCGCTGTTTATGAGGATCTGTCCTGCCGCCCAGTCCTGAGAAAGGTTGAACTCATGGCAGTCCTTGAAGTCAAGCTCGTGTCCGCCAAGCCAAAGAACACAGATCTTTTCCTTGATGGCAGGCTCAAGAAGGATGGCACTGGTTACGTTGGAGCAGCAGCCTGTTGCAAGAATGTAGATGATCTCGTCGGACTCAATAGCGGTCTTGACGATGTTTCTTGCCGCGGGACTGTCGATGGGAGCGTAGTCGTTGTCCTTCGAGAACTTTACGCGGGAGCCCTCGTAAACGGGGATGTCGCTTCTTCCGCAGATCTCAAGGATACGGTGGGATTCTTTTACGCTTTCCACCATGCCTGTCTCAAAGTCAACGCACCTTCCGTTGTAAAAGGGCTCGGCGTTTACGGAAAGCACCTCGATCTTTTCAGCGCCGAGAGCGTGAGCCAGCGCATACTGGTCGTCCATCTCGTTGTACATATCGGAGTCAACGATACATTTTTTTACTCTGTCCGACTTAATGTCGTCTAAAATTTCGTATAGTGTCATAAAAGAACTGCCTTTCGGTGGATTTTGATACAGAAATTTTGCTTTATTGACTATATTCTACTATCATTTCGAATCATTCGTCAATTGACACTTTGCATAAAATATCACCCCGATTTTTGGGCATATTGACCCATGGAAATCGGGGTGATATTACATTACTCGAGTACTACGACATCTCCTCCGTGAAAATAAGCCTCGGTGATGTATTGTACGTTTTTGATCTCACACTCCTCGGTGAACTCTCCCTTGAAGTGAATGGAAATAAATGCGCCTTCCTTTACGATACCGTGCTTTACGTATCTTCCGACACGTATATCGTCGGTCTTCACCTTGAATACGAGTCCGTCGTCGGGATCACTGCAGACCTTGCTGTCATCTATAAGAAAATATCCGTCCGAGACCTCTGTGACGTAGCCGTAAATATAGTACATATACGGTTCGGCTTCTGCCTTTTTGCCCATGTCAAGGCAATAGTCAAATATCTCCTTCGCCGCATCCTTGCCGATGTAATACGTGTAGCCGTATTCGCAGATATTCGTTGTCACATACCCGTCATCGGTCACGCTGAACACCATTTTATAGATTCCGAGTGCTTCGGATGTTGCCGTAAAGCTGAGGTATCTCTTTCCGCTGAAGTCCGGGACATCCTCGGGGCAGAGGGGAGCCGTGTCACATAATGATAGGATATCCCATATCTTGCGGTCACCGTCGAGCCTGTAATGATCCTGCGGACGGTAGCTTTCGTTAAGTGAGAATACTTCAAAGCTCAAGCTTTCGGCAAGTGCAAGGCTGTCCATAAGCTCGCCGAAGGTCTCGGGAGCTGTCACGTCACGATTGATAAAGACCACGTGCTCTCCCTCAATGCACGCCGCTACGAGATATTCGGAAGAAATATCGCGGATCTCGAAAAGCTCAAAGCTTTCTGTGTACTCTGTGTTCGTACCTGCGTCGTACCCCTTGAACACAGCACTGCCGAGACTGTCACCGAGCTTATCCTCGGATATAAGTGCGGCACGGGTAGAATATTCCATCCCGTTAAGGATGAAGTGTGTGTACCTTTCTATGGGAGCCATATCCTCCCAAAACCACACATAAGCAAGCTCACCTGTGCTCCCAACACCGCTTTTATAAGGTCTTACAGGAGAAATTTTCTCAGGTGTTTTAGATTCACCTGAGCTTTCCGTAGTGTTACCTATATCGGTTACAGCTTCGATTTCGGGATCGGTTTCTGTAATGACATTAGATGAGCTTCTGTTCATAACGGGCAGCATTACAGTAGCAGTCACAGCAAGAGCAACGCAAGCCGCCGCTGCCGCTATCTTAGGAAGGACTGAGCTTCTTCGCCTTACCTCAAGTGCCTCTGCGGTATATTTTTCGTCGATACCGTCAAGAAGCTTACTTAACTTTTCTTTTTTGTTCTGTTTATCCGTCTTCATAGATATATTCCCCTTTCGATCAGATACTTTCGCAGCTTTTCGCGGATACGGTGAAGCTTCACGGATACGTAATGTGCGCTTTTCTGCATCTCTCCTGCGATTTCGGCAACAGACTCGGCATAATAGTACCGTTTTACGAACATGATCCTGCTGTCCTTATCAAGGAATGAGAGAAATGTATTGATGCTTTCCACACATTCTTTGAGCTCAAGTGAATGGCTTACATCGTCTGTGGAAGCAAAGCATCCCTCAAGCTCGTCAAGGGCTGTGTCGTAGAAGCTGTTTCGCTTTTTCGCCGAATTTGCGTGATAACGCTTTGTTGCCGTGTTTCTGACGATTTTCAGGACGTACGCTGCAAGATTCTCAGGTCGTTTCGGAGGTATTGTGCACCATACTCCGAGATAAGCGTCACTGAGGTATTCCTCGGCATCCCGACTGTCCCGAAGGATGTTCGAGGCGACTTTTTTAAAGAGTGCGCCGTACTTTTCATCAAGCTTCTTCACGGCATCCTCGTCTCTGTTAAAAAACAGCTCCGTGATCTTACTGTCGTCCATAAGAGCTCACCGTCCTTTCACACATATACTACGGCTTTTGAAGGGAATATCTCACGTTACACTGAAATTTTATCACACAGACTGAGCCACTTCAAGAAGCAAAAGAAAAAATGTGGTATAATTTAAGAAAAGCATTACACACTTCAGAAATAATTACGACTTAATAAGTGAAAGGCCTTTTACAAAATCAGTAAATGAAAGGAGGAACGGCATGAAAACAAAGCATCTTGATGACGCGCAGATAGTGGAGCTGTTTTTTGAGCGTAACGAGGATGCCGTATCTGAATCCGAAGCCAAATACGGAAGCTATCTCAGAAGTATTGCTTACAATATTCTCGGAAACAGCTCCGATGCCGAGGAATGTGTCAGCGATACACTTGCTGATGTGTGGAGAAAGATACCTCCGGCACGCCCCGAAAGCTTAAAGGCATTTTTTGTCTCCGTGCTCCGCAGGCGCGCCGTTGACAGCTACAGAAGATCCCACCGCCTACGGGATATTCCGTCACAGCTTACAGCATCACTTGACGAGCTTGAATTTCTCGCAGAGGACAAGTCAGACGTGCACGAGACTTTTGATACACTGGAGCTTTCAAGGGTGATAAACGTTTTCATAAGCTCACTTCCCGAAAGGAGACGGTACATATTTATCAGCCGATTCTATATGGCGCGCCCCATAGATGAGATCGCACGGCGGCTGTCTCTCAGCCGTTCATCCGTTAATAAAGAGCTTGCGCACATAAGGCGGGATCTGCGAGAAAAACTTGAAAGTGAGGGGTATTCAGTATGAGGAAAATAAACAAAGAAGATTTTAATTCTGCAATAAGCGAGCTTGACGTATCATTTGTGTCGGAAGCTGTAAAGTATGAAGAAAAGCTTGAAAAAAGAAAAGCTCACCATAACGTCTTGGTGCGTTTTGCGGCGACAGCGGCAGTGTTATGTATCGTATTTGGAGCTGCTACGGCGTATAAATTATTTGAGAGAGGGTATTTCGGAGGACTTGAGTTTATGACTGGTACTCAAGATGAGCCTATCGAATACTATATTGGTCCTGCCTACAGTGAGTACGGAGAACAAAAAGAGATTAACGGCGGTGCCTCTTCGATGATAGCCCCGCGATTCAGTGATGGATGTGTTATCAAGTTGAGTGTTTCGGAAATTCTTGGTGATACATACTATGAGCCGGGTGACTCAACGCCATACAGTATAGCTGTTCTTAATGTTACGGAAGTTATCGTCGGTGAAGGATTTCCGAGTGAGATATATTTTCGATGTAAGGAATCGGAAAAAGAGCTTCTCGCTGGATACGAATCTTTTATCATGTCTATTGACCAGATAGGAATAGAAAACTACGTTATGATCAACGCTGACCTGAATGAACTTAAATATTTTCCGCATATGTTTACAGTTGGAGTGTCTCTGGGTTATGGGGATGTTATTCCTTTTAATAACGAAAAGGTAGACGTAAACTTTTATTCACGAGCCCACGGAATAGATGAGATAAATCCTTATGATTTAAGCTCTTTCTACGATGATTACCCCGTGAAGGAAGATGCGTTGGAGCTTTCAAAGGTAGAAAAAGAGATACTGAAGCATTATAAAAAGGATTCCAAGACGAAATACAGCTATATTACTGAAGCTGATGTTTTCAAAACACCCGAAGCCCGTGAAACCCTTACTTACATGAATAAAGCCGGAAATGTATTTATGCAGACGATGGTTTCATCGGAGGAGGTTAACTACCGACGTATAATCAACGGATTTTTGACTGAGGAATATATATCCGTTAAAAACTTTAAAGAAAAAAACTGCGAGATCGAAAAAAGCAATATTTCATATACTGAGGAAGACTTAGAAGCATTTTACGGTATTCTTCCGGTCATCAAGAGTAAAAAGCTGTCGCCATATGTCCCTCCTCATTTAAAAGTCAGTGAAGCGACACACAGCTTCAAAAACGGCGTGGTGTTCGGCTTTTACAGAAAGATCGAAGGAAAAGTATGCGGAATTGTCGGATCGATCTGGATATACGGCTACGGCGGAGGAATAACCTACGATACAGAGTATGAACTTTATTACCCTGACGGAGGCTCATGCATTATCGAAGCAGACAAGCTTGAAGAGATGATATCTATGCCGCACCCTTACGTTTATCCGCCAATGAAGGACGGAGTGGTGCTTGGTATAAGTAAATGAAAGAATCTGAGACCTTTTGGTCTCGGATTTTTTGCATGGTATCTTGACAAACTTACAGCAATATGCTATAATATATTTAACAATTAGGTTAAATGTTAAATGAGGTGAAAAAATGAGTCTCGGTGAGACTATGAAGGCGCTTTCCGATCCCATAAGGCGCGAGATCTTGTCAATGCTCAAAGGTGGACGAATGTCTGCCGGCGACATTGCCGCAAAATTTGATGTAACGGGAGCATCAATATCCCGTCATCTGTCAGTTCTCCGTGAAGCCGATCTGATCCGCGACACGCGAGAAGGTAAGTTTATATTTTATGAGCTCAACGCTTCCGTTCTTGAAGAGATACTCCTCTGGATAGCGGAGCTGAAAGGAGAAAACGATGCGTAAAAATATAAAAAAGCTTATTCTGTCTTCATTTCTTATAATTCTGCCGGCACTTCTTGTGGCGATATTCGGAAAACACCTGCCACATGAGGTATCGGACTTTCCCTATATTCTTATTTCCGCTATTATGCTTGCCGTTCACCTTGGCTGTATCGCTTTTACTGAGTACGACAACAGACGTGGACAGAGCAATAAGATCATGACGATGGTATATTTCATTATCCCGATCGTTAACGCCTTCGCCTTCGGCATTACCTTTATTGCGGCATCGGACAGCGAAGTTGATATGTTTCTTCTGACAAGTATTTTTATGGGTGTGATATTCCTTATTGTGGGCAACTACCTTCCAAAGTGCAAGCGGAACCGTACCATAGGCATCAAGATAAAGTGGACTCTTGAAAGCGATGCAAACTGGAACGCGACTCACCGCTTTGCAGGCAAGGTGTGGGTGATTGGCGGACTTTTGTTTATCGTATGTGCATTTTTGCCTGAGACGGTTTTTCTTCCCCTTCTCATCGTGTCAGTGCTTGTCCTTGCCTTTGTCCCCATGGCGTATTCGTACCTGTTTTATAAAAGAGCTGTGAAAAACGGAGAGTTTACAAAGGATCACGATGATGGCGTATCAGCTCCGTCAAAGAAAGTAAAGGTCATAAGCATCGTCGTGGCAGTCCTGCTACTTGCAGCACTGATCCCCCTTCTGTTCACAGGTGACGTTGAAGTATCCTTTGGTGACGGATCCTTTACTGTTGAGGCTTCATTCTGCAGCGATGCTACGTTAAATTACACAGATATTACAGAGGTCACTTTCATCGAGAATACTGACTCCGATATCCGTGAGTTCGGTATGGCTTCCGCGCGGCTTTTGGTTGGAAGCTTCAAAAACGGAGAGTACGGCAAATACACCCGCTACACTTACACTTTTGTTGAGCCTGCTGTGATCGTCCGTACAGAGAAAGGGATATACATGATAAACCTTAGAACAGAAGCGGAGACCGAAAGCTTATACAGAGAGCTTTCCGCAAGAGTGAAAAACGCAGAGAAAGGATGAATAGGACACCATGAAAGCAATAGAGACCGTTTCGCTAACGAAATATTACGGTAAGAAGCGCGGCATCGAGGGTGTTGACCTAAGCGTGGACAGCGGCGACTTTTTCGGATTTATAGGCCCAAACGGGGCAGGCAAATCGACAACCATCCGCACTCTTCTCGGACTCATAAAGCCGACCTCGGGAGAAGCGCGTATCTTAGGGAAGGACACGAGAGGCGAGCTTTGCGAGATCCTCAAAAATGTAGGCTATCTCCCCTCGGAGACCGTATTCTACCGAGGCATGAAGGTAGCAGAGATCCTCCGCCTTTCCGCAAAGCTTCGGGGACTTGATACCTCAAAGGAGGCCGCAGAGCTTTGCGAAAGATTACAGCTTGACACGGACAAAAAGGTCGAGGAGCTGTCCTTCGGCAACCGAAAAAAGCTTGGGATCATATGTGCGCTTCAGCATAAGCCTTCGCTTTATATCCTCGACGAGCCGACAAGCGGACTTGATCCGCTGATGCAGAGGGAGTTTTACGCGATCCTTAAAGAGAGAAATGCTGAAGGTGCTACCGTATTCCTGTCAAGCCACGTTCTTTCAGAGGTTTCGCGCTACTGTAAAACTGCGGCAGTTATAAGAGACGGGCGCATCATAGCCTGTGACAGCGTCGGTGCTCTCGGTCATACAGGAGTCAAGAGAGTAACCCTACGCGGACTAAAGGGAACTCTTGAGCTTTCGGGAATCAGGGATGTCAAAACCGAAGGGGACACTGCAAGCTTTCTCTACGGAGAGGGCTCACGGTCTCTTGCGGAAAAATTATCAAGTCTCGATTTCGAGGATTTCACCGTCACCGACCCCGATCTTGAGGAGGTATTCTTGCACTACTACGGAAAGGAAGCGACAAAATGACACTTTTTCTTCATGAATTACGCAAAAACCGCGCATCACTTGTCATCTGGACGGCGGCGCTTTCCTTTATGCTCGGTGTTTGCATACTAATTTATCCCGAAATGTCGTCGCAAATGAATGAGATCAGCGATATGTTTGCCGATATGGGAAGCTTTTCTTCCGCATTCGGCATGGATCAGGTGAATTTCGGTGAGTTTATGGGCTATTTTGCTATTGAGTGCGGAAATGTCCTCGGACTCGGCGGCGCTTTGTTTGCAGCGCTTATCGGAGTAACTGCAATTTCATGTGAAGAACGCGATGGTACGGCAGAGTTCCTTCTCGTCCACCCCTTGTCACGTGGATCTGTTGTCACCAATAAGCTTGCGGCGCTTGTCGTACGTATTCTGTTACTCAATACCGTTGTGGCGGTAATAACCGTGCTTTGTATCTTCGCAGTCGGAGTTGACGCCGATTTCGGAAAGCTTACTCTCATTTTCCTGTCTTACGTTATTCTGCAGATCGAGATCGGTGCTGTCACTTTCGGAATCTCGGCTTTTGTAAGAGGAGGCGCCGTTGGTATAGGTCTCGGCATCGGATTTGCGTTCTATTTTGTAAATATACTTGCAAATCTTGACGAGCGTCTTGATATTCTCAAATATGTTACACCGTTTTCTTACGCAGACGGAACGTCCATAGTTGCAAACGGTACACTTGAGCTTAAATATCTTGCCATAGGCGCTGTTTTCACCGCAGCAGGTATAGCTTCTTCGTATGTGAAGTATAGCAGAAAAGACATACTATAAAAAATTGGCTGTCATGTGACAGCCATCAGCTTGCTGACAAACCCTGTGCTTTGGCACAGGGTTTGTCAAATAAAACAAAGACTAAATCAAAAGTAAAAGGAATGCGCGAGCTGCAGCACGTTCGCTTGCGCGAAGTGCGTCACCAAACTTCGTTTGGTGCGGGTCGCTTTTTGGACGAATAAGGGGAATTTCGCCCTCTGCGGAGGGCGACTCGGGACTCCGTCCCAAGACCCTGCGCCCTTTTAAAAAAGGTCGATCAAAACTTTTGTGCATTTTGTCAGCGCAAGACCTTTGTCAGCGGTCTGGTGGCTGTCGCGTGACAGCCAATTATTATAGTTCTATAAGTACGGCTCTTACAGGTGCACCGTCGGCGCCTCCGAGCTTTAACGGAGCGGCGGAGAGAAGATAAGCTCCCGTGGGAACATCTCCGAGACGGATCCCCTCAAGTAATACTACACCATTGCCGAGAAGCTCAATATGTACCTCCATTGGTGCATCCTCGGGACCGACGGTCTGCGATTCATTTCCCACAAGAAGTACGCCGCTTTGTGCAAAGACTCTTGCGGCATCTGCACTTACTACAGCTTTTCCTTTAAGCAAGATCCGTTTTGCACTTTCCGGATCGGCCTTGGCAGCTTTCATTAAGATCTCATTTGCTTGAGACCTGCCGATCATACCGTTGTGCTCATATACGAACGCTTTTCCGACCACAGCTTCGAGTGGGATGCTTTCCACGGTCAGCCCGTCGTTTATAAAATGAAACGGTGCGTCGATATGTGTCCCATTGTGCGCACACATTCCAAACTCGGTGAGATTGCACACGTCGCCGTTTTCAACACTCAAGATACGCTCAAAATGAGGTGCAGGATCTCCGGGAAATACCTCGGACGTAAACACCTCCTGGGAAATATCGTATATTTTCAATTTTTAAGACCATGCCTTTCTTTGATTTGTGCCTTGCCGCCAGACTTTTTGCGCGGGGGTAGAAAGAGGTTTGAAAAAGCTAACGTGCGCTTTCGGCACACTTTATTTTCAAGCTTCTACTTGCTATAGTACGTATTCATTATATCATAAAATATGAAAAAATAAAAATATTCACATAGTTTTCACCTTAAATTTTACAAGGATTCAATTTTTTGTGTTAAAATAGTATCATCAAAGATAACGGAGGGTTATCATGAACAGATTTTTATCAATATTTACAGCACTGCTCTTTACTGCGGCTCTTGTTGGCTGCTCAAGCGGAACGGAAAACGGAACTGCATCGTCAAGCTTGTCGGATCAGGTATCAACGCAGCCACCCGTCGAGGCGGATTTCTCGGCTGACACGGACGATATGTTTACAAAACGTGATCTTGATTCCGATTACAGCATGAGCGGTGCTGTCAAGATAGAGCTTGACGGGGACAAGGCAAGCTCAAGCTCACATCAGGCAAAGGTAGAAGGGACCACAGTTACTCTTACTGCTGAGGCTACTTATATTATAAAGGGAAATCTCGCTGACGGAACTGTTATCGTTGATGCTCCCGATACGGCAAAGCTACAGATCGTTCTTGACGGCGTAGAAATTTCAAGCAGTAATTCAGCGGCGATCTATGTAAAAAATGCAGACAAGGTCGTTATTACCCTTGCAGAGGGAAGTGAGAACACCCTTGCAAACGGCGGAGAATTTGCAACTACCGATGACGGAGTGGACGGCGCAGTATTTTCTAAGCAGGATATCAGCTTCAACGGAAATGGAAGCCTTACGGTAACGTCTCCTGCAGGGCACGGGATCGTTTCGAAGGACGACCTTGTTATCACTTCGGGAAGCTACAGCATCACATCAGCATCTCACGGCATTGATGCCAACGACAGCATAAGACTTCGCGATGCATCCTTTACGGTAGAATCAGGTAAGGACGCCTTCCACTGCGAAAATGCAGACGACTCATCTCTCGGCTTCATCTTTGCTTTAAGCGGAAGCTATGACCTTGAGTCAGAGGGAGACGGTGTCTCCTCAAGTGCCTACGTGCAGATAGAGGATGGAGAGTTTAATATTACCGCAGGCGGCGGAAGCGAGAACGGTACCAAGGAGCACTCAGACAACTACGGCGGATTCGGCGGAGGTATGGGCGGTCCGGAGGGTATGGGCGGTCCGGGGGGAATGGGCGGTCCGGGAAGACCCGGCGGAAGAAGTGCTGATAGCTCAGTGACAGCATATACGACATCTGATTCAGACGCGACCAGCATGAAGGGTATCAAGGCTGTAAGCGGTATCCTTATAAATGGCGGTGAGTTTGATATAAATTCAGCAGATGACAGTATCCATTCCGATACATCCGTTATCATAAACGGCGGCAAGATCACTATAGCATCGGGTGATGACGGCATCCACGCCGAAAATAAGCTAACGGTTACCGCAGGCGAAATTACCATTACAGAAAGCTACGAAGGACTTGAAGCAACCGACATCGAGCTTCTCGGCGGAGATATTGACCTTAAGGCTACAGACGACGGACTCAACAGCGCAGGCGGAAATGACGAAAGCGGAATGACCGGCGGACGTGACGGTATGTACGGCGGAGGTAAAGGCGGCCCCGGAGGAATGAGTGCCGGAAACGGAACGGTTGTGATCTCGGGCGGCTCACTTTACGTCAATGCTTCGGGTGACGGCATCGACGCCAACGGAAGCTTTGAAATGAGCGGCGGTAATGTTACCGTTGTCGGACCCACGCAGGGAGACACCGCAACTCTTGATTATGATACTTCCGCAGTTATCAAGGGAGGAACATTTATCGGAACAGGTGCCTCAGGCATGGCGCAGACCTTCTCCGATTCCTCTCAGGGAGTCATCTCGCTGAACGTTGGTAATCAGCCTGCAGGAACTGTTATAAAGATAGAGGATTCTGACGGGAATGAGATCATAACAGCATCCCCGGAGCTTAATTTTGCTGTTGTAATAATAAGCTGTCCCGAGCTTGTGAAAGGCGAGAGTTATACAGTATATGTTGGTGAACAGACGGGAGAGTTTAAAGCAGAATGAAAAAATTAAGGACTGACGCGCGTCAGTCCTTAACTATTTCATACGGCCAGTCGATTATACCGCCGAACTCCTTTACATTGGTGTAACCGAGATAGATAAGCGCCTCCGCGGCGATCTTGCTCCTCCGTCCGCTTCTGCAGTAAACGAGGATCAGAGTGTCCTTGCCCCTTATAAGTTCCTCTGCACGAGCTTCGATATCATATTCGGGAATAACTATTGCTCCCTCAATGTGTCCCTCTGCATACTCGCTGTCTGTGCGTGCATCTATGATCACATATTCCTTTGCCGTGTCCATGATCTCCTTTGCTTTTTCGGCAGAAATCTGTTCAAATGTGAGCTCATCCGCATCGGATGTGCTATCCGCAGGCACACTTCCGCTTGAACATGATACGGAGCAAAGAGACAGTATAATAAGAAGTACCGCCTTAAATGAACTGAGTAGCTTTGAGGTTTTCATAAGTAAATTCCCCATCTCTGAATGCAGGCTTACCTGCTTCTGTAGTCCTCGTCTATACGCTTCTTCCAGCCTGCGCCAAGCTTTCCGGAGGTACGCATATTGCATACGGCTTCGCTCAGAACTTCGAAGTTAAGTCTTGTTCCTTCGCTGTCAGCGTGGTAGTTTGCCGCTCTGTCAGCGGATATACCGAGACCCTCCGCACTGAGCGCTGCATCAATATTGGCACCGAGGAATAAGAATTCCCATCCATACTTTTCTTTTTGGCGCTCAACCATCGCCTTCACCTTTTCAGCACCGTAGCGACGGCTCGCATTTTCCATACCGTCGGTCGTTATGATAAAGACCGTGTGTGCGGGAACATCCTCACGACGTGCGTATTTGTGCACATTTCCAATGTGGTGTATTGCTCCTCCGAGTGCATCAAGTAATGCCGTACAGCCGCAGACAGAGTAGTCATTACGTGTAAGGGTGGCAATTATTTGCAGAGGCACTCTGTCGTGGAGAACAAAGCTGTCATTTGCAAAGAGCACCGTGGAAACGAGACATTCACCGTCCTCTCGCTTTTGCTTCTCGATCATGGAGTTAAAGCCGCCTATAGTGTCGTCCTCAAGTCCTGCCATGGAGCCGCTTCTGTCAAGGATAAATACGAGCTCTGTAAGATTGTTTGTTTTTGTCATGATTGTTACCTCTCTTTCATTTGGTGTATTTATTATACCTTGTCAAAAGAGAGATATGGTCGCTTGTCAAGCGACAAATCTGAACCTGTCATCCGATAAGATTCTGGTCAAAAGCGAACAGAGCCTCATTGATCTCGAAAATGTTATACTTTCCGTGTATTATAAAGTATTCGACGATAACGTCAAACTTACTGCTGTGTGACAAAGCAAATCCTGCCTTCTTCAGCATATCCTCTGTTTCGGAAAGAGAAAGCTCAAGTGCTATGGCAAATGCAAGAACGGTTACCTTTGACGGACGGTAGTTCTTATCGCTTCTTATTTTAGAAAAAAGCTTTCTGTCGATGTTTGCTTTTTTGTAGCACTCGGAGTCCGTCATTCCGCTTTCGTCGATCTTGCGAAGGAGCATTTCTGAAAAGCTTTCGTCAAGATTAAGAATGATCTCATCAAGGCTTTCCGATTTGCACATATCTTCGGGCTGAGAGCATTTTATCGAAGGTGCCCTTGATGCGGCAAAAACAGACCTGCGCCTGACATATCCATCGCTGTCGGAATGATGCTTTACATAATTATCGTCGATGTAAGCACTTATGTCGGAAAAAAGCTTTTCGCCGATGTCGAAGGAAGCGCGGTCGAAGATCACGATGAATACCTCCATATCGTGATCCTTTAAAAACTCTGCCGCTGTGCTTACTGCTACATTTAAGGCATCTGCCTTGGGATAACCGTAAACTCCGGAAGAGATCAGAGGGAAGGCGATGCTTTCGCATTTGTGAAGCAGAGCAAGCTCAAGACTCTTTCTGTAGCAGGAAATGAGCGCCTCACGTTCGCCGCTTTTTCCACCGTTCCATACGGGGCCGACGGTATGAATGATGTACTTTGCCGGCAGCCTGTAGCCTTCAGTTATCTTTGCATCTCCTGTGGCACATCCACCGAGAGTCTTGCATTTTCGGAGAAGCTCGGGACCTGCCGCACGGTGTATGGCTCCATCGACACCCCCGCCGCCGAGCAGGGAAGGATTCGCCGCATTTACTACAGCATCGACGTGCATTTTTGTTATATCCTGTCTTATTATATGTAGTGGCATCTGTATCTCCTTGGGCAGAAGTTGTTACACATATTATAACACATCATAAGGCTTATAACAATAGAACAAAGAGAAGTCTTTATTGTTATCCTCAGTCAAAGAGAATAAAAAAGCAGTTTTTATCAACTGAAAAAGCAGTTTTTATCAATTACTATTAAGTTTCATGTGGTATAATAAATCTATGAAAGGAGGGGGAGCACGTGGAGCATAAGGAGCTGAAGCGGGTCATCTCATATATAGAAGAGCATCTGAAGGATGATCGACGCGGCATCCTTGATAACGAAACTCTTGCAAGAGTAGCGGGATATTCCGAGTATTATTTTATAAGGCTGTTTAGCTCTTATGTGGGATGTACTCCCGCTGATTATATTCGCAAAAGAAGAATATCGGAGATAGTCAGGCTTATAGCTTCAGATTCTCGTCCTATCTCAGATATTGCATTTGAATACGGTTTTAACTCAAAAGAAAATTTCACAAGGGCATTTAAGAGTGAGCACAATATACTTCCAACTGAATTTAAGCGAGCAAATTGCAGTTTGAGGCTTTACGAGAAATATGACTTTGGTACTAAAGAGTACCATCCGGAGGTGTATCTCCGATATATTCAGGCGTTTTCGCTTGTTATGTACCCATTCGGAAATGAATATCCTCCGAAAGCATGGAACAGATATAATGCAGACCGATGTTCCGGAAAGCTGAGCGGCGGAAATGATGTTGAAGATTACGGTGCTATGATTTGGAACACAGAAAAAGGAAAACTTGATTATTATATTGGTATTGCTGAAAGCGAAGCCCTTGGGGACATTTCAGGAACGGTAAAGATAAGTTTTACAGACGGACTTTATGCAGTCTTTGAAACTGTTCCGTCTACACAGTACGATTTTGTTGAGATTATTCGAAATACGTGGAAATACATTTACTCAACATGGCTTCCGCAAAACGGATTCAGACGCGGGGAAGGGTATGAGTTTGAAAGCTACCTTGAGTCAGATAAAAAATATTCCGAGAGGATATACGTACCTCTCGAAATTGTAAAAGGAGAAGAAAATGGCTGAGATCAAGAAAACATTCAGAGAAAGCGTACCTGCTATGCGCTTTATTGGCAAGAAATATCCCGGATTTGGTCCTTGGTGGGGCGAGTGGTTTGAAAACGGTTGGTTTGATGTAGTGGAAAAAGCTATGGGCGGTACTGCTTCTATAACGGCTGTATGGGAAAACGGCGGTGGGTATGTAGGGCTCGAGCGTCGTCTTGCCGGTAATATTACCGAATACTGGCTCGGTATGTTTACACCTGCAGAAACTGAAGTGCCCGAAGGTTTTGAGTATATAGACTTTGCCGAAGGCGGACTCGGGACCTGCTTTATTAAGGGTAAGGAAAGCGAAGTTCACAATACTGATTCATGCGCCGAAGCTGTAGTGAACGCAGGAATGACCATATATACGGACAGCGAAGGCTATACATGGTCGTTTGAGAACTGTACCTGTCCGAGATATACAACTCCTGATGAAAACGGTGAAGTGATACTCGATTACTGTTATTATGTTATATAGAAAAATGCTGACCACACTTGCGGTCAGCATTTTTTTATCCAAGTAATACATCCGAAACGAGCATCACGCAGAAGCCTGCGAGAAGCGCATAGGTTGCACCGCGCTCTGCTCCATGGGCATGAGTTTCGGGGATCATCTCATCACTTATGACGTAAAGCATTGTTCCTCCCGCAAAGGCAAGGGCAAAGGGGAGCACCGCTTCAGCCACGCTGACAGCGAGAAAACCGATAAAGGTTCCGATGACTTCAACAAGTCCCGTCGCAGCGGCACATAAAAAGGTTTTTTTCGGTGTCACTCCTGCGGCAAGCATGGGCCCGATTATGACCATTCCTTCGGGAATGTTCTGGAGCGCGATACCTCCTGCGATGAGTAGCGCACCTGTTGTATCGCCTGAGCCGAATCCGACACCTGCGGCGATACCCTCGGGGAGATTGTGTATGGCAATGGCAGTTACAAACAGAAGCACACGGCTGAGATTTGCATTTGGATGGGACTCAATATCATTGCCCACAAGCTTGTGAAGATGGGGAACAAGCTTATCAACGAGGTTAAGGCTTACAGCTCCTGTAAATATGCCTGCTACGGTTATAAGAAGCGCAAAGCGTCCGCCGTACTCAAGAGAGGGAAGAATAAGTCCGAGAACCGCCGCCGCAAGCATGACACCTGCCGCAAAAGCAAGGACTACGTCCGAAAATTTATGTGTTATCTTTTTAAAAGCAAAGCCGATCAGCGATCCGAAGATCGTTGCACCGCCGACACCGACCGCTGTAAGTATTACAAGATCCATATAGTTTGTCCTTTCTGCCGTTTTATTTTAGTATACTCCAAAAACATCACACTTTCAAGCTTTTTTGCTGATGTAATTTAAAAACCTTCGGAAAAGATTTCTCCGAAGGTTCAGACCGCTGACAAAGGTCTTATGCTGACAAAATGCACAAAAGTTTTGATCGACCTTTTTTAAAAGGGCGCGGGGTCTTGGGGCAGCGCCCTGAGTCGCGGCTACTTCGCTAAACGAAGTAGGACAGAGTGCGAAATTCC
>JAFUPK010000029.1 GCA_017481265.1 Clostridia bacterium
AGCAGATGTTCGGTGCAGTATACAAGACATACTTCGCAGAGAAGATGGGTATCGACCCCAAGGATATCGTATTCGTATCCGCTATCCCCTGCACAGCTAAGAAGTTTGAGGTTTCCCGTCCCGGTCAGGACGTTGACGGTATGCCCGGTGTTGACATTGCTGTTACCACACGTGAGCTCGGCCGCATGATCGACGCTGCAGGTATCGACTTTGTTGCTCTTGACGACGCCAAGTTTGATACTCCCGTTGATATCGGATCCGGTGCAGGTGCTATCTTCGGTGCAACCGGTGGTGTTATGGAGGCTGCTCTCCGTACTGCTGCTGAGGTTATCGAAGGCAAGCCTCTCGAGAAGGTTGACTTCGAGGAAGTCCGCGGTACCGAGGGAATCAAGTTTGCTACCTACAAGCTTGGCGATATCGAGCTTAACGTTGCTGTTGCTTCCGGTACAGCTAACGCTAAGAAGCTTCTCAAGGGTGTTCAGGACGGCACATACAACGTTCAGTTTATCGAGATCATGGGATGTCCCGGCGGTTGCGTAAACGGCGGCGGTCAGCCCACACAGCCCGCTTCCGTAAGAAACAACGTAGATCTCAAGAAGGTACGTGCAGAGGTTCTTTACACCGCTGACCGTAACCTCGATCTCCGTAAGTCTCACGAGAACTCCATCATCAAGAAGATCTATGAGGAGTTCCTTGGCGAGCCCAACAGCCACAAGGCTCATGAGCTTCTCCACACACACTACATCAAGCGCGGTCTTTGATCTGAAGCTTAAAAGATAAAACTAAACGCCACCTTTCACACGAAAGGTGGCGTTTGTTGGTTATGGTGTTGTTTAAGTGATTGGTTTCTTTGGGAGAGGAAGTGTTTGTATTTGAAAACTCACAACAATTCCATCACCCAAAAGTCCTCGATGTGATTGGTGTATGCAATTTCATCTTGAATTGTTTCCACATAAGAGAATCCTGCTTTTTCATAGGCACGGATTGCCCGTTGATTCGATGCAGCTACCCTTAGTAGTATTCTTCCTGTATGTCCCGTGAACTCACGAAGCTCTTTGACACACCGATTTACAAAATTGCCACCATTACCTTTGCCACAAAATTGTGGAGCCATAGACCAACCAACCCACAAATCTTTTTCATCGAGTTGACAAGCTACTTGACCCAATATCGTTGTTCTTTCAATGAGACAAAACTGTTCAGTTCCCCAAGTTGATTCATCCATAAGCCAATCATTTGGATGTCCTTTGAAATTATAAACATCATATGGCTTTTCATATTCCCATTGGCTTATCTCTAAAGCAGTATCTTGTGTCAAAGGGATCATCTCACAATTTGTAAAATCAATCTGTTCGGCAATCTCTTTAATGTAAATAGGCTTTTTGTCATCCGGATCAATTTTACCACTGTCAACATAACCATTTGATTGCCAAAACGGTTCTCCTGTAACAGAATCCGGACAGATATACATTTTTCTTGCCCCATCGGAATAAAGAATTGCTTCGATATGTTTGCTGAATAAAGTCCCGAGTCCTCTTCGTCTAAATTTAGGATGAATATAGAAACCCATAATAGTTCCATAACCTTTTTCCAGTAAACCATATACCGTACCAAGGTCAATAGCAAACATCGCAATACCAAAAGGCTCTCCATTAACACAGGCAATCTCGAAATGCATATCTTTGCGACGACCTTGAATTGAGATTCTCTTTTTTAGTCCATCGGCAATCTGTTCTTTCGTTTTATATGTACCATCATGTTCGTTTACTTCTTCAATGAATGGTACCCATAATTTCGATGCCATTTCAAAATGTGCCGCATTATCCTTTTCAATTTGGATAAAGTTGATTTGTTGTTTCATTATATTTCCTCCAAAGTTTTATTCGGAGGGTTAAGAAACGCGAACCCTCCATACACGATTCATTTTCATATGTCATCACCCTTTCTGTTTAGATTAGTTTTGTATCTACACATCATATTATGATGCCAATACCGTTTGAAATTTCTTGTATTCAATAGCAGTGGCTAGCGAAAATACTATCTTATACATTGTCTGCTCCAAGTAGCTTTTCTACGTCGGTAATATCTACAAAGCCTTTCGCCTTCGCGGATTTCTCTCCGTGTCTTACAAACTTGGATAGCGAGTATAATTCGCTGGCTATATCGTTCTATAGTATTTCGGTAACGATTTGATAATTATAGCTTTGTCGCTTTTGTCATAAAGGGAAGATCTGTTATATCTTCTTGTTGGTCTTCCACATAGCCTGTAATAACAAAGCCACAGGCAATTTGTCCACCAATATAGTCAGCCATTGTATGTCCAAATTCGATCCAGTCCCCTTGATCCGGATGTTCTGCTGATGAATAGGGCATCCTATTTACTGCCTTATAATAACCACCGTTTTCATCATCAACAAAATCACAGACATATGCAATGGGACTTGGCGCTGCTATAATAAGCGAACCGCTGTGTTTCAGAACACGGTAACATTCTTTGAAAACAGGATGCACACTTGGCACATAGAACAGTGATGCAGGGTTTATTACATAGTCAAAAGTTTCATTCTCAAATCTTGATAAGTCAGTCATGTTTCCATGCTCAATTTTTATATCCAAATTATATTTTTCAGCCATTCGGATATCTTTATCAAGCATTTTCTGAGATATATCTATTACCGTTACTTTAGCGCCTGCATTTGCAAGTAGTGGTGCTTGAAGTCCTCCGGCACCGGCTAAACATAAAACCTTTCTGCCGCAAATATCGCTTATCCAATCTTTCGGGACAGGCTTGCTGATTCCGAGTGTTAGTTCGAGCTGACCGTTTTTCGCATCTGCCATTTGTTCTTCAGATGCACAGTTTGACCACCAAACACTGTTATCTACAAGATTGTCCATATTGCTTTCAACTTTGTCAAATATATTTTGCAATTTAATTACCCCATGTCTACTGCAAGCAATTTTTCTACGTCGGAGATGTCTGCAAAGCCTTTCGCTTTCACCGATTCTTCTCCATAACTCAGTTCGCTCACCAGCTTGATCACAGACTGCATTTTCTCGTATTCTTCAATATCTACGATAGCATATCTTCCTCTTCCGTTTTTTGTAAGAAAAACAGGCTCGCCTACAGAAATACCGCGCAGTACCTCATTGTAGTTGCGAAGATCGGATACGGGTTTAATATTAGGCATAGTAAGTCCCCTTTCGAATTATTTGCTGTATATATTATATACTAATTCTTCGTAAAATTCAACAGCTAATTTTGAAATTTATTATATCACGAAATCACATAAAGAATCCAACAATAAAGGAGACAGATCGCTCTGCCTCCTTTTTTGAACTTTATTTCATTTCATTCCATAACCTTGCGTAGTCGGGCATTTCGACACCGGGTTCTGCTGCACCTGTGCAGTCCCTAACCCAATCAAGAAACATTTTTCTATCGTCAGCGGGAGAAGTTGCCTTCGGCTTCAGCTCGTCTACCATTCTGATGTAGAAATCGAGCATCTTACGAACAGTCTCTTCCCGTTCTCTTACGGCAGAAGCTGCAGCCTTCGCTATCTCCTCACCGGAACCTCCGCAGGGAGTACTCTCATTTTTTATATTTGAGATGTGCCATACGATTTCACTAGTCTTTTCTGATGAGTATTCAACGCTCAGCTTTTCGATCTTCTCAAGAAAATATTCAAGAGTGTACTTGCCTTCGGTTGCAGGAGCTTCTGTAAGTTCGCCCGTCTCAATATTTACGTTTATATTTTCGTTATGTGTCATGGAATTATCCTCCGTTAATTTAAAATTATCCGGCGGACACGCAAGACATATTGTATTTTCGTTGATGAAGCGTGCCCTGCCGTGCTTTACGAGCCCACGAGCCCGTTTCAGGTAAGTAGCTTCATATTCTTTGCCGTTTTCGTCCACGACGGCTATTTTTTTAGCTGTATCTGCGCGGACAACTTCGGCACTTTCGTGTTTTTGCAATGGGTGTCTCCCCCTTATTTGGTTTTTACGGCTGTGGTGTGCCGTCTCTGTTTTTTGTTATGGGTGCCGTCCCCTACGTATTTATTATACAATCGCAAGCAGTTCGTGTCAATAGCGTTCGGGAAGAAAAACTGTAAATCTCCCAAAATTATCTTCCCGAACGCTATTGAAAAAGCATCTTGTATAAGGTATAATATTATATAGACGACAAAATCCGCACGCTTTTAGCCTTTTGCAGAAAATAAAGCGGCGCGTATACTACAGAAGGGAAAAACAGATATTATGAAATATAAAGCAGTCATTTTTGATCTTGACGGAACACTGCTCAATAGTATAACAGACCTTACTTATGCGGTGAATCTCCTCATGGAACGGTACGGTCAGCCCCTTCATACGGAGCGAGAGGTGGCAAGCTATGTTGGTGACGGCGCCGCGAAGCTTGTTGAACGCTCTTTTCCTGCGGGTACAGACTGTGAAACTTTAAAAAAGGCAACTGACGAATATAAAAAGCTTTACCTTGAAAATATGCTCCGCGAGACGGCTCCGTATGAGGGTATTTGCGAGATGCTCCGCACTCTGAAGGAGCAGGGCAGACGTGTTGCCGTGGTTTCTAACAAGTATTACAAGTCCACGAAGGAGCTTTGCGACCTTTTCTTCCCGAATATTGACGGTTGCATGGGAGAAATGGAGGAGGTTGGTATCCGAAGGAAGCCTTACCCCGATATGCTCCTCAAAATGATGGAGACTCTCGGAGTCAGTGCCGACGAGACAGTTTACCTCGGAGACTCAGTGGTTGACGTGGAGGTGTCAAGGCGCGCAGGTACCCGCTGTATCTCTGTTTCGTGGGGACTTCGTGACCGAGAAGTTCTTGTCGAGGCAAAACCCGATGCCGTGGCGGACAGGCCATCCGATGTTCCACATATTATTGCATCTCTTGAAGGCTGAGAGGATTATTCAGAATGGTATTTTCACATCCCTTTTTCGTTTATGCGTTTTTGCCTGCGCTGATGATCGCATACTTCTTAGCAAAGAAAAACTCCACACGGCGAACAGTACTTGTTGCGTTCTCCCTGTTGTTTTACGGCTGGGGCGAGCCTGTGTACGTGTTCCTTATGGTGCTTACCGTAGGCTTTGACTATATTTTCGGAAGGCTCATTGCTTCATATAAGGAACAGCGGATGCGTAAGCTGTGGCTTGTTTGTGCCATTGCCGTGAATCTATCCGTGCTTGCATATTTCAAGTACACGGGCTTTGCGGCGGAGACCTTCAACTTCATCTTCCGTACTAATATTCCCGTACCTCAGCTTATAATGCCCATAGGAATCAGCTTCTTCACCTTCCAGGCTATGTCCTACGTCATTGACGTGTACCGAGGAGATACCGAAGTACAGATGTCCTTTTCGCGGCTCCTTTTGTATGTTTCGCTGTTCCCTCAGCTTATTGCGGGACCTATCGTAAGATATAAGGACATAGCTTTACAGCTTGACGATATGCGTGTGCGTCCCTTTGACATTTGCGAGGGTATTTACCGCTTTGCCACAGGCGTTGCAAAGAAGCTCCTTATCGCCGACACCTGCTTTGCGGCGGCTGAAGCGCTTTATGCTACATCTACGGTCACCGTCGTTGGACGTTGGGCGGGTGCGCTGTTCTTTACTTTACAGATATACTACGACTTTTCGGGATATTCCGATATGGCTATCGGTCTCGGCAGAATGTTCGGCTTCCGTTTCCTTGAAAACTTCAATTATCCCTACGCGTCGAAATCCGCTACCGAGTTCTGGAGAAGGTGGCATATGTCCCTCGGTACGTTCTTCCGTGATTATGTGTACATCCCTCTCGGCGGAAACAGACGGTGCCATATCCGCAACATCCTTGTTGTATGGTTCCTCACCGGACTTTGGCACGGTGCATCGTGGAATTTTGTTCTGTGGGGAATGTTCTACGGCGTGCTTTTGATCATTGAAAAGAAGTTCCTCCTTTCCTTCTTTGAAAAGCTGCCGAAGATAGCAGGTGAGATCGTCTCACGTGTCTACACTGCTTTTATAACCGTATTCGGTTTTGCGATCTTCTACTTTACCGACAATTTGTGGAGCTCCCTTGGATACCTCTTCGGTATCGGCGTGGACTCTTTTACGGACATCTTCGCAAGATCCATCATTTTCGATAACCTCAATTTGCTGATCGTTGGTGTGATCCTTGCGTTCCCTGTAGTCCCGAAGGTTACCGAGTATCTGCGCCGCAGATTCAGAGTCTCATATGAAACGAGAAGATACGTTATGACCGCTGTGTCCCTTATTCTGATCCTGATCTCTACGGTAAGAATGATCGGCGACACCTACAGCCCGTTCCTGTACTGGAACTTCTGAGAAAGGATCAAAATGGATAATAACAGACGAGATCTGCGAAGGGAAGAACGCATAAGACGCGAGCGTATGAAAAAAAGGCGCCGCGCTGATGTGACCTGTATAATCATTTGTGCAGTTATCTTCTTCGCTGTCAGCTTTGTAAATATATTTCAGTTCAACAGACCCACGGAGTCTGAAGTAGAAAAGAGAAAGCTTGCCGAGTTTCCGAAGTTTTCGTTTTCTGCGCTTACCTCGGGCGATTTTACCGAAGGAATCAACAGCTTCTTTGCCGATACCTTTATCGGACGGGACGGCATCGTTTCCCTGTCAAAGAAGCTTGATACCCTCCGCGGCTATGATTATAACTTAGGCGACGGAAGCTTTGTTATTCTTGACAACGGCTCGGGCTCAGCATCGACTGATACCTCCGATGTAGGAGATATTCTCGATTCCCTGCTTACGGGAAATGCAGGCGGAGAAGATGAACCGGGGGAATCAACGGAAGTGCCCGCAGAACCGACAGAGGGTATAAGGCTTTCGCGTACGCAGCTTACACTTACAGCAGGAAGCGGAGCTGTGCTCAATGCTGAAAATGCTGACGGTGGAAATGTCACATGGAGCGTGACGGACGAAAGTGTGGTGTCTATAGAGCCTGACGGTACAACTGTCAAAGTCAAGGGACTGAAGGCGGGAAGTGCCGAGGTGTCCTGCAGTGACGGCACAAGCACGGCTTCATGCACTGTAAAGGTGGAAGCTGTAAGCACAGGAGGCGTGGATAACGGCGATACTGCCGACTTTATGACCAACGGTCTCTTTATCTACGGAGACGCGGTGTATACCCAGTGTTGGTATATTCCCGACAATGTGAAAACCTTTGCCAAGGTGGCGGCTTACTACAAGAAGCTGTTCCCCGATGCAAGGGTCAATGTGTGTATCATCCCCACCTCGGCTATAAAGATCGACAACGAGGAAGTAAAGTCTCAGCTTACCGATCAGGAGGCTGTGTTTGAAGCGATGGAGGAGATCATGAACGATCCTGCTGTCCTTGGCGGCGAGAAGATCAACTTTGTAAGTCCATATAATGAAATGTACGCAAACCGCGACGAATATATCTATTTCAGAAGTGACCACCACTGGACTCAGCGGGGTGCTTACTACGCATATAAGGCGTTTGTCGAATCCGTTGGACTTGAGGCAACACCACTTGACGGCTTTGACATTGAAGTGCTGACTGAGGATTACAGCGGATCAATGTATGAGTTCACCAAGGATGAGCGAGTTAAGAGCTTCAAGGATAAGATCGAGGCGTTCATGACCCGAAAGAAGCTGACCATGACCATTACTGACAGAAGCGGTACGACGGCGACTTATTCCGAGGCTATCATGACATGGAGCAAGACCTACTCAGCTTTCCTCTGCGGAGATAATCCTTATACTGTCATAAACGTTCCCGAGAATCCTCAGGACAGGAATATTCTCGTGCTGAAGGACTCATACGGAAATGCAATGGTTCCGTTCCTTGCGGAGAATTACGGAAATATAATCGTTGTTGACACGCGCTACACGTCTATGAACGTGTACGAGATGTTTGCAGACTATGAGCTTACCGATATCCTTTTCATCAACAATCTTGAGGCGGCGAACTCGCCCGCATGGACTAATATGTATATGAGAGCAGTAGGTGCAAAATAAGACTATGACCGGAGTGATTTTGACAAAAGCAAAATTTCTCCGGTCGTGTGCTGTTTGCTTGGGAAATTATTAAAGAAAAGAGTGGATATATGGAAAATTCGGATAAGAATATACATAAGAATCACAGAAAGCGCCTGCGTGAACGTTTTGAAAGAGAAGGAGCGGACAGCTTTGAGCTGCACGAGCTTCTTGAGCTGTTTTTGTTCGACGCGATCCCGCGGGTGAATACAAATCCCATCGCACACAGACTTCTTGACCGCTTCGGTGACCTTGATGGGGTATTCAGTGCTTCCAAGGAAGAGCTTATGAGCGTGAAGGGTATCGGTGAGCGTGCCGCGGAGTATATTATAAATGCTTCCGAGGAACAGAGACGACAGATCGACGAGGAGATCGCAAAAAGGCCCATATCCTCATTCTCCCGTGCCGCAAACTATTTTATTTCAAAAATGCGCCGCGTGGATGATCCGGCACACCGTGTAATAATCCTTTGCCTTGATGAAAAGTACGTCCTGATCGAGTGCAGGGAATACGATAATAAGCGGGTGCTTTTCATGATAGATGACTGCATCGAAACAGGTGCACTTAAGGTGATCGTTGGCTGTGCCAAGGGATGCGGTGCTGAAATTAAGAAGAACGCAGACCTGTTTGAACGCTTCGGTATCGAGCTTTGCGATATTATCGAGATCGACGGATTTGACGCAGACAGCATTATGGATGAATGAAGGCAGCCGATAAAAGTGAGCAATAAAAATCGGGAAAAGAGATACCCCTGTGTGATAAAATAGGCTCAGACAGGAAGGAGGAGAGCTATGGACTGGATAATCGGATTACAAAAGGCGATCGACTATATCGAAGACAACATTACGGAAACGATCGATTATGAGACGGTCGCGGCGCAAAGCTTTTCATCAAGCTATAACTTTCAGCGTGTGTTCAGCATCCTCTGCGGTTTCACCGTAGGCGAGTATATCAGGTGCCGCAGGCTGTCCCTTGCGGGAGCAGAGCTTGCCGCGGGAACGGCAAAGGTTATTGACGTGGCGCTGAAGTACGGCTATGAAAGTCCGGACAGCTTTGCAAAAGCATTTCGAAAATTCCATGGAATACTGCCGTCGGAAGCGCGAGAGTGCGGCAGTGTACTCAGAGCTTACTCCCGTCTTGTACTGAAATTTTCACTTGAAGGCGGTAAAAAAATGAATTATCGAATTGAAACAAAAGATGAAATGGTCTTGACCGGGTATAAACGACACTTTGAGGGGGTTCCCGGTGAACGTCAAACGCAAGAAAAGGATATGTACGTTACCACAAGACCTCTGCAGTATATTCTCGGAGCCCTTGCAGGGGATATAGAGAAGGACTACAACGTAATTTCGAATATTGGCGATGACGGGTACGACTTTTATATTGCAAATCACTTGACTGAGTATTACAGAAACAACCTTGAAAAGAAATGTATTCTCGGCGAAGAATTTGCACGTCATTATGAGAATGTTACTATTCCTAAAGCCACTTACGCAGTTTTTGAGACTGAAAGAAGTGCATACCCTACGCTGACCTTTCTTGAACTGAGACGTCAAATAGCAAGCGAATGGCTTCCTTCATCGGGGTATCAGCTTGCCGAAGCTCCTGAGATAGTTGTAACCCATTGGTACAGAGGGGCAAAAAGTGATGACCGCTACCGCGAGCTTTGGATCCCCATTGAGAAATGCGAGTGATGGTGTGAGCATAACAGATGAATGAAGGCAACCGAGAGAGGAAGAGCTCGTACAATCCATACGGGCTCTCCTTCTCTCGGTTTTGTTTATATTTCCCCTCAAAACGATTGCTTGAATTATTAGAACAGTATGCTATAATATAGTCGAAAGCTTTCAAAAAATATTTTTGGAGGAAACTATGTTACAGTTTAAAGATAAGATCAAGAAATTACGAAAAGAAAAAGATATGACACAAGAACAGCTTGCCGAGTATATGGGAGTGTCGCCTCAAGCAGTTAGCCGTTGGGAAACGGGTGCTACTTGTCCCGATATATTCGCTTTGCCTGCCTTAGCTGAATTATTTGGCACAACCGTCGATGGATTGCTCGGTGTGGATGAAAAAGAAAAACATAGGGAGATCAGAAGCATCATTTCCGTTGCGGAAGAAAAAATCAATCAGGGTATGACTGATGAACCGATTATAAGGCTGCGCGAAGCTTTAAACAAATATCCGAATAACGAACAGCTCCTCTGCTCATTGATGTACGCATTATATGTTGCAAGCGAGGACGAGGAATTGTGCAAAGAATACGATGGAGAAATAGTCTCTATCGCGTATAGAATAGAACAACATTCAACGGATAGCGACTGCCGAAACACGGCGCGCAGTATTTTGTTCCGCCACTATTGCGATACGAACAGAAAAGCCGAGGCGTTGCAAATTGCCGACGGTATGGCACCTATAGAAACGAGCCTTGAGCGCAATATCTATTGGGCTCTTGAAGGGGACGATCGTCTTGCATACCTTAAAGAAAGAATGGCTGACGATATGCATTACCTGCTTTGGGATATAAACGCATACTCGTGTCACGCAAATATCTCCGAAGAAGAAAAAGAACGACTTAATTCGGTTTGTCAAAATATTAAGGAATTGATGAAAGTAAGTTTAAATGTTGAATGACCAATAAAGCAGAAGCTGAACCATACAGATGCGCGGTTCAGCTTCTGCTTTTGTTTAACGATTTGCTCTTTCGGCGTGTTGTTGCATCACAGCAATAAATCGAGGCGTATCTGCAATGCTTTCAAAGCATTGGATTCGGTTGTTCAAATAGTTAAAAAATGTTGTATAGATGTTGTCTTCATCTTTTTTTCTTACGGTGCTTTCATCGCAAGAAAGAGTGTTGAGCAAAAGCGAGGTATAGTCTAAATGCTTGAATTTCGTTACCTTGTCAAAATGTGCGACCATTCTTTCAAGCTCGTCAAGAGCCTGTTCCGGTAGTCCGGACATAGCACTGTCTTGTGCCATACGGAAACAAAGCCTTCCAAGGCGATCCTCATCCATATATCCAAAATCGGCGTTTTCGTGTATAATATGGTATATATCGTATAGCTTTTTGCAAATGATGTGACGTTCCTCGTTAGTGTAGTGAGATGAATCAAGGTAAACAATACGATTGATATAAAAAAACATCTGATTACAAATATTAGAAAAATACTTTTGACAATGCTCAAGCAGTTCTTGACCGTTTAAAATATGAATGAATAGATCTTCGTTTTGCGGAATCATGGCGGCATATTTCAGTGCTTCATCATGATTGCCGTT
This sequence comes from Clostridia bacterium, assembly GCA_017481265.1. Classification (GTDB taxonomy): domain Bacteria; phylum Bacillota; class Clostridia; order Oscillospirales; family CAG-272; genus RUG11130. The sequence continues at coordinate 11,307 of JAFUPK010000029.1, forward strand.
AACTTCGTGTGTAAAGCACAAGCATCGGATGGCGGCATGGCGCTTCTCTAAATTATCACTTGCAAGCAGCCTTTCGCCTAATGTGATAATCTCAGAATAGCATTCATTTTCTCTTGTCGCCTTTAATGCTTTCATGAGCTGGAATAATACGGCTTCGTCGTTTGGATATTTCTTAACCATTTCTCGGCAAAGCAATAGGCGATCCTCATTTTTGCCTTGATGATGAAGCATATCGCATTGTCTCTCAAAATGGACGATCTCTTTTGCACGTTTGCTTTTTCCAACGTCAATTTCAAGCAGTATATCAGCACTGACTTCAAAAATATTTGCCAAAACAGGAATCTGAGTAATATCGGGCGTAGTACGGTCACATTCCCATTGGGATACTGCCCCAGTGCTGATGCCCAAATACTCCGCAAGCTGTTCCTGAGTGATACTGCGTTCTCTGCGCAGTCTTTTTATTGTTGTTCCAATAGACATAACTTTCCTCCGATTATTTCAGAAGCGCTTCTGTGATTTTATTATATCACTATTATGAGGAATGACCACATAGCATTTATAGACTTTTAAAATAGTGATACTATAATTTTCTTAGTGTCAGTAAATACATATACATAAATTTATAATTAAGCATAAAAAATCACTCCGAGGTGCATCTTCCTCGGAGTGATTATCTTAATGTGGAAAATAATTATTTTATTTCTTGCTCAAGAGTGTCAAACTCAGGAGTGCTGAAAAATTCTCCGAGAGTTATCTCAAAGCCGTCACACAGCTTCTTGATATTAACTACTCCGGGATTTTGGCTTTCGCCGTTTAATATGCTCTTTACTGTAGCCTGAGGCACTCCCGAAATAATGCTGATTCCGTTAGGGGTAATGCCGCGCTCGCTGCAAAGCTCCTTTATACGGTTGGCAACCGCTTCTCTCGTGTTCATTTAGTCATAGCTCCAAAATCTCCTTGTTAATGATTTATCACTAAATATAATACACTTTTTTTGGTCTCATTGTTAGTGAAGTGTCACTAACAATAGGCTTCTTGAAAAATAAAAAATATTTTAGTGATTTATCACTACAAATGGGAAATTTGTGATATAATATACCTGCGCTGTATAGATGAACTTCTGTTTTTAAGCAAGGCTTCTATATTCTCCCGCTATTCTCCAACTTGGCTTCCTGTGTCCGAAGTACAGGAATTTGCGTTTCGGATCAGCTTAGGACAGTTCACTCAACTGATGATTTATTGACAGCTTCTGTGTCGCGTGTTAATATGATAAAGCAGACTGCAGTGCAAAAAACAAACGAAAAGAAAGGAAAGTCTATGGATAAAAAGAAAGACAAAAGAGAAAAAGAACTGACCATCAAGGCGAAAAAGTGGAATCTGTTTGACTGCTTCCTTTTGGTGTTCAAGGCGGCTCCCGTGTACATAACCCTTGAATTTATTCTCGGCTGGGCATTGTCATTTATCCCATCCTTCCAGATATTCGCAACGGCAGGCTTTGTTGACACGGCGCTTTCCATAATCGGCGGCGAGCTTGAAAAAGGTGCGATTTTCAAGCCTCTTGCAAATATGTTCGCCCTTGCAATAATTCCGGAGATCCTTTTTGCGATCGAGTATTTCCTTGACAACTGCTGTTATCCGCGCCTTACGTATCTGATCGAAGAGGCGTTTTTGAAGAAAAAGGCAAGCCTTAAATATGAGCACATCGAGAACAGCGAAACTCACGATCTTATCGGCAGAGTATCAAACGGTGCGGGAGGCACTATGGTACACCGCGTATGGCGTCTGCGGAATTTTCTGTATATCGCAACTCAACTCGTGTCCGTAATTACGGTAGTGTTCTTTCAGGTGTGGTGGAGCGGACTTGTTGCTGTCGGCGTTATGGTACCGGCAGTCTGGTTTGCAGTCAGAAGCGGCGTTGAGCAGTACAAGGCTTTTTCCGATACGGAAAAGATCGAGAGAAGGGCTGCGGTGTATCACACGG
>JAFUPK010000030.1 GCA_017481265.1 Clostridia bacterium
TAATGTGCCCCCTGTCAAGTAGACAGGCTAAAAAACAAAAAGAATATGTTAATTGAATAAATTCTTTCATCTCCCCCTGCTGCGCAGCAGGGGGAGATTTTTCGTCACGCGGCGGTGGCGAGGTAATACTCGCAAGGTGTCATGCAATTCAAACGTTTCTGGTAGCGGCGCGTGTTGTAAAAGTGTATGTAGTTCTCAATAGCGGAAACAAGAGATTCACGGCTCGTGAACTTTTTAAGATAGTACATTTCGGACTTCAAGATACCCCACCAGCCCTCCATCGGAGCGTTGTCAAGGCATCTCCCAACACGGGACATACTTTGGATCATACCGGCTTCCACAAGCTTTTGGTGAAACACTTTGTTGGTATACTGAAATCCTCTGTCGCTATGAAAGATCGGTTTTGCATTGGGATAAAAAGCCGTTGCCTCATCAAAGGTTTCAAAAACAAGTGCATTGTTGTTGCTGTCGCCGATCTTGTATGCAATGATACGTCTGTCATAAAGATCAAGGATTGCAGATAGATAGAGCTTCTTTACCTCGGGTCCAACGTAATACTTAAACTCCGTAACGTCGGTAAGCCATTTCTCGAACGGAACAGTTGCCTTGAAATCTCTGTTAAGTACGTTCTGGGCGGTAATTTCAGGTGTGAATTTCACATAATCCGGACGTTTTCTGCGAATGACGGATTTAAGTCCAAGTATGCGCATAATTCGGTGTACTCTCTTGATGTTAATTCTATGAGGAAGTTCGTCGATCTTCTCTCGGTTTATGGTAATACTCATCTGTCTGTAGCCGAGAACTCCGTTGCTTTCTTCGTAGTAATCCTTTACATACTCCGTAATTTGTATGTTCAAAAGCTCGCTCTTGCTTTGCTTCCTCTTTTTCCATTTGTAGTAGGAAGATCTGTTTAATTTCAATGCAAGACATATTTCTTTTATGGAATATCCCTTGTGGACGTTAAGAAATTCAATTGCTATGTAGATATGCTCCTGCCGTACTCCGGTCAGCGACCACCCCCTATTAGTTCCTGCAATTTTTTTATGAACTCATTCTCTATTTCAAGCTGTCTGTTCTTAGCTTCAAGTATCTTCATTTCAGCTTTGAGCTTTTCAACCTCTGTCATTTCCTCAACCGGCTTCGTTCTTCCTCGGTTGTCCTTGAGCTTATCCACTCCACCTTCTTCGTACTTGCGCACCCATGCGTAGACTTGCTGGTACGACACGTTGTACGTTTCTACTGTTAAACCGTAATCCTTGTTGTGTTCGATGCAGAACGCTACGATCTCTGCCCGTTCTTCTTGCGTGGTCTTTCTTCCTTTGGTCATATATATTTCTCCTTTTGCGGAACTCCGCTCTTTGAACTCTCTATGACCATTATACCATAAAACCCACTCTCGTAAAGTTTCTTTGTGTGCGATTCCCAACTTTTTACTTAGTGTTACCAAACTGCCTTCTCCGTTCAAATATGACTTCACTGCCGACAACTTGAATTCCGCACTGTATTTCTTGTTTTTTCCTTTCCTTCTTGGCATAAAATTAACCCCCTTAAAGTAGCCTTGAAAACTTTTTGTTTTTTCAAGTGTCTACTCTAAGGGGATTATATCACTTCATCGTCGGTTGTGCGTTTTTTTTTTAAAATCACTTCAAAAGGAAGAATCCTATAACAGCCGCGCCGAGTATGATACGATACCAGCCGAATACCTTGAAATCATGCTTCTTTACAAAGCTTGTAAGGAACTTGACAGCGATCATGGACACCACGTATGCCACCGCCATGGAAACAGCAAGGATGATCCACTCCGCAGAGGTCATTATGTAGTCGTTGGTTACAAGCTTCAGCGCGCTTACGCCAAACATGACGGGAATTGCAAGGAAGAATGAAAATTCTGCCGCTATCTCACGGGAGCATCCCAGAAGGATGGCGCCGAGAATGGTCGCTCCCGAACGGGATGTGCCGGGGACGATGGACAGTACCTGGAACGCACCGATAAGGAGCGCTGTCTTGTAGCTCATGGTGCTGATAGACGTAACACGAGGCTTTCTCCCCTTGTTTATGCTCTCGATCACGATAAAACCAATACCGTAGATAATGAGCGTTGCGCTGATGACCTGCCAATTCTCGAAATTGTCCATGAAATCGTTGAGGGCAAGTCCGATTACTGCCGCAGGAAGGCAGGCTGCAACTACCTTGAACCACATCTGCCACGTATCACGTTTTTCGGCATCCGTCTTAGAAGGCGCAAATGGGTTAAGCTTCTTAAAATACAGTGTCACTATGGCAAGTATCGCGCCAAGCTGGATACCGTAGAGGAACAGGTCTTCTCCGAAGAAGCCTGCATTTCCGCCGATAAATTCGTTTACAAGGATCATATGTCCCGTACTGCTGATGGGAAGCCATTCAGTAATGCCTTCAACTATTCCGAGAAGCAAAGCCTTTAACAGCTCGATTATATTAGGCATATGCATAATTCCTTTCGTGTATTATCTCATTATTCACCGCCGCGAAGGATGTCGCCCTCCTTCACGGGAAAGGGGACCTTCAGCTTAAAATACATACCCGGATGGGGAGCCGACTCGATAGGCTCTCCCTTTTCATTTCTGAGGGAGTCTGCCTTAAAGGCGCGTCCCACCTTACCGGGTGAGATAAGCTCCACCGTCTCATCTGCCACAAGCTTGTTGCGCTCGACAAAGAGAGTGTCGTAAAGCCCGTCCTCATCTGCGGTAACGGAATCCTCCACAGCCGTGGCAAGGTACGCCTTTTCACGGATGTAGCCGTGCATTGTAACGGTGTTGGCATCCTCATGAGGGGATCTGAAATAGAAGCCCGTACCATACTCTCTGTGGCTGACGCTGTCAAGCTCGCGCACCCACAGGGGATCGGTTACGTAGCTGTCCGGATCACGTCTGTAGCTGTCAAGAGCCATTCTGTAGACGTTGGTTACTGCGGCTGTATAATAGGCGCTCTTAACTCTGCCCTCGATCTTGTAGCTTGCGATGCCCGACTTTTCAAGCTCGCGGATGTGCTCTATCATAGATGTGTCGCGTGATGACATGAAGAAGGTGTCGCCGCCGTCCTCAACAGCCGCAACGGCTATGGGAACGTCGGGACGGTTAGCCTCGGAAAGCTGTATCTCACGGGCAGGATCTGCCACAGGCGAGTACATCCATCTGCAAGACTGCGCGCATACTCCGTGATTTGCATCTCTTCCCGTGAAATAGTTCGACAAGAGGCAGCGTCCGCTGTAGGAGATGCACATGGCACCGTGGACGAATGCCTCAAGTTCAAGCTCCTCGGGAATATTCCGCTTGATGTCAAGTATTTCGCGGAAGGTCAGCTCGCGGGCGAGAACAACTCTCTTCGCGCCCATCTTATACCATGCGTTGCAGGATGCCGCCGATACAGCGGATGCCTGAGTTGAAATATGTATGTCGAGCTGCGGTGCTCTCTCTCTCACAAGAGAGAAAACACCGATGTCGCCGACGATGACCGCATCGGCACCGAGGTCGCGCAGAAAGTCCACATATTCAGTAAGTGCGGGGTATTCTGCCGTGCGCGGCATTACGTTAAGAGTTATATAAACACGTACGCCGCGGCTGTGACAGTATTCTACAGCCCACTTCAGCTCATCGTTTGTGAAGTTTCCGGATGCACCTCGCATACCGAATGATTTGCCCGCAAGATAAACGGCATCAGCGCCATACAGCACAGCCGCACGGAGCTTTTCGGGGTTTCCCGCGGGAGACAGAAGCTCTGCTTTTCCTTTGTTTCTATATTCCATAATGTCCTTTGTTTCTTATGCTTTTATACGTTCATGATAACGGGTAAGATCATGGGCTTGCGCTTTGTCTTTGAGTAGAGATACTTAGAAAGAGCATCCTTTGTCTGCTGCTTGAGCCGTGTCCATTCGGTGACGCCCGAATCGAGAAGGTCAGTCAGCAGATTTCGTGCGATCTCGCGGGCTTCCTCCATCATCTCTTCGCTTTCGCGGACGTAAACGAATCCGCGGGAGATGATGTCGGGACCGGAAATAAGCACACGCTGATCCATGTCAACGGTAGCTACAACGACGATAAGTCCGTCCTGAGCAAGATGGCGGCGGTCGCGGAGAACGATGTTGCCCACATCTCCGACGCCGTATCCGTCAACAAGAGTCTTGCCTGCGGGCACGGATGCGCCTCTCTTGCAGGAATCGCGGTCAAGCTCAAGCACCTGCCCGATGTCACAGACGAAAATATCCTTTGGATCCATGCCCATGAACTCTGCAAGCTCCTTGTGCTGCATGAGGTGGCGGTACTCGCCGTGGATGGGCATGAAGAACTTGGGCTTCGTCAGTGCGTGCATAAGCTTCAGCTCCTCCTGGCAGGCGTGACCCGACACGTGCACCTCCGCGTCGTCATGGTACACGTTGACACCTCGGCGGTACATTTCGTTGATGATGCGTCCCACCAGCTTTTCGTTTCCGGGGATGGCATGGGATGAAAGCACCACCAGATCCTCGCTTGTAAGGGACACCTGATTGTGGTCGGAGAACGCCATTCTGTAAAGGGCAGACATAGGCTCACCCTGAGATCCCGTGGTAACGATGGTTATCATCTCACCGGGATAACGTCCGATCTCGGAGATGTCGATGAGCACGCCTTCGGGAACGTCCATGTAGCCGAGTCTTACTGCGGCGCCGATAACATTGATCATGCTTCTTCCCGTTACGGCAACCTTGCGTCCGAATTTGACGCTGGCGTTTATGATCTGCTGAACGCGGTGGACATTTGACGAGAATGTGGCAATGATGATCCTCTTGTGGGGATTCTGCATGAAGATAGCATCAAGGGCGCTTCCGACATTTCTCTCGGAGGGGGTGTAGCCTGCTCTGTCAACATTTGTGGACTCGCACATGAGAAGGAGCACGCCCTGACGCCCATACTCGCCGATCCTGGTAAGATCCATCATTTCTCCGCCGATGGGAGAAACGTCAAGCTTGAAGTCTCCCGAGTGCATTACAACTCCCACAGGAGTGGTCACAGCAATACAGCAGGCATCGGCTATGGAGTGATTGACCCTGATAAACTCCGCCTTAAATGCACCAAGCGACAGTATCGTACCCGCCTCAACGGTAATCAGGGTGCGGCTTCCGAGAAGCTTATGCTCTGCAAGCTTGTTCTCAAGTATGCCGAGCGTAAGCCGTGTTCCGTAAACGGGAACGTTTATTTGACGGAGCAGATACGGTATCGCTCCGATGTGGTCCTCGTGACCGTGGGTGATAAGGATTCCCTTGATCTTGTCAACATTCTTTTCAAGATAGGTAAAATCGGGAATGACCAGGTCGATTCCCGGCATATCCTCGTCGGGGAATGCGATGCCGCAGTCAATGATTATCATGCTGTCTCCGTACTCGATAACAGCAATATTCTTTCCGATCTCGTTAAGACCGCCGAGCATCATAACACGAAGCTTGTGTTGTGGCTTCTTCGTGACTGCGGATGCCTGATGCACCGCAGAATTCTTACTCTTCTTTGCCAATTTAAAAATATCCTTTCTTCTTTCACCGACAACAAAACGACCCTGTCGGTATATTCATATATCGTATATCGTATGCTCTGTCTGTGCGCACGTCGGGACACCTGAGGGAATGAAAAAACAAAGGGCATCACAAAAAGTGCCCCACATATCGGCGCAAATTTAATATTACCGGCGCATCAGCCGAATCCGTCGGGACATAAAAGCTCTCCGAAGGCGGCGGAGAATATCCCGAGCCAATTCTTCCGTTATCAGCGGCGCGCAAACGTACCCGCACCGCATCGGACAGAACATTACTTATATATATTATACAGTATTACGCCCTCAAGGTCAAGAGCGAATTTTTGAACAAAACAACGCACATCACATAACAAGCCACAAAAGGATCGACAAGCCTCCGATAAGAGCTGCCGACAGAGCAGCTCCGAGGAAGAATGACTTGAGGCTTCCGAGCTTCCTTTGAGTGCTCTTCGGTTGGCTTCTGTCGCTTCCTCGAAGGATCCTCATAGCCTCAAGCTCGATCTCCCTCGGTGTCGCCGCGGAAGTCCGCGCGCCTCTGCGAAGTATGAGATAAGCCTCGTCAAAAAGCTCGCTTTCCGGGTTCTTTACATGATATATACGCTTTTCACAGCCACGAACCATTGTACTCTCCATTCAGCCTTGCGGCTACGCAAATACCTTTTGTTCCATCTTTCCCCTGCACAGAGGCCTCCTATGCAGCATCGCGAAAAAAAATCCTCGCCAGCGCCGCAGATAAAAAAAGGCACATCACAGCTCCGACAGCTCCGATAACAACGGCACGGCGTGCTTTTTTTACATGAGTACGTGAAAAATACATACCCATTACGTATATGAGCGTGTCCGAGCTTCCCATTAGTATGGCGGCGCAAAGCGCGGCAAGACTGTCAGGCCCCGTTTCCTCAAGAAGCGCCGAAAATGCCGCCGTTGATGCCGATCCCGACACAGGTCGGGTGATGGCAAGCGGGATGACCTCCGGCGGTATGCCGAGAACTGACAGCACAGGGGACGTAAGCTCTGTCAAGAGCTCGGCAGCTCCGCTTGCGCGAAGCATGGAAAGAGCGCAAATCAGCGCCGTAAGAGACGGTATCAGCGAAAACGTGGTCCGCATTCCCTCAGCACCGCCCCGCAGAAAGGCATCGAAGGCGTTTTTTCCCCTCGCCATCACAAGTCCCGCCAAGATCAGCACCGTCGGAACCGCAAGGGATGACAAAGTCTCCATCTTCAAAGCCGCTCCTTTCGTTTTCCAAGGCTTTTTCGCTTTTCCTTCCCGAGAGGCTTATTTTTCGCAGTAAGCCGAGAAAGCAGCATGGCAAAGGATGTGCAGATGACCGAGCATATAAGCACGGGCACAAGGACCGCGTAAGGCGACTCGCTCCCTGCGGCATATCTCAGCGTCACCACCGTGGTCGGGAACAAGCTCACAGAGCTGCACCCCAAAAGAGACAGCGTTACCATATCGTCGCTTGCCGTATCACCGCACCCGTTCCTCTTGTCTAACTTTTCCATGGCAGACAGTGCAAATGGAGTTGCCGCACTTGAAACGCCAAGCATATTTGCTGCAACCGAGGACGCAATGTCCCCCATGATGTCGCTGTCGTCGGCGCAGTCCGGAAACAGTCTCTTTAATATGAATGACAGCCGACGAGCCAAAGCCCCCACAAATCCCGCGTCGCGGAATACCTCTATAACGCCGCACCAAAGGCACATCATGCCAAGAAGCGACAGCGAAAGCTCAATACTGTCCGCACATCCGTCAAATACGGCGCTTGCCAGTTTACTGGTATTTCCTGTGATTACAGAACAAACCATAGATACCGAACATATCCAAAAGAAGCACTTTCCTATCATCGTTTTTCCTCAATTGTGAACAAATAAACCTTTAAATTACAATTTACAATCCGTTAATGGAATATTCATTGACAAAATTCGTGCAACGCGGTAAAATGTGTAACGGAGAGAATAGTTCTCTGCTTTTGTAGAAAATATTTCCCTTGCTGTATAGAATTACCGCAAGTGAAGCAAAATACATTTATGAAAGGTGTAACCATCATGAAATCACTCGGAATCGTAAGAAAGATCGACGAACTCGGAAGACTTGTTCTTCCCATCGAAACAAGAAGAGCCCTCGGCCTCGCATCGGGCGAAGGCGTTGAGATCTTCGTCGACGGAGACCGTGTAATCCTCAAGAAGTATGAGCCTGCCTGCATCTTCTGCGGAGATGCCGATGATATCATCGTACACAACGGCAAGAAGATCTGCCGCAACTGTGCTGCCGATATCGCAAAGGAGCTCCGCTGACCTCACAAACAAGATATGAAACAATCTGCGTAACTATAACCACGCAAATGAAAGGAATCTTGCCGAATGAGCCTTAAACCGAGAAAAGAAACGGACAGCCGCTATATGTGGGAGCTTTCTCATATTTTTGAGAGCCGCGAAGCCTTTGAAGAGGCATACAGCGCGGCGGAAGCCTCACTTGTACAGATCGAAGACCTTCGCGGTAAGATGACACATGACGCCGCTACACTGAAGCACTCCCTTGACGCTATTTATGAGATAGGTGAAAAGGTGGAGCTGGTGTATCTGTATGCATTCCTTCATAAGGAATCCGACAATTCCGACCCCGAGTATCAGGCAATGTCAGGACGTGCAGTAAACCTTCTCGTGTCATTCAGCTCCGCTGTATCCTTTATGAATCCCGAGATACTTTCTGCAGGCAAGGAGAAGCTTGAAGGCTTCCTTTGCGACCCTGTACTGTCCGGATACAGACATATAATCGAAGACATTGCAAGAGGTGCCGACCATACCCTTGACGAAAAGGGTGAAAAAATGCTTGCCATGCTCAGCGACGTGTCAGAGACCCCATCGGATACCTTTGGTATGCTCGAGAGCGTAGATATGACCTTCCCTACGGTAACTGACGAAAACGGAGAAGAGGCTTCCCTGTCTCACGGTAATTTTATTGTGTACATGACAAGCCCCGACAGACGCGTCAGACGCGAGGCATATGAGAAGTATTTCGGTGAATTCAAGAAATACATCAACACCTTTGCCGCACTCTACTCGGGAAGCGTAAAGTTCGACACCTATTTTGCCGATGTCCGAGGCTTTGACAGCGCGCTTGAAGCTTCTCTGTTTTCATCAAACGTCCCCACATCCGTGTACGACAGTCTTATTGAGGCAATACATTCGTCTCTTGAGCATATGAAGAAGTACACAGACCTGAGGCAGCGCGTACTGAAGCTTGACTCAATTGATATGTATGACCTGTATTGTCCCATGGTAGAGGGAGTACGTGACAGCTATACCTTCGAGGAAGCGTGTGAGCTGGTAAAGAGTGCCTGTGCACCTCTCGGCGAAGAATACGTTTCTCTTCTCGAACGTGCAATGAGCGAGCACTGGATAGACGTGTACGAAAACGTGGGCAAGACCACGGGAGCCTTCTCCTGCGGAGTCCACAGCGTGCATCCATACGTGCTTCTTAACTATACAGGCACACTTGATGATGTGTTTACTCTTGCTCATGAGCTTGGACACGCAATGCATTCCTACTTCTCCAGCAGTGAGCAGGACTATGCAAATCATAATTATACCATCCTTGTCGCCGAGGTCGCTTCCACAGTAAACGAGGTGCTCCTTACAAAGTATCTTTTAAAGACCGAAGAAGACAGCGCAAGGCGGTCATATATCCTCAATCATTTCCTTGAGGGCTTCAGAACGACCGTATTCCGTCAGACCCTCTTTGCGGAATTTGAAAAGCTTGCCCATGAAGCCCACAAATCCGGCACACCGCTCACAGCAGAGAATCTCAATTCCATCTACCGTGAATTGAATCTCAAGTACTACAGCGGTGTTGACGTAGGCGAGACCCATTCCATAGAGTGGGCACGCATACCTCATTTCTACAGAGCCTTCTATGTGTACCTGTACGCAACGGGATTCTGCTCTGCGGTAGCTATCGCACAGCACATCCTTGACAGCGGTGACGCATCGGATTATCTCGCATTCCTTAAAACGGGTGCATCCGACTATCCCATAGAGGAGCTCAAGATCACGGGTATAGATCTTTCTTCACCCGAGCCTGTAAGACGCGCCATGAAGGTATTTGCCGATACCGTTGACGAGCTTGCAAAAATAATATAATAAATAACAGCCTCTCTACGTGAGAGGCTGTCATCTTAAACAAAGGCTAAATCAAAAGTAAAAGGGGATGCGCGACCTGCGGGTCGCTTTTTGGACGAATAAGGGGGATTTCGCACTCTGCGGAGTGCGACTCGGGGCGCTGCCCCAAGACCCTGCGCCCTTTTAAAAAAGGTCGATCAAAACTTTTGTGCATTTTGTCAGCGCA
>JAFUPK010000031.1 GCA_017481265.1 Clostridia bacterium
AGCTTCGGTTGCTAATCTCAGCTTAATGATAAACCCTGTGCTTTCGCACAGGGTTTATCAAATAAAACAAAGGATAAATCTAAAGTAAAAGGGGATGCGCGACCTGCGGGTCGCTTTTTGGACGAATAAGGGGGATTTCGCACTCTGCGGAGTGCGACTCGGGGCGCTGCCCCAAGACCCTGCGCCCTTTTAAAAAAGGTCGATCAAAACTTTTGTGAATTTTGTCAGCACAAGACCTTTGTCAGCAAGCTGACAGCTCCGCAACCGAAGCTCTCGGAGCTGTATTTTTTACATCATACTTTGTCCGTTCATGATCAGCTCAAAGCGAAGGCCGAAAAAGCCTGCTGCCTTCTTGCAAAGAAGCATCCTTCCGAGGAATATCTCAAAATACTCCGCTGCTGTGCTGAAGGCTGTATCAATAGTCAAGGAAAGCGTGACCTTGTCTCGGGCATCGTTTATCTCAAGAGACGAGCTTGTGACGGAATAGTTTACCCTGTCATGGATGTCAAACTGTCCTCCGTCTATACTGCGTACCCTTGAACGTCTGACATCCGATTTGTCAGCAAGTATCAGCGCTGCCGCCGGGGCACTTACGGGAAGTCCCTCAGTCTCATCGTGATTTCCGATGGCGCATACTACATCGGCAATGTCCGACGGCTCAAATCCAAGCTTATCAAGAATAGTAAACGCAAGAACTGCTCCGCTTTGTGCATGATCCGCTCGGTTTACCATATTTCCGATATCGTGAAGATAGGCTGCTATTCTGCCGAGCTCCGCCGTATGGGCATCATATCCCATGGTCTCAAGAATATAGCCCGTCATGTCCGCTACCTTCGTCACGTGCTCAAAGCTGTGGCGCGTATATCCGAGAGCATTAAGTGACGCGTCTGCAGCCTCTATATATGTCCGTATGCTCTCATTTTTCTGAATCTCTCTGTAACTTATCATTATTCTGCCCTGTCCGAAAGTCTCTGCGCAAAGAGCCAATCGAGTATCTCCTTCTTTCCTGCCACATAGTCCCATACGTTATGCTCATAGCCTTCAAGCTCCTCATATATGAGCTTCGTGCTGTTCTTATCCTTCAATGCCTCAACCATCTCTCTTGTACCGCTTATCGGCACGATGCTGTCAGCGGTGCCGTGTACGGTATAAATGGGGAAGTTGCAAAGCTCTTCTGCCATTTCGGGATCAGCTCCGCCGCATATGGGAACTGCCGCAGCAAAGATATCCGTGCTTCGCATGATAAGGTCCCATGTGCCAAAGCCTCCCATGGAGAGTCCCATGGCGTAGTATCTGTCAGCATCTGTGGAGTAGCTCCCGCCGATGACACCAAGAAGCTCGACCACAGCCGTAAGCTCGTTTGAACGCTTTACAGTATCAATACTGTAGCTTCCGTTCGCCCACGGTGTGTCTACCCACTGATTGCTCTCAGGGCACTGGGGACAGATCACTATGGCATCCGTCAACGGAGATCCGTCGTGGCGTATCATGGTGGTTATCATATTGGAAAGCTGTGCTGCGTTATCGCTTCCGCGTTCACCGGCTCCGTGAAGGAAAACAAGAACGGGATAAGTCTTTTCGCTGTCATAATCCGAGGGAACATAAAGGCGATACAGAAGCTCTGTTCCATCGGATGCCTTATAGCTCTCACGGGAAAAAAGGCCGTCCATATAGTTCCAGATCACCGAATCCGTGTGTGCAAGATATTCCGCATAGTTCAGCTCGCTGATATCCGAATCCTTGTATCTCATTCCGAAGTTTTCAAAAAGCCTCAGCTTTCCGTCTGCGTATTTGTCTACAATGGATTTTTCAATAACGGCGAAAACGTAGGGATAGAATATTGGATCATTGGTCACGGCTACAATGTCGTCACCGCTGTAGGTGACTGCAAAGTCACCGGTTGGATCAAGCGTATCATAAACGAGCTTTGCGCTGTGGCGCACGTTTCCGATCACTATTTCGTGCCCGTATGATGTCTCGGCTTTGCTTGCGGGAACAAATCTTGCCTTTATTTTAAGATGCACCTTGAGGCGGTACTGGAGATCGGTGACAGCCTCCACAATATCAGGAACGCTGTCATCATATACGAAAACATAATTTGAAACGGCATTTTCCACCACATATATCGGCGCCTTTGCGCGAAGCATAGGCAGAAGCCGTGTGATCACCGTTGCGATTTCGGCACGGCTTGCGTTAGCTCTCGGATTAAAATTCCCCGCTGTGTCTCCGCCCATGATCCCGGTCCTTCGAAGGGTCTCGATGTAGTCTGCCGCCCATTTCGGGAAGGATGCTGAATCTGCAAAGCTTTCAACATGGGGAACACCCTCCATAGGTGTGTTCATGTATTCGAGAAATCCTACGAACATCTTCGCAAGCTCACAGCGAAGCACCGGAGCATTGGGACGGAAGGTGTTATCCTCATAACCAAGAACGATGCCGCATTCCACCGCCCAAGCCACAAAATCTGCGTACCATACACTCTTTTTTGTGTCCTTGAAGGTGAGTGCCTCGCCCTTTCCTTCGTAGGCATCTGTCGAAAGTCGGCAGAGCACCGTCACAAGCTCCGCTCGGGTCATAGATGCTTTGGGTGCAAATTTTCCTTCGCCCTTTCCTTCCATGATACCTTCCGCGTACACAGTGCTTACGGAGCTATAGTACCACGCGGAGCTTTTTACATCCTTGAAGGGCAAGACTTCATCTGCTGACACCGCGATCAGCGACGACAACAGCATTACCGCCGACAAAAATACAGAAACTATTCTTCTCATAGCTTAGTTCTCCTTGATCTGTTACTTCCTTGCAGAGCGATCCTGCTCAAACAGCCATTCAAGTATCTCCGGCTTGTTTGCAGTATATCCCCACACGTTATGTCCGTGATTCGGGAGCTCCTCGTAAACGACCGAGGTACTGCCGAGATTTTTGAGAGCATTGACGATAGTACGGCTGCCGCTTACGGGGCAGGTATTATCCTTGGCTCCGTGAACTATATACAGCGGGAAATTTTCAAGTGTATAAGCATCACTTGCAGATGCCCCCGAGCAGATGGGAACCGCCGCGGCGAAGGTATCTGTATAGCTTGTTATCAAATCAAAGGAACCAAAGCCGCCCATGGAATAACCCATGACATAGATTCGATCATGATCTACCGAGTATTCGTCACACACGGTATCAAGCAGTCTCTTCAAGGATCCTACTTCCCACCATCCCATATCATAGGAGCACTGGGGAGCGATCACGATCGCCTCGGTAAGAAGTGCATTGTCCTGATTGAACATACTGTTCATCATGACGGTAAGCTGAATCTCGTTATCACTTCCCTTTTCGCCTGCTCCGTGAAGGAACAGAAGCACGGGGTATTCGCATTTTTCGTCATAATAAGCGGGTACATATACTCGATAATTCATATGAATTCCGAGTTTATCCGTATAGCTTTTATATTCGAACAGATTTTGAAGTTCTCTGCCGGAAATATCAGCGCCGCCCTTCAGTGAATCAACAAGATATTTCTCGTAGCTTTTACCATAGATGTCCGATTCGCTGTAGGTAAAGCTGTAGGATGAATCAACGGAAAGGTTTCTGTCCTTAATCTTTGAAAGCACCTCTGATTCAAAGACCTTTACCATATATGGATATAGTGCCGCATCATTACTTCCGAGAATAATATCGTCGCCCTCAATTCGGATAGCAAAATCATGTGGAGTTTCCAAGCTCTCGCCGAGAAGCCTTCCGGATTCTCTCGCATTTCCTATAACGATCTCGCGTCCGTAATCTGCCTCTGCGGCACTTGCTCTAACGGATTTTATGCTGATACTCTCGTCAAGTCGCAGTCTGCCGACAAGATCCACAACCACCCTCGCAAGCTCAGCATCGCTGTCGTCGTATACAAAGGTAAACACAGATTTCCCATCCACAAAAATATCTGTCACATCACCGCGAAGCATAGGCAGAAGCCGTGTGATCACCGTTGCGATCTCGGCACGGCTTGCGTTAGCCCTCGGATTAAAATTCCCCGCTGTGTCTCCGCCCATGATACCGGTCCTTCGAAGGGTGTCGATATAGTCTGCCGCCCATTTCGGGAAGGATGCTGAGTCAGTGAAGCTTTCAACGAGAGGAACACCATCCATAGGTGTGTTCATGTATTCAAGAAATCCTACGAACATCTTCGCAAGCTCACAGCGAAGCACCGGAGCATTGGGACGGAAGGTGTTATCCTCATAACCAAGAACGATGCCGCATTCCACCGCCCAAGCCACAAAATCTGCGTACCACGCACTCTTTTTTGTATCCTTGAAGGTAAGTGCCTCGCCCTTTCCTTCGTAGGCATCCGCCGAAAGTCGGCAAAGCACCGTCACAAGCTCCGCTCGGGTCATTGATTCCTTGGGTGCGAATTTTCCTTCGCCCTTTCCTTCCATGATACCTTCCGCGTACACTGTGCTTACGGAGCTATAGTACCACGCGGAGCTTTTTACATCTGTAAAAGGAAGCGTGTCCTCCGCAGTCGCTCCAAATGTACAACACAAAACTGTTATCGCCGACAATATAATGCTTATAAGCTTTTTCATGTAAATTATCCTTTCTGTCTGTTACTTATCGCCTACACTCCGAGGGCATCGGTTATCCACATCCACATACAGTCAAGCAATAAAGTATAATTTGCCTCCATTGCCTTTCCCGTAAGATATCTGAGGCTGTCGCCCTCCATTGGCTGCATCTCGATTATCCCTCCGCGAGCTCCGACCTTGGTGATATAGGTCGGTGATTTTGCTGTAGTCTCAAGCGGAGCTACGTTATATGATGTAAAGCTCATGGAGTAGCTGTCCCTCATTTTCGCACGTATCCTGCTTAGCTTTGTCTGATCGAAGCCGTTGCCCTGATAGTGGCAAAAAGGATTTGCAACTCCGTTGAACACCCCTTCGGTCCTGTGACCGAGAGCATGGAGCGAGATGCCCACACGTGTATTCGGCTCAGCAAGTGTATTCATGAAATACTGTGTTTCGATCTCGCTTCCGCCGTACTCACCGCAAGGCCCCGCATTATTCTCAAGGCCAAAGCCCGGGCAGTCGTAATTGCGGTTTATATTGACGCAATTTGCATTATAATACCCTGTGCCGTAGGGGCTGGATTCGCCAAGGTCAAAGCCATAGGGATTTATGACCGGCATGATGACGAGCATCACATTGTCCCGGAGATAGTTGAGCATGGGATTGTCCGTTCCGCGGCAAAGATCACCTGCAAGCCTTGTACAGATAACCGCGCACAATGTGGGATCGGGGTCGGGACCGTGCTCATTTGCGCCGAGAACCAGCACAAAGGGTTCATCCATGCTTCGGTTTCTGTCACCGAAGGGGTAACGCATATAGTCAGTTCCGTTTTCGTCGGTGATACAGACTTCCTCAACGGATGACATACGTCCGACTACCTTCCCCGTCACGTCATAAAGCTCATATCCGTCATTTTCGACAAGTGTATAAATAAGAGTCGGTTCAACATCCCGCCCGGGATCGTGAGTAAAGACCATTCCTCCTGCACTTCTCGTCTGTGCAGGCGTGTCAACATGAGTGACCCTTGCAAATTCGTCACCGATATAGGGTACGCTGTACATTACGTCTCCAATACGGGGCGAAACGCTGAGCGAATACACCACAGTTTCGCCGCTGACCCAAGCGTACATTCTTGGGTACCCCTCGCGGCACCACGCTTCATAGCTGTGCGTTGAAAGCACATATCTTTTTATCTCATAGTCTCCGCTTGTGTCATATCCGAGAAGCTCACCGGAAATATATTCGGGATATTCGGCGCAAAGGCTGTCAAATGCGGCAAATATATCTGCCGACCTGCAGTTCTCCACGTCAAAGTCACTTCCCTTTGAGCCATCTGCAGGCATTTGCGGAGTCGGAGCAAATATTTCCTTCTGTATTACGGTCGGCTCTGTCTCAGAAGGCAATGTAGCTTCTGTACTGCTCTCAACGGGTGCTTCTGTTGGTACCGTGCTCTGAATCGGAGCATCTGTCATAGACGGCGTACTCTCTTGTGGAATCGGAGCTTCCGCTGTTGTGCTTTCAGTACCGTCTGCATTGATAAGAGGAATAAGGCGCATGATCACGGTCGCTATCTCCGCACGGCTTGCAGTAGCCCGTGGAGCAAAGCATCCGTTCTCATCTCCGCCAATGACTCCTGCTTTTCTCAGCCTTTCTATATACTGCGACGCCCACTTCTTAAACATGGAACCGTCGGCAAAGCGGTCTATAATTGAGCGGTCAGTGTGCGTAACGTCCATACGGTCGAGAAAGAGCGCCACCATCTTTGCAAGCTCCTGGCGGATCACAGCCTTATTCGGCTTAAAGCTTCCGTCGGGATAACCTGAGATGATACCGGACTCCACTGCCCATGCTACACTGTCTGAATACCATGCATTATTCTTGGTGTCAGTAAAGCTCAGTAATACCTGTGCACCTTCAAAGGTATCTCCGGAGAGCCGGTAAAGCACAGTCACAAGCTCGGCACGGGTCACGTTCTCCCGCGGAGCAAACCGGCTTTCGCTTTTTCCCTTCATTATACCTTCGCCGTACACGCTCTCAACAGCACTATAGTACCATGCTCCGCGCTTTACATCCGTAAATGGCAAGTCCCTTGCCACAGCCGCAGGCGACAGTATAACAAACACCACGATAATAACAGACAGCATCAGCGGAACGAGCCATTTTATATTGCGCTTCATAGCTTGCCTTTCCTGTCCGAGAGTCTCTGCTCAAAGAGCCAATTGATCGCCGTGGGATCCTGCGTGACTGCGTGCCATACTATGTGGTCTCCGTCGGGGATCTCACGGTAGTGTACCTTGGTGCTTCCCGCATCGCGGAGCGCCTTGACCATAGCTCTCGTTCCCTCAACGGGAACGGTGTCATCCTGTGCGCCGTGAGCCGTGTACACGGGAAAATCGCGAAGCTTTTCCGCAGCTCTGACATCGGCGCCTCCGCAAATGGCAATAGCACCTGCGAAAAGCTCCGTATATCGGCTGATGAGGTACCATGTGGCAAATCCACCCATGGAAAGTCCGCCTATGTACCGTCTGTCTGCATCTATGGAGTATCTTTTTTCAATGTCACCTGCAAGCTCAAGGACAGCGCGGATCCAAGGCGTTTCTGCCTTATCCATATCGAAGCATCCGTCGGACCACTCCGCATTGACCCACTTCTTACCGCCCGGCTCCTGCGGACAGCGTGGACAGATGATAACAGCCTGCGTAATTGGCGAATTTTTCAGATTGAAAAGATTGCAGAGCACTCTCATGGAGGACGAAACGAATTCCTCATCCTTCATGAACTCCTCACCCGCACCGTGCATGGAAAGAAGAAGGGGGTACTTTTTCGTCTCATCGTAATCATATGGAACAAAGATGCGGTACTCAAGAGGGATTCCCTCGGAGGACGTAAATGTGTCGCCACATCTCATGATGCTGTAAATATCCTCGTGCTCTACCGTATTTGTATATACTGCGTTCTTACCGTGAAGAAGCTTTTCGTTTTCAGTCATAGTGTTCTCCTTATTGTATCTGTCAAAAAAATTATACCATATAATCTTCAATGCCGCAATACCTTCTTTTTTGATAATGAAAGCTTAATATATCTTTACAAATTTTTAAATTTGTGTTATCATATAAAAAACGGGCATTCCCCGAAACAAGACAATTTATTTACATAAGGAATACTGCCATGAATGTTCAAAACCACGCTATGATATGCGGCAAACGCATCGCTTTTTATTCACATCCCTCCAAAGCTGAATGGGGGTACGAAAAGGAGCAGTACGACTCCTTTGCGCTGATCTACCCCCGTGACTACGACGAGACAAAGAAGTATCCCCTCGACGTTATCTTCCACTCTGCAGGTCACGATCTCTATTCTACCGTCTGGTGTATCACCGAGAAGGGTAATCACGACATATACCACTCTCCCGACGATATGTTCAGCCTTATCCTTGACTGCCGTGCAAACAAGAATGACTGGTGGTGGGGCGGCTGTGACATTTCTCTCGACACATACGACGAAACCAAGCGCGGTGTAGAGCTTCAGCCTGTTGAGAACCGCTGTATCGCTACTGTCAACTGGGTAATGGATAACTTCCCCGTTGACCGCGACCGTGTATATGCCGTCGGTAACTCCATGGGAGGCTCCGGCTGTATCGGAGTTGGTCTACGTCACGGTGACATCTTCGCCGCTATCAAGGCTAATGTTCCCGCAGGAGCAAGACACGCGGCTGACCGCTGCTGTCTCGACACAGAAGCTCCCGAGGGCTTCACTATTCCCGATCCGCCGATCCTTGTGGACTATTCCTCACAGATCGACTCATGGTCCAAGGGTCATGATGTTCTCTACACGGGTATGAGAAACAAGAGATACGCTATCCACGGCTTCTGGGGACTTTACGGTCACCAGAACAACAACGATCTCATCGCAGAGCACAATGATCTCATCCACAGCATCCCCGCACGTGAGTTCAGAAAGTGCGATGCATACCCCGTGTTCACCGATGCTACCACCGACGACATCAATCCCTGGCTTGACGAGAAAAACGGTGCCGACAGCGGTCAGGTAAACGGTTACTTCCATTGGGAGGTCATCGCAGACACCGCAGAGACTCTTGAAATGAAGCTGTGGCTCCTCTCCAACGACCAGTGGCAGACGAGAGTTACACTTCCTGCAGAGTCCACTGCAGATCTTCTCATCCGCCGTATTCAGAATTTCAAGCTCGGCGCAGGCGAAGAGTTCAAATGGACCCTCGGCGACAAGGGCGGTACATCCAAGGCGGACAGCACAGGACATCCTTCTATCGACAGAATTACAGTTACCCAAGCACCTCAGATCCTCAAGCTTACTAAGTAATATAAGATCCCTCACTTCCGAAAAAGTGAGGGATCAGACCGCTGACAAAAGTCTTATGCTGACAAAATGCACAAAAGTTTTGATCGACCTTTTTTAAAAGGGCGCAGGGTCTTGGGGCAGCGCCCCGAGTCGCACTCCGCAGAGTGCGAAATCCCCCTTATTCGTCCAAAAAGCGACCCGCACCAAACGAAGATTGGTGACGCACTTCGCGCAAGCGAACGTGCTGCAGCTCGCGCATCCCCTTTTACTTTTGATTTAGCCTTTATTTAAGTTGACAAACCCTGTGCTTTCGCACAGGGTTTGTCATCAATCTTATCCCTCACTTTCGAAAAAGTGAGGGATCTTTGTATTTATGCTTTCTTCTGTTTTTCCGCTTCTTCGACAATCTTTCCCACTCCGTCAAGGATCATTGTAGGACGGTAGGAGAAGGTATCAACGGTCTCGCGGGTAGACACGCCCGAGAGAACAAGGACCGTGTTCATGCCGCATTCCATACCCGAGATGATGTCTGTATCCATTCTGTCTCCCACCATAACAGCTTCGGCAGAGTGGCATCCGAGGATACGAAGTCCTGTTCTCATCATAAGGGGATTGGGCTTTCCGCAGAAGTATGCCTGCTTGCCGGTAGCAAGCTCGATAGGTGCAACAAGTGCTCTGCAGGCAGGTGCGATACCGTTTTCAATGGGTCCCGAAATGTCGGAATTAGCGCCGATGAGCTTTGCACCCTTCAGCACGAGATTCGTAGCCTTGGTCAGCGTATCAAGAGAATAGCTCTTGCCTTCGCCCATTACAACATAATCGGGATTCACATCGTTCATGGTGATACCCGCATCGTAAAGCGCGTTGAAAAGTCCCGCCTCGCCGATAGCATAAACGGAGCATCCCGGAGCCTGCTCCTTGAGGAAGGATGCAGTTGCAAGGGCGCTTGTGTAGAAGTGATCCTCGGAAACGTCAAGTCCCATTCTTGCAAGCTTCTGCTGAAGCTCCCTCGGAGTATGACCGCTGTTATTTGTAAGGAATAGATACTGCATACCCTCGCGGTTCAGCCAGTTTATAAACTCAACGACGCCGGGAAGCACCTGATTCCCGTGGTAGATAACGCCGTCCATATCGCATATGAAGCCTTTTTTGGTCGAAAAATCTATCATTTCTATATTTCCTTTCGCATTATGTATTTTTCTTAATCTCATTATACCATCTCTTATCCCACTTTGCAAGTAAAAGCTTTGTAAAGTGCTAAAATCCTTCTGCCGTATTGTAAATCTCACTTTCTTATGCTATAATTAGCACAGAAAACACTTGCAAATTCATGTTAGTTCAATCAATTCACGTACAGGCGAAGGCTAAAAGGAGACTAACTAAATGATCGAGCTATTAAGTCCCGTAAACGGAGAAGAGTTCTCCATAACCACGGAGATCTATAAGGAATTTAAAAAAAGAGAGTATGCGGGAGAGCACCGCGGCACTCCCGAGGAAGCTTATAAAAACATGGAGGAATATTTTGACCTTGAGAGTGATGCCTCCTTCCCTGCTTCTGTGCGCTTGGTTTGGAAAAACACCTGTCCGAATGCCGAAAACCACGTCACACTCCGTCTCGCATCGGGCAAGTCCATGCCTGCCGCTGTAGGTTACATTAAAAGCACAATGTACAGTGCCGCAGATGATGTTTACTACGCAGATGTGACAAATCTTCTGAGCGGTGAGGAATATCATTGGAGCATTGACGGCGTAGATGGCGGCTCATTCCGTACAGTTCGCGGAGAGATGAGAAATATGCTCCTTCCCGTAATGACAAACGTTCGCGACATGGGCGGAAGACTAAACATGGAGGGAAAAATGCTTCGCCAAGGCATGATCTACCGCGGAACTGCCCCCGACGATCTTGGAGATCCCGATATCAAGGGAAGCCGTGAGATGCGCAAAACGGTGCAGGAGCAGCTTGGTATAAAATGCGACATCGACCTGCGTGCCGAATCTGTGGGAAAATGCACATCAAGCCCTCTCGGAGATGACGTAAGATACGAACTTATTCCCTTTGATGCCTACGGAGGCACGCTGAATGACGGAGGCAGAGCAAAGCTAAGACGTATTCTTGAGCTGATCGCCGATGAATCTAACTATCCTATTTACTATCACTGTGCTGCAGGTGCCGACAGGACGGGCACCATCGGCGCATATCTTGACGCAATTCTCGGCATGAGCGATGATGAGATCAAGCTTAATTACAACGTGACTACTCTCGCCGTAAACGACGTACGCTGCTGGTACGACGGAGACTGCGGTGCGTTCCATGATTATCTTGAGGAGACATACCCCGATCTGACGATAGGCGAGCGCATTATGGCAAATCTCCGCCTTTCGGGGATCGCAGAGGAAACTATAGAAGCCATAAGAAAGCTTTTGATTGATTAACTCATGAAAAAACGACCTTTGGAGTGATTTCCAAAGGTCGTTTGACTTTTTAATTTTTGTCAGGTGAATACTTGAACTTGTACATCTCAAAATAGTCGTTGAATTCCGACTTTTCGTCGTGCTTGACCTCGCGGAGATACTTGTGGATATCAAGCTCGTCGTGAGCGATCTCAAGAACACAGCCGGCGATATTGGAGCAGTGGTCGGAAATACGCTCAAGGTTGGTAAGCAGGTCACCAAGCACGAATCCGAGCTCTATGGTACACTCGCCGTTACGGAGGCGGGCGACGTGCTGCTTCTTCATGTAGTCACGAAGATCGTCGATTACCTGCTCAAGAGGTTCTACCTTGAATGCGATACGCAGATCATTGTCACGGAATGCCACAAGCACCATGTCTATGATCTCCTTAACGGCATCGGTGATAATCTTCAGCTCAGCACGTGCTTCGTCGGAGAACTCTACGTTCTTATCATGTATCTCTTCGGCAGACTCAACGATATTTACAGCGTGGTCTGAGATACGCTCAATGTCTCCGATAACGTGGAGAAGCTTGTTGGCCTCTGCGCTGTCAGCCTCAGTCATGCTGTGACTTGAAAGCTTAACAAGATACGAGCCGAGCTTGTCCTCGTAAAGGTCTACCTTAGTCTCCATCTCGCGGATCTTGTCAGCTTCCTTCTCGTCATACTTATCGAGAAGCTTCAAAGCGTCGTGTATGGACTGTACGGCAAGCTCTGCCATTGTGATGGCAACAGTCTTACTGCGGTCGATAGCAACGGAAGGAACGGTAAAGAAGCGCTCGTCAAGGAGCTTTGCTTCTTCGCTCTGCTTGTCGTCACGGACGATAAGGCATGCAAGCTTCTCAAGTCCTCTTGAGAAGGGAGCGATAACAGCAAGTGCAATAAGCTTAAATCCGGTATGAACTACAGCGATGCCGATATATCCTGCATTCCAGTCCATGAAGGCAAAGTCAGCAAAGAAGTCTACAAGATAGAACAGAGGCAGGATGATAAGCGTAGCAATAATGTTAAAGGAAAGGTGAATAACTGCGGCGCGGCGCGCATTCTTACCTGTACCGATGGAAGAGATCATAGCACTTACACATGTACCGATGTTCTGACCCATGATGATCGGAATGGCGGTAGCGTACTGAACTGCACCTGTAGCACTCAGTGCCTGAAGAACACCGACAGATGCTGAAGAAGACTGAATGATCGCTGTGAATGCAGTACCGACAATAACACCGAGAATAGGATTCGAGAACATAATGAGAATGCTCTTGAAAGTCTCGTTACCCTTGAGGATGGAAACAGCGTCGGACATCATGTCCATACCGAACATGAGGACAGCAAAGCCAATAAGTATCATACCCACGTCTTTTCGCTTAGCGTTCTTCTGGAAAGCAAAGAGGATAACGCCGATGAAGGCAACAACGGGAACGAAAGCGTCGGGCTTAAGGAGGTTAAGAAGGAAGAAGCTTCCGCCCTCGATAGCCTGAAGCGAAAGGATCCAAGCCGTAACGCTGGTACCGAGGTTGGCACCGAGGATGACGGGGATACAGTTTGAAAGAGTCATAAGACCCGAGTTTACGAAACCGACGACCATAACGGTAGTGGCAGAGGAGGACTGGATCAGAAGTGTGACGCCGAGTCCGAGAAGGAATCCCTTGAAGGGGTTGGAGGTTGCATTACCGAGGAAAATTTTGAGCTTGTTACCTGCTCTTTTTTCGAGAGCGGCACCCATGGCGTTCATACCGTAGAGGAACAGTGCAAGACCGCCGATCAGCTCAAGAACTTTAAAAATCGCATCCATCTCATTTTCTCCTTAGATGATGTAATAGACGTGGACGAGGCTTTTGCCGCCGTCCTTTTTATTTTATCATATTTTCGCGATTCTTTCAAGTGGTGAGCCGATGTTTTTACATCTATATTTTACGTGTGTTTTACTGCTTCTTTACTTTCCGAAGCCCGACAAAAAAACCTCTGCTTACTGGCAAACCCTTGTTTTGAAAACAGCATTGTCAAAGTGCACAAAGAACAAGGCTCCCTCCGAGAGGGAGCTCCCGCGAAGCGGGTGAAGGAGAGTGCGTAAGCAGTAAAATAAACTAAGCTTTTAGTTGCGCAGGCTCCTTCCACCACTTACGTGGTCCCCCTCCCTCTCGGAGGGAGGCTTTGTTAT
>JAFUPK010000032.1 GCA_017481265.1 Clostridia bacterium
AGGCTTTCTTTCGAGAAGGTGAGAAATATCGAGGATGCGAGCAGCCTCCTCAACGCGGCGCTTGATCTCCTCCTTGGGAGTCTTGCGGAGCTTCAGACCGAATGCCATGTTGTCAAACACGGACATATGGGGGTAAAGAGCGTAGTTCTGGAATACCATCGCGATGTCACGGTCCTTGGGAGCGACGTCATTTACGAGTCTGTCGCCGATGAAGAGCTCACCCTCGGTGATCTCCTCGAGACCTGCGATCATACGAAGTGTTGTGGACTTACCGCATCCGGAAGGACCTACGAAGATAAGGAACTCCTTATCCTTGATGTCGAGACAGAAGTCGGATACAGCGGTAACTCCGCCGGGGTACTTCTTATAAATGTGTCTGAGAGAAAGGCTTGCCATATAATATTCTCCATTCTGCCGCAGTGGGCGTATAATTAGTCGGTGACGCACACCGACAATTAGGGTTATTTTTACGTATATATATTGTAGCAGATTTTGCGCAAAATTTAAAGTGGCTTTTCATCCAAATTTTCACCCTTTGTTTTGGATATGTTGCACAAAACACACCCTCTCTGCATAGCTTTGAAAAAAATCTCACTCTTACACGTTCTAATTTTATTAGAATATAGATCATCCCCCATCTGCTTTCGTTTCCAAAGTACACCTTGACGTCATTTATAAACTGTCCGCCGTAAGCACAAAAATCACAACGAGTTTTTGCGACACCGCTACACTTTTTACAGCGAGCTTTGCCGCATAGCTGCAAATTCTTCTCCAAAACGGTTTTTTTCTTTTAAAGTCGTCGATCGACCGTCTTTTTGAAAAGCAAAGCCCCGCCGAAGCGGGGCAAGGGATCAAAGAATATAATCGGTTATGCAGTCGTACCAATGCACGTATGTGTCTCCGTTGATGATAAGCGTTTCGTTCTCCGGAAGCATTTCGTTCCACAGCTTTCCGTAACGCTTGTATGCCCAGTCGTTTTTGTTGAACCTGCGCCAAAGGACTGTTCTGCCGTTCTTGTCGAGGTATTCTTCGGAAGCCACTCCGTCATTAAAGCACTGTATGTCCATAACACAAATAGTATCATAGACCTTATTTCCGATAGTAACCTTGTATCTTCCCACAATATCAACCGTTTCTTTATCCGTATGTCCTTCGATGCTGTTTCCGTTTCGTGCAAGCAACCCCTTCCGTGAAATGTGAGTTTCTTTACCGCAGTTATCTTCGCCAAATCCCCAGTTGCTTGTAAAATCATCTCCGTCAAGGAAAGTGTAAAGCTTTCGCACTCCGTTATCCTCGTGACTTTCTGCGAGATAACGCGAATGTGTGTCGGTAAGCTGTGCAACAAAGCGCCGATCCATCTTATCTACAGATCCCGTACGGTAATAATCTTCCGCATCATATTGAACAGCAGATATTTCAACTCCTTCTATTCCGTGGATCTGAGCTTTGCCGAGCACCTTCATCTCGGTATACTCCGTGCGCTTCCTTGAAGGCATGTCATACAGCCCCCAAGTTGAACTTTCGCCAATGCGCGGGATAATCGGCCATCCTTGCAGTTCTTCATTGATAACGGAAAAAGGCTCAAGATTTGTTTTTTCGATTTTGTATTCGGGTAATATTTCAGGAATTTTGATCATAATTTTTTCTCCTTTTGATGTGGTTGTGTAAGGATAATGCTGTCTGAACTTTTCTTTTGCATAGTGCAGGCGGCTTTTGACCGTTCCGATGGGCACGGATAGCCGTTCGGATATATCTTGCTGAGACAGATCTTTAAAATAATACAAATAAAGTATTTGCTTTTCTTTATCTCCAAGTACATCCAAGGTCTCGCTGACAATACTATGTTCGGTAATACCGATCCTGCTTACACCTAAAGCCGATTCGGAAAGAGATTCAAGCGATATCTCGAACAGTCTCGCCTTTTTTCGGTAATAATCATTGATCTTATGGCTTGCTATACCGATCAGCCACGCCTTAAATGCCGAAGTATTGTTAAGCGTTTCAAACTTCACCGTTGCTGTCAGGCATATATCCTGTATTATATCCTCTGCATCATGCTTGTTGTTGACCTTAAAATTAACGTAGCGCTGAAGAAATACAAGGTTTTCCTGCAACAGCTTTTCAAATTCATTCACAACATCACCTCCTCATTTAGTGATCTTGAAACCGATTTCACTTATATAGTCGAACAAAAACGCAAAAAGGTTCAAAAAGTGAAAAAATATCGCTGTTTTTATTTGTCTGTAACCCTTGAAAGGCACCATATGGAGCCCCGAAGTTTCCTCTGCGTTCCTCACCTCCTTGGCTGAATCTTTATTTTTGTTGCCTACAGCAAAAAAATAAAGGGGGTTATTTAAATTACTACTGAAACAATATACTCTTAGTCCAAATTATATGGCTACAAAATGCACGCAACTTTTCTCAAATTTTTAATGCGAAGCATTAAAAATTTGAATATAGCCAAGGAAGATGAACGAGGTACGAGAGAAGAAGCGAGATACGCGAAGCGTAACTCGACGCACATAATGCCGCAAGGCAGAATATGCTAACTTCGGCGCCTGAGATGGTGTCTTTCTTTGCCTTAAAATAAGATAAAGTTGAAGCAGGAATTACAAGAACCTATATTTTCTGTTTTACTACCTAAAAAATAAACAGAAATAGCAAAAGCCGTACTTTCGTACGGCTTTTGTTTATGTGGGCCATCTAGGACTCGAACCTAGGACCTACCGGTTATGAGCCGGGAGCTCTAACCAACTGAGCTAATGGCCCTTGCAACAACTGATATTTTACCATACTGCAAGCTCATTGTCAAGAGTTTTTTGCAATTTTTCTCCATGCCCTTTTTGAATATAAAAATAGCAAAAAAATATTCTCTTTTACGCGCTGTCTATTGAATTTTTTCCCGATATATTATATAATATTATGATAATGATGACATTATCACATTTTATATAAATTTATCCCACGAAAGGAACAGAAAATATGATCCGCCTTGAAAATATCACATATTCCGCTGTAAATGAGGAAACAGGCAAACGAAACACAATTCTCGATGACCTGTCTCTTGACATCGAGACGGGTAAATATATAGTTATCACAGGTCCCAACGGCGGAGGAAAAACGTCCCTCGCCAAGATCATCATGGGACTCTATACTCCCGACTCGGGCAAGGTCTTCCTCGACGGCGAGGACATCACAGACAAGCCCATCCACGAGCGCGCCAAGGCAGGCATCGGCTTCGGCTTCCAGCATCCGCCCCGATTCAAGGGCATGACCGTCCGCGACCTCATCACCATCGCCGCAGGACGCAAGGTCCGCCACGCCGAGCTTTGCGAATACCTAACAAGCGTAGGTCTCTGCGCCGCAGACTACCTCAACCGCGAGGTGGACACATCCCTCTCGGGCGGCGAGCTGAAGCGCATCGAGATCGCAACCGTCCTTGCCACAGACTCTCCCGTCATGATATTCGACGAGCCCGAGGCGGGCATCGACCTGTGGAGCTTCCACAGACTC
Organism: Clostridia bacterium; assembly: GCA_017481265.1. Taxonomy (GTDB): domain Bacteria; phylum Bacillota; class Clostridia; order Oscillospirales; family CAG-272; genus RUG11130. Next base: position 3,514 of record JAFUPK010000032.1, read on the forward strand.
ACCGAGACCTTCCGCACCTTCCATCAGAACAAGGGCGGCAAGACTCTCATTATCATCTCACATCAGGAGCGTATCATCAGCCAGGCAGACGAGGTGCTCCTTATCGCAGGCGGCAAGCTTTCCGACCGCGGTACTCCCGGAGACATCCTCCCGAAAATTGATTCCTTTGCCGCACGCTCCTGCCGCTACGACAAGAACTGAAGAAAGGAATACCGACAATGGAAGATAAAAGCTTAATTCGTAAAAACCTCCTTGAGAAGGTTGCAGACCTTCACTCCGTTCCCGACGGAGCATATAATATTCGTGAGAACAGTACGTCCGCAGGCAGAAGAAGCACGGACGCCATCAAGATAGAGAACAAGGAAGGCGCGCCCGGTATCGTAGTCACCGTCGCTGACGGAACGAAGAACAAGAGCGTCCACATCCCCGTTATCATCACCGAGACCGGCATCACCGAGACCGTTTATAACGACTTCTTCATCGGACGCGACTGCGACGTGCTCATCGTCGCCGGTTGCGGTATCCACAACAGCGGTGAGGAAAAGAGCGCCCACGACGGCGTACACTCCCTTAAAGTAGGAGAAAATTCCCGCGTCCGCTATGTCGAAAAGCATTACGCCGAAGGTGAAGGCAGCCGCACCATGGAGCCTAAGATGACAGTTGACCTTGCCGAGGGCGCAACGGTGGAGATCGAGACCGTTCAGCTCGGCGGAGTATCGGATTCCGTCCGTGAGACCACCATCAACGCAGGCGATAACGCAACGGTGCTTATCACCGAAAGGATAATGACCGACGGAGTTGAGACTGTAGACTCAAAAACCACGGTAAACCTCAACGGAAACGGCTCCTCCGCGCGCATCAACTCCAGAAGCGTTGCAAGAGGCGACTCAAAGCAGATATTCTACCCTGCAATAAACGGAAACGCAGATTGCTTCGGTCACGTACAGTGCGACAGCATTATCATGGATCGCGCAAATGTGCGCAGTATCCCCGAGATCTGCGCCAACGACGTCAATGCACGCCTCATCCACGAGGCAGCTATCGGACGCATCGCAGGCGACCAGATCCTAAAGCTCCAGACTCTCGGGCTTGATGCCGAGGAAGCCGAGGAGCGCATCCTTGCAGGACTTCTCAAATAAGCAATTCAAAAGGTTTAAATATAAAGGTAAAGGTAATAATCTATGAAGGCATACACACAAATGACAAAGGAAGAGCTGAACGCAGAGCTTGCAGAACAGAGAGCTCAGCTCTCTGTATGGGAGGAGCAGAATCTCACTCTCGATCTTACTCGCGGAAAGCCCAATCAGGCACAGCTTGATCTCTCAAGCAAAATGCTCGGAGTTATCTCCGACCGCGGCGACTGTTTCTCGGAAACGGGACTTGATTGCCGCAACTACGGAATCCTCGACGGTCTTCCTGAGACCAAACGTCTCTTCGGAGAGCTTTTGGGTCTGCCCGAGGACATGATAATGATCATGGGAAACTCTTCCCTCAACGTAATGTATGACACCATCGTACGCTGTATGCTCTTCGGAGTAGCAGGCGGACGTGAGCCTTGGGTACGTCAGGGAAGAACGAAGTTCCTCTGCCCTGCTCCCGGTTATGACAGACACTTTACCATCTGCCGCACTCTCGGCATCGAGATGATCCCTGTCAGAATGAACGAGGACGGTCCCGACATGGACATGGTTTATAACCTTGCCTGCTCCGACCCCTCCATCAAGGGCATCTGGTGCGTGCCGAAGTTCTCGAATCCCGGCGGCGTTACATATTCCGACGAGATAGTTGAGCAGTTTGCAGCCCTCAAGCCTGCGGCTCCCGACTTCCGTATCTTCTGGGACAACGCATATGCCGTACACGAGCTGTACGACGAGGAAGTGCCCCTTGCAAATATCTTTGAGCGCGCCAAGGAATACGGCACCGAGGACAATATCTTCTATTTCGCATCTACATCAAAGATCTCCTTCCCCGGTTCCGGAATTGCGATCATGGCGGCAAGCGAGAAGAACCTTGAGCACATCCGTCCGATCCTCTCCACGCAGACCATCGGATACGACAAGATCAACCAGATGAGACACGTAAAATTCTTCAAGAATGCCGAAGGAGTCCTCGAGCACATGAGAGCTCACGCCGAGATCCTCCGCCCCAAGTTTGAGGCTGTGGAGCACATCTTCGACAAGCACCTTTCGGGACTTGACATTGCTCACTGGAACAATCCCCGCGGCGGATATTTTATCAGTATGTACGTAATGCCGGGCTGTGCAAAGCGTGTATATCAGCTTGCGCGCAGTGTGGGCGTTACCCTTACACCTGCAGGAGCGGCATATCCTTACGGTCGTGATCCCGAGGACAGCAACCTCCGTATTGCGCCCACCTTCCCCGAGACGAAGGATCTCCGTCTTGCGACCAACATTCTTTGCTCCTGCATCAAGATCGCGGCAGCCGAGAAGCTTCTTTCTAAAATGTAAATCTCCTCAAGCCCTATGCTGTATTGCATAGGGTTTGTAGCGTAAAAGTCAGGAAGGTTTTATCCAAGGAATGACTGTCTCACGTGAAAAAACACGTCTGCGCTTTTAACCTATTATTTAAAGGAATGTTATAATGAACAGTTTCGACGTTATCGTTGCCGGTGCGGGTCACGCAGGTATCGAAGCCGCTCTCGCCGGCGCACGTACCGGTCTCAAGACCGCACTTTTCACACTATCCCTCGATGCCGTTGCCAATATGCCCTGCAACCCCTCCGTTGGCGGCACGGGCAAGGGTCATCTCGTCTTCGAGATAGATGCCCTGGGCGGAGAAATGGGCTTTGCCGCGGATGCCGCCACAATACAGTCCCGTATGCTGAACACGGGCAAGGGCGCGGCGGTCAGATCGAAGCGTGTGCAAGCCGACCGTACCAAATACCGCGATATCATGAAGCGCACTCTGGAGAACGAACCGAATCTGCGCCTTATTCAAGCCGAGGTCACAAAGATACTCACTGAAAGTGTGAACGGAGAGTGCCGCGTCACGGGAGTGTATGCCGAGCCCGGCGGAGAGTTTTACGCAAAGGCAGTCATCATCGCCTCGGGAACACATCTCGGAGGTACGACCCACACTGGAGACGTAAGTCGCAGAAGCGGCCCCGACGGACTTCTTCCCTCCGAAGGACTCACGGAAAGCCTTTCCTCCCTCGGTATACGTATGATGCGCTTCAAAACGGGAACTCCCCCGAGAATACACCGCCGCAGCATCGACTTTTCTTCCCTTGAGGTACAGCACGGAGACAGCTATATCGTCCCCTTCTCATACCGCACCGACGAAGCGCGCCTTAACAGCATTACACAGTCGGACTGCCACGTAGTCTACACAAACGGGACCACCCATCAGATAATCCGCGATAATATTCACCGTTCCCCCCTCTATTCGGGCAAGATCCACGGGATCGGACCGCGCTACTGCCCCTCCATAGAGGACAAGATCATGCGATTTGCAGATAAGGAGCGCCACCAGCTTTTCGTTGAGCCCGTGGGACTTGACACCGACGAGATCTACCTCCAGGGCTTCTCGTCCTCCCTTCCCGCAGAGGTACAGTACAAGATGCTCAGAAGCCTTGAGGGATTCGAAAACGCCGAAATAATGCGCTACGCCTATGCCATTGAGTACGACTGCACCGATCCGACGGAGCTTCTGCCAACCCTTGAGTTCAAGAAGGTGCGCGGGCTTTACGGAGCGGGACAGTTCAACGGAAGCTCAGGATATGAGGAAGCCGCCGCACAAGGACTTGTGGCAGGCATCAACGCCTCCCTTGCCGTCCGCGGTGAGGCACAGATCATCCTGCCGAGGCAGTCCTCCTACATAGGAACACTTATCGACGATCTTGTGACCAAGGGTACCGCCGAGCCATACCGCATAATGACCAGCCGAAGCGAGTTCCGCCTCCTTCTCAGACAGGACAACGCCGAGTGCCGTCTTACGGAGTACGGACAGCGTGCAGGACTCATTTCAAAGGAGCGCGCCGATGCCGTATGGGAGCACGAGCGCATGATATCGGATGAGTGCGAACGCCTTGAGCACGTAAACTTCGGTCCCTCTGCGGTTAATTCCCTCCTTGAAGCCAAGGGAACGACACCCGTTTCGTCGGGAATCAGCGCCGCAGACATGATCCGCCGTCCCCAGATGACCATACATGACATACTTCCCCTGGACACCGAGGGACAAAGCCTCTCGGAAAGCGATCTCCACCGCGTTGAGACGGAAATAAAGTACGCAGGCTACGTGAAGCGCCAGCTTGACGAGGCGGCAAGGCAGGCAAAAAGCGAAAACACAGCCCTTCCCGAGGATATAGACTACAGCACCATCCGCGGGCTCCGCCTTGAAGCCGCCGAGAAGCTGTCGAAGGTGCGCCCCGCGTCCATCGGACAGGCATCCCGTATATCGGGAGTCAGCCCCGCGGACATTTCCGTTCTTCTCATCTGGCTTTCGATGAATAAATAAATTTCCGCAATTTTTTCAAGAAAAAATCCCGAAGCATTGTAATACTTCGGGATTTTTCTTGTCTATATAGGTGAAGGGGAAAACGCGAAATATTATTCGTGCAAAATTACCATATTTCAGGGGGGATTGTATGATACGCCGAAATTAACAATCCCATATTTACAGAGAATAGTTTATATGGTAAAATTAAAGCGTAAGATAGTTTAAATGCGCGTTAAAGTAAAAATAAAACATCTCATAAAGGAGGATCCATTATGAAACGCATACTTTCGATACTTTTGGCATCGGTGATGCTTTTCGGATGCCTTATTATCAATGTTTCGGCAGAGGACATATACCTCAAGCTCCGCGTATCGGCAGTCAAAGGC
>JAFUPK010000033.1 GCA_017481265.1 Clostridia bacterium
ACCTGTGATATTGAAGGGACGGAGGTCAACGAGCATAAGGTGGTTATCGGTACCGCCTGAAACGAGACGGAAGCCCTCTTCGATCATAGCATCGGCAAGAGTAGCCGCATTTTCTACGAAACGTCTCAGGTAATCGCGGAATTCTTCTGTAAGAGCCTCACCGAAGGCAACAGCCTTAGCAGCGATGATGTGTTCAAGGGGACCGCCCTGAGTTCCGGGGAACACAGACTTGTCGATCTGCTTGGCAAGCTCCTCTGTACAGAGGATAAGACCGCCACGGGGACCGAGGAGAGTCTTATGAGTAGTGGTTGTAACAACATGAGCATGGGGAACGGGACTCGGATGAACGCCTGCGGCAACGAGACCTGCGATATGAGCCATATCTACCATGAAGTAAGCGCCGACCTCGTCAGCGATCTCACGGATACGCGCGAAGTCGATAACGCGAGAGTAAGCAGAAGCGCCTGCAACGATGAGCTTCGGACGGCAACTCTGAGCTGTCTCACGGATCTTATCGTAGTCGAGCATCTCAGTCTCATCGTCTATGCTGTAGGGAACGATATTGAAGTACTTACCGGAGATATTAACGGGAGAACCGTGGGAGAGGTGACCGCCGTGAGCGAGGTTAAGACCCATTACGGTGTCACCGGGATTAACGAGAGCGAAGAAAACTGCGAGGTTAGCATTAGCACCGCTGTGGGGCTGAACGTTTGCGTGCTCTGCACCGAAGAGCTTCTTTGCGCGTTCTCTTGCAATATTTTCAACAACATCGACGCACTCACAGCCGCCGTAGTAGCGCTTTCCGGGGAGACCCTCGGCGTACTTATTGGTAAGGGGAGTACCTGCGGCAAGAAGCACCGCCTTAGATACGATATTTTCGGAGGCGATAAGCTCGATATTATGCTGCTGACGGCGGAGCTCAGCGTCACAGGCGGAAGCGACCTCGGGGTCGTAATTTTTCAGTTCGTCAAAGAAGTTCATTATTAGGATTTCCTTTCGCAGATCGGTAGTTCTACCGAATATGTAATATGATATATTGTACCATATTTTAAAGATAATATAAATAGATTTATAAAAAATCCCGTCGAAATTTTGCACGAAAAACGCGGGAGATTTTTGTGTTGTCTTATGGTATAAGTCAACTATGGCCGTAATAGATGTGCCCCTACGCTCACGCTTACAGCAATAAATGTTTTCAAAAGCGTTCGTTTTTCGCCATGTCAAGTGCGGTTCTTCCTTACGCTATGGCTGTAATTTTTTTGTAAGACACCATCTCTACTTGCTTCGCAAGTAGGGACGCCTGAAGTTTTCTTCGCTCGTTCCTCGCTCATCTTCCTTGGCTTCTTTTCAACTTTTGTTGGCTACGCCAACAAAAGTTGAAGGAAATTCTTGCGTTCATCCGCTGACGGGTGGTATGCAAAAAGACACCCTAAGGTGTCTTTTTATGAAAAGGAGTAAGCACAATCCTGTCGTTTTATTGGATCGTTAGGCTTAAATGTACCGTCGGAATATCCCGTGATGATTCCTTGCGTACTTGCCCATCTAACAGCACCGGCACACCCGTCTCCCGCAGCAATATCCGAAAAGCCAGTACTCACGTTATTGGACAAAGTCAAGCCTTCTATTTTCACTATAGCGTTTGCCATTTCCCCTCTTGTGATAGTCTCGCTTGTACCTACACCTGACCTTGTGTCAGAAAGAATACCGGTATTATACGTAAAATCAACGTAGTCAACTGCCCAGTGATTTTTACCTATTGCTGATATCGAAAGAGTGAGTGCCAATGTTGTTATCAAGATCGCAGTGATAACTTGTAATGTTTTGAATTTCATAAATGTTACTCCTTTTTTTGATACTTTCTTCATAATTTTATTCGTTCTTTCTGTTATATTTACTTCATTCCACATCGGACTCACCTCACATTCGTTCCTTTCAGTTTATCACTCCATTCCGCAGAACAGAGCATCCAAACGCACCCATCTTTCATATACACTTTCTTCGGGGTCTATTTCAAGCGAGTACTTTTCATCGGTATCCTCACCGTAAAGTCCATCTAAATCATAATCAAACTGTTTAGAAGAGGGATCGTTCTCAATGACCATATCGTAGTTTTTCTTTATGAATGCTTCGAGTTCTTCGCGTTCCATTCCGAGCTTGAGAACGATATCCGAAACGGGAAGTCTCGGTGCATCAGCGATATCTATCCCCATTTTTTCGGCATACATAATATTGAGCTCTCCCGTAAGAGTTGCGTAATTTCCTATTCTTGAGCTGTCCCCCTCACGTGCTTCCCAATCGGTAAAGTACTCCTCTATCAAAGCTTCATCTTCCGAATACAGGACATCTGCGTCGTACTCCGCTTTAACAAGAAAAGTGAGTTCTTCAACAAATTCTTCTTTTGTTATATTAAAATCCCGAAGAAATTCTATAATATTAAATCCTACGGTTCGGCAAATGTCTACACCGGGATTATTTGTCATATCCCATTTTTCCTCAAACCATTCGTCGACCTTCTCCGCTCCGGCTTTATTCGCAGCATAGGTTGAGAGCTCCAGAGGAATAGAGTGATAGCTGTTGTGATGCACCTTACACATACTGTTTTCCCCTCCGCCGATTGCACTATCCGTCTGTGCAGGACCCGTTACCGTCACGGTAGTCTCGGGTAAGTTCGCGCTTTCGTTCCTGTTTGCCACGTATGGAATCACAGCCGCGGCACCGATCACGAGCACAAGGCACGCCGCCACTGCCGTCATCTTCATATATTTGCTCTTCATATTATTTCTCTCCTTTCGCTTTGTTTTTTCACTTTCGATCTTTGCTTCTATATCACGCGCCCATTCTTCACAGGTCTTCATATACAAATCCTCTCCTTTCAAGCTCCCCTTTCAGCGAGAGCCGTGCTCTGTGTGCCAGATTTCCGATCTGCTTTACGGTCTTTTTCATTATAAGACCGATCTCAGCATAAGACAGCTCTTCAAAATACAGAAGGTGAAGAACCGAGCTGTATTCCTCAGGGATGGCTTTCATTGCCGAGAGAAGCTCTCGTTTCTGCTCATCCTTTATTACCCGTTCTTCAAGCCGTAGCTCATCCGCAAGCATATTTTCCGCTTCATCTATGGGAAGCGAGCTGTGTTTCTTTTCACGCCGTACATAGTCAATTGCCTTATTTCGCGCTATTGTGAAAAGATAGGTTTTCACGGTAGCTTCTCGTCTGAATCGCTTTGGCTCGAGGACTATTTCGCAGAAGGTATCCTCCATCAGCTCCTCAGCCACGCTGAGATTATTGACATAGCGGTTGATGAACAGCACGAGCTTTAAGCCGTAGAGGCTGAGCAGCTCGCGGAGTGCATCTCCGTCGCCGTTTATAAATCTTGTAAATATCGCGTCAGTGCAGTCAATCTCCTTCATCGGCACCACTCCTTTCCTTGTTTTTTCGTTTTGGAACCTGCCGGCTTTGGTCCCTTCATCTATTAGTCGCAGGAGAAGTAAAAACTTCTCACTTGATTTCAAACTTATTTTTCAAAAAACATATGTCTCACGAAAACCGTGAGACATATGCGTTAATATTTGACCCCTTCTATCTCAAGAAGCAGGCGTTTCAGATCAAGCCCTGCGGAAAAGCCTCCGATGTTGTCCTTCGCCACTACTCTGTGGCACGGCACGGCAACAAGGATCGGATTTGCGCCTACCGCTCCTCCAACCGCACGGGCACCGTCTTCACAGCCTATCATATCCGCAAGCTCGGAATAGGTGACAGTCTCACCGTAAGAAATACGCATCAAAGCCTGCCATACCTTCAAGCGAAAGGGAGTCGCATTGGGGTGAGAATCAAGAGAAATGGGGAATGTAATTTCTTTGCGGCATCTGCCGAAGTATTCTTTGAGCTGTCGGCAAGCTTCCGCTGTTACAGCACATGGAAAATCAAAAGGTGCACTGCCGCGACGTATCTCGGTTACGGCAAATCCATCCGAAACCACCGTCATCGGAATGCCCGCGGCAGAAAGATTCTCGTAATACATCAGACCGTGCGGACTCCGCGGCACCAGACGCCCTTGATGTTTATATCATCATCGAAAAGCACGAGATCCGCATCAAAGCCCACTGCAACTCTTCCCTTTCGGTCAGCTACACCGATCTCGCGTGCAGGATTCTCCGTGAGCATCATTACCGCATCGTGGAGAGCGACATTTGCCTTTTTCGTCATGGTACGGATAAGTCTGTCAGCCGTACATACGCTTCCCGCAAAGGAAATCCCGTCGGGCATATGTGCGATTCCGTCGAACACGGACACGAGCTGACCGCGCTTAAGACTTCCGAGAAGGTAATCGCCGTCGGGCATTCCCGCACCTCTCATTGCGTCGGTAACAAGTACGATGCGATCTTTACCCTTGGTCTTTACGATAAGCTTCAGAAGCTCCGGCGGCAGATGGAGGCCGTCGGCGATAACCTCCGCGCAGATCTCATCGTGGAGAAGCGATGCTTCAAGAAGCCCGGGTACTCTGTATCCGTTTTCGCGGATGATCGTTGACATACTGCTGTAAAGGTGGGTCGCCATGGTATAGCCTGCGTCGATGGCACGGACAACGTCCGCGTACTTCGCACTGCTGTGACCTGCTGAGAAGATGATACCGCTTCCCTGAAGTGCCGCACACATCTCGTCCGCACCCTCAAGCTCGGGAGCAACGGTCCAGATAAGGAGATCACCCTTAGCGGCATCAACGATCTCTCGCCAGGAGCCGTCTGCGGGAATTTTGATATACTTCGGATCCTGCGCGCCTGCCTGTTCGGGAGCGACAAAAGGACCTTCAAGGTGGAGTCCGAGAATCTCGGGGAGTTTTTCGGCATCTGCAGATTTTTTCACTTTTCTCGCCACATCAAACACCTCACACAGCTCTTCAAGTTCTGCTGTGAGAGTAGTAGGCACCATCGACGTCGTTCCGTGAGCCATATGGGATGCCATAGCACCGCGGAAAGCTTCCTCTGTGCCGTCCATAAAGTCGTGACCTCCGCCACCGTGCACGTGGATGTCGATAAATCCGGCAGAAAGGTAGCATCCCCCGCCGTCCACGGTCTCGTGCACTGCAGGAAGTATCATAGTACCATCCGTGGAAACGAACTCGATCTTTCCGTCAAACACGAGAACAGCCGCATTGTCGAATATGCCCTCGCTTGTGACGAGCTTTACGTTATTTATAAGTGTTCTCATATTATTAAAGTGTAACTCCGTCCTTGAAGATGGAGATGCCCTTCATATTTTGCTTCTCGTTGTTTGTTTTGATCTCGCCGGAGGCAAGCGCCATAACGTAATCGAAAAGATCTGCACCGCAGGCGGCTATATCTCCCGTTTCGCAGACTACTCCTGCGTTAAAGTCGATCCAGGTAGGCTTCTTCTCGGCAAGGGGAGTATTTGAGGAAATCTTTACTGTGGGAACGGGACATCCAAAGGGTGTTCCTCTGCCCGTGGTAAAGAGGACGAGATGTGCACCGGATACAGCAAGAGCCGTAGATGCAACGAGGTCGTTACCGGGGGCACTAAGAAGGTTAAGTCCCTTTACGGTAACGGGATCGCCGTACTCCATTACTGCCTTTACAGCGGCAGTACCGCACTTCTGCGTGCATCCGAGGGATTTATCCTCAAGGGTGGTGATACCGCCCTTCTTATTTCCGGGAGAAGGATTCTCGTAGACCACCTGACCGTAGCGGATGAAATATTCCTTGAAATTATTGATGAGCGAAACTGTCTTATCGAAAAGCTCACGGTTCTCGCAACGCTCCATAAGGAGAGTTTCAGCGCCGAACATCTCGGGAACCTCGGTAAGAATGGCAGTTCCTCCGCCATAGACCAGCATATCTGAAAATACGCCGACTGCAGGATTTGCTGTGATTCCGGAAAATCCGTCGGAGCCGCCGCACTTGAGGCCAACGATAAGCTCCGACGAGGGAATATCCTCGCGAACGTCCTTAGAAGCGATGTCGCAAAGCTCACGGACGATAGCAAGGCCGTCCTCGATCTCATCGGTTACGTCCTGGCAGTTGAGGAATCGTACTCTTTCGGGATCAGTCTCGCCGAGGATCTTACGAAACTCGTCAAGGTTGTTGTTTTCGCAACCGAGTCCGAGAACGAGCACGCCGCCTGCATTGGGGTGATGTACAAGACCCGCAAGTGCCTTCTGTGTGTTGAGATGATCTCCGCCGAGCTGTGAGCAGCCGAAGGGATGAGTCAGCGCAAACACACCGTCAACTGAGCCTAAAACAAACTTTTCGGCTTCCTTTGCGATGATCTCCGCAGGAGAATTTACGCATCCAACCGTGGGGATGATCCAGATCTCATTGCGGATACCAGCCTTACCGTCCGCTCTGCGGAAGCCCTTGAAGGTGGCACTTTTGCCTTCTTTTTCGGGAATTTCAACGGGATCATACTTGTACTCAAGAATACCGTCAAGATTTGTCTTGGTATTGTGTGTATGTACCCATGAACCGGGAGTGATATTCTCCGTAGCATGACCGATTGGCGAGCCGTACTTAATTACATTCTCTCCCTCTTTTATATCGGCAAGCGCAAATTTGTGTCCTGCGGGAATATCGGCTGTAAGTGTTACCCCGAGGGCTTCTTCCCCTTCAGAAAGAGGAAGAAGAGCCACAGCTACGTTATCTATAGGTGATATTTTTACAAATTTCATTTTGATCAAAAACCTTTCTTATATTATACAGACGCCTTGACAGCAGCTTTCATAGCAGCCGCCGTTCCCTCCTTGCGGATAAGCGTGAGCATTTTATCGGCTGTCTCAACGAATCCCTGTATTTTTGTGAGATCCTGTCCCCAGAAGGACTCATTAGCAGCAAAGAGCTCAATTATGTTGTCCTTTTCTCCGTTTTCAGCGAAGAAATCTATAACAGCCTTATCGTCTGAGATCTTGTAGCTGACTGTCTCACCATTTCTTTGGCGGGTACCGAAGAAACCTTCGTCGGTCAACTTGCCTCTTGAATAAAACTCACATAGGGATGCAAATGACATTGTAAGACACGAGGGAAGCTTTCCGTTTGCATTAAAGCTGTCAAGAACCGACGGAAGAACTCTCGCCTTCCACTTGGAAACGGAATTAAGGCATATTGATATAAGCTCGTGGTCGATAAAGGGATTTTCAAATCTCTCGCAAACGGAGTCCGCAAACGCCATCACATCATCCTTCGGAAGTGTGAGTGTAGGCATGATCTCGCCGTAGATACAGCGGTCGATAAAGGGACGGATCACGTCGTCAGCCATACAGTCGCGGACTATATCCTGACCTGCAAGGAACGCCGCAGGAACAAAGGATGTATGAGCGCCGTTGAGGATACGCACCTTTCTCTCACGGTAAGGCTTCTGATCGTTCGTAAATACAACGGGAAGTCCTGCAGTATCAAGGGGAAGTACACGTCTTGCTCTGTCTGTATCGGAAGCCTCAATTACCCAAAGGGCAAAGGGTTCACAAATGTCAAGAAGATTATCAGAGTAACCGAGCTTCTCGCAGATAGAGTCAGCCTCCCCCGCTTTTCTCGGGTATCCCGTTACGATACGGTCAACGAGGGTACTTGTGAACATACACGCTTCGTTTACCCAGCTTACAAAACCATCCTCAAGCTTCCACGCTTCGCAAAGCTTCAACACACACTCCTTTAGCTTTCCGCCGTTGTTTTCGATAAGCTCAACGGGGAAGATAACAAGTCCCTTTGACATATCTCCGCCAAAGGCTTTGTAGCGTGCATATAGGAATTTTGTCAGCTTTCCGGGATATGTCGCGGGAGGAGCAGCCTCAAAGCTGTCGCCTGCATCGAAAACTATACCTGCCTCGGTAGTATTGGAAATAACAGCCTCAAGGGTATCAAGGGATGCATAAGCCATAAACCTTTCGTAATCGGCATAGGCAGAAATGACCTCACTGACACTTGATACTACGTAAGGCTCATCAACAGTAGCTCCGTCCTCCTTTCCGCGGAGGAGCACCGTATAGATACTGTCCTGCTCGGAAAAGAATTTCATAAGAGGCACATTGATCGGCTGAACGACAGCAACGCTTCCGTTATATACTCCCGAACGATTTGCACGGTCGATCAAATAATCCGCAAAGGCACGAAGAAAATTACCCTCTCCGAACTGGAGTACACGAACAGCACGTCCCTCTTTTTTTATTGTTTCTTTGATATTCTTCATATGTCCTCCAAAAAACTCAATCGGCACCCTCATCAGAGGGATGAGAGTGCCGAGATCTTGGCGAAAGAGTATTAACTTATGCGCGTGTGATAGTGTAAGACTTGCCTTCTGCGGGACGGATCTTTGCCTCGTCTACCTTAGAGAAGCTGTCCTCATCAACGAAGAGCGCAAAATCGTCGTGACCCTTCATGATGGTTGCGGGAATGAGGTTTGTCTTGTCATTCTCAAGAGTTTTCTGAACAGCATCAGCCTTAACAGCATAGGGAACGCAGGAAACGATCTTCTCGCACTTGAGGATCTGGTAAACTGTCATGGAAACAGCCTGCTTCGGAACATCGTCGATAGTAGCGAACCAGCCCTCGCCGACCTGCTGCATCTTGCAGGTATCGTTGAGGTTTACGATGATATAAGCTTCCTCTGTATCGAAGTCTGCCGGCGGATCGTTAAACGCGATGTGCGCGTTCTCACCGATACCGATAAGACCTACATCAATGGGAGCACGGCGAAGCTCTGCTGTAAGACCCTCGATGCACTCGGGAGTACCGTCTACGAGGAAAGCAGCCTTAAGGTTTATCTTGCTGATAAATCTCTCCTTGAGGTACTTGCGGAAGCTTGCGATGTGAGTTTCGGGGAGATCAACGTACTCGTCAAGGTGGAACATTGTTACCTTAGACCAGTCGATGTCGCGCTCGATAAGGGGCTCGAGAGTTGTGAGCTGAGAAGCACCGGTGGAGAGGATGATACGAGCCTCACCCTTCTTAGCGATAGCATCATTGATAAGCTCTGCGATATAGTCTGCGGCATTTACGCCAAGGGCCTTTGCGTCTTTGCTTACTACGATTTTCATGGTATATGATTTCCTTTCAGAATAATAATTTATTTACAGATTCTCGCGGAAGAAGTCGAAAGCCTTCGCTCCGGAGAATGCGTGTCCGTGGGGATGTATGTCGGTAAACAGTCTATCCTCGGCATCAGCACCCTTATAGATCTCAAGAGTACCCTCGTAACCCTTCATAAGATCCTCAAAGGGGAAGCAGGCATCGTAAATACCCATTTCCATAAGGCAGGGGCGGGGAGCTATAAGTCCCGCGATATCAAAGGTATCGAAATAACGGTAGATACCGGGCACCACCTGGGAGCCGCAGAAGTTTCCGTCACGGATACCGAAGGCTTCAAAGGGATTTACGTAACTTATAATATCGCACGCCTTGATACGAGGCTCAACGGCAGTAGTAAAGGTGGTCATGGTACCGCCCTGAGACAGTCCCATCATTCCGATACGGTCAGGGTCTACCTCATCCATAGTCTCAAGGTAGTCGATACAGCATTTCATATCCCAGATATTGAGCGTCAGCGGATATATACCGAATATAGACCCCTTTACGTAATTGAGGTTACATGGGTCACGGGGAATGTCAATAGGATCATACTTGTCACGTCTCTCGCCGAAGCCGCGAAGATCGGGGGAAATTGTGACAAATCCGGCACGCGCCATTTGCTCGGCGAAGTTATAGTTCGCTGCGGCAACATCAGCAGCACGCTCGGACGTTCCTGTCATACCAACAACGGAATCCTTACCGAAGGGACCGTGACCGTGGCTACAGAGGATAGCAGGGGTGCTTTTGTCTGCTTTCGCGCACTTTGGAATTAGTACGATAGCAGGAACGGACATATATTTGTCCACATTGAATACCACTCTGCGGCGGATATAATCTCCCTGATCGACGCTGTATTCTATAACGGGGTCAAGGGGAACCTTTTCCGGGAAGGGTCCGAGAAGATCAAGAAGCTTCTCTCGCGCCTTTTCGTGCCACTCGTCAAAGGAAAGACCTGCATTCTTATATGACAGAAGCGGCTTATGCTCCTCAGCGAGACGCATCCAATATTCCTGAAGTGTAAAAGTACGTTTCAATCGGCACCTCCGCGCATATTATGCAAATGCTTCAAATTAAAAAGCTTCACTACTCATTTAATGATACCACATATATCCCTCTTAGTCAAGATTCTGTATGGATTTTCTCCTTTTCAAAGGTGATTTTTTCGCAAAAATCAAAGTGCAAACGTTACAATAAATGATTATTTCAACTCAGCACAGCATAATAATTATCATACATCTATGAAACGGAGTCAAGCATGGAAAACAGTAAGCTTTCAAGGCCCGCACATCTGTGTATAATCATATTTGCCACTGCAGCGGCTCTGTACGTTGCCATAAAATATCTTCTTCCCGCACTCATTCCTATCCTCATTGCCGCCGTGATATCTGCGGTGACTCGTCCCATAGCAAAAAAGGCATCCGAAAAAAGCAAGATGCCTTATAAGCTGTGCGGAATACTGACAGCTTCTCTTTTCATCTTTTTTGCGGCATACGCGGCGGTACTTATCAGTGAAAAGCTTCTGCATGAAATGACGGAGGCTGTAAAAATGATGATGGAGGGGCTTGACCGCGAGGACAATATTATCCGTCGGGCAATGGATATGATCACACGGCTTCGCGACAGGATACCTTTTCTTTCAAGCACCGACAGCGCATACTCAGCGGAAATTTATGATATGCTGATGGAATGGGCTACGGGAACTGTGGGCAAGATCAGCGAAGCCTTTGCCAAGGGATGCGCTTCCTTTATAACTTCCCTTCCCGATCTTATCTTCGCCTGCATTGTCAGTGTTATCGCGTTGTTTTACCTGACTGCTGACGCGGATGGGGTAAGGGCTGCTGTTGTAAAGCTTATTCCGGGAGCTGTGAAAACAAGGGCAAAGAATATATCAGACCGTCTCGGCAATGCTCTGTCGGGATATGTCAGAGCCTATATCTCACTTATGCTCATCACCTTTGGTGAGCTGTTCCTCGGCTTTGTTATTCTTCGGATACGATATGCCTTTTTCCTTGCCCTTCTTGTTGCTGCAATCGACATTCTGCCTGTCCTCGGAGTAGGGAGTGTGCTTCTGCCCTGGGCTTTATTTATGTTTCTTTCGGGAAACACATCCCGTGCCGTCGGGCTTCTTGTGCTGTTCGGCATAATGTACGCTGTTCGCCAATTCACCGAGCCGCGTCTTGTGGGAAGATTTATGGGTCTCCATCCTCTGCTCACCCTCACCGGAGCATTTGTCGGATATTCCCTGTTCGGGCTGTGGGGGATGATATTATCCCCCATAATCCTATATGGAGTAAAGCTGGCGGCAGAGGGAGGGAATTAATTAATTTATATTTCACCATGTCCGAATCAGCATACTGATAGAGCTTAAAGATATCTTCGGTTGTACCTTTGATGATTTCTTTGAAGGACTTGAAACAAAGCAATAATTACTGCAAATACCCCCTGTGCAAGCACAGGGGGTAAAAATATGTTATATATCATTTATCAAAGAGACTCAGTCCTCGGGAGTAATAAGTCCGTATGTCTCATTGTGACGCTTGTATACAACGCACATCTTATTGACTTCCGCATCAAGGAACATATAGAAATCGTGTCCTATAAGGTTCATCTGGAGGATAGCCTCTTCAAGAGTCATAGGTCTGATGGGGAAGGTCTTGCGGCGGATGTCAAACATGACTTCTTCGTCCACAATATCGTCCTCAAGCTGAGGTGCAGGAACTTCAAGGTCAGCCTTCATTCTCTTCTCAAGTCTTGTCTTGTTTTTGCGGATCTGTCTCTCAATGGAGCTGAGACATCCGTCAAGAGCTGTTTTGAAGGTATCGCTCTCTTCCTCTGCACGGAATATGGTGCTTCCGACGGTGATTGTGATCTCAATGATCTTGTCGCCATGCTCATGTCGGCAGGTTACAGAAGCATCTGCGCCGCCGGGGAAGAATCTGTCGAACTTAGAAAGCTTCTTTTCGATAAGGTCTCTCAGATCCTGTCTTACTGTCAGATGACGTCCGTTAATGGAAATGTTCATAAGTCAACCACCTTTGCTTTTATTTACATCGGAAAACTGTGCTTTCCTTTGCATCTATATTATATCACACTTTTAGCATTTTGTATATACCATTTGTGAAATTTTATATATTTTTATGCGAAATTACAACGCATTTAGATTCTATCACGCTTCAAAAATATAAAATACCGTTTCGCAAAAGCGAAACGGTCAGCTTGATGACAAAGGCTAAATCAAAAGTAAAAGAGGATGCGCGACCTGCGGGTCGCTTTTTGGACGAATAAGGGGGATTTCGCACTCTGTCCTACTTCGTTTAGCGAAGTAGCTACGACTCGGGGCGCTGCCCCAAGACCCTGCGCCCTTTTAAAAAAGGTCGATCAAAACTTTTGTGCATTTTGTCAGCGCAAGACATTTGTCAGCACTCTTACCGTTTCGCAAAAGCGAAACGGTATTTTTTCAGTCTACGACATTTATATGCTCGCCTCGTTTTATGGCTGCAAGGATCCTATTGGTATCGTCGTCGTCATAGGTTCCCGATGCGATAGCCTTCTCAAGCCACTTAACAGCATCACGTCTTTCGTGGAATTTGAGGCAAAGTCTTGCATAATTGTACATTCCGTCGGGATTGTCAAGGCAGGCAGCCGCATAAAACTTCTGCTGAGCCGATCTGTAATTGCCGCGGCGCTGTGCCTCCCACCCCTCATCCATGAAGCGTCTTGACCTTTTATACCTTTCCTCCTCGCGGGATTTATAGATCACATCAATAAGGAACGGAGCGTCCTTACTTCCGCGCTTTTCAGCAATGTGGAGATATTTAAGCTTTATGTCGTCATCCTCAAGCATACTCGCGTACTCGTAGAGCTCGTCAGCACTCATAGCGTCGATGCGCTCCTTTTCCTTGCGGGCTTCTTCCTCCTTGAGAGCCTTTTCCTCAGCCTTTTTCCTTTCTGCGCGTTCCAGCTCAAGCTTTATCTCATAGGCACTGAGAGCATCCTTAATGCCGCTGGAGGTAGTGACAGTAAATGACATAAACGAAAGGAAAGAAACGCCGAGCATTATGAGCATGAGGACAATTCCGGCTACTATAAAGAGGACCCATGAAAGAAAGCTTAACGGCGCGCTTTCTCTCACAAGTATAACAGCACTGAGAACAAACACCGCAATGGTATTTATCACGGCAGCTCCGGAAACCTTTCCGTATGGAGCTTCGTATGAATCTGCCTTAGCCTGCACCTTTTCTTCTTTTTCGACGATGGCTTTCATCTGTGCTTCTTCATCCTCGGGAAAAGCCTCCGGCTGTGCCTTATGCTTTCTAATAAAGATGGAGAGGATAATGTGCAGAGCAATGGAGCATACAATAGGAACGAGCACAAGGAACACAAAGCCGAACAGGATCGTTTTCAGTATCTCGCTGTTGGTATAGCCTGCAACAAAGGGAAGCACACGGTCAAACACGGGAAGTGCTGTCAGGTGCTCCTTGTCAAAATTGACCGCTCCGACAAACAGATCCACAACATAGCTTATGTAAATAAGGCTGTTAAAAGCGAAGATAAGTGTAATGATAATGTTCTTGATCTTTCCGAGTCTGATTCTTCTGTCATTCGCTGCTTCATGGTCATAAAGGTATTCAAATATTTTCTTTCTGCCGTCCGCAGTACTGAAATCATGTGTCATAGCACTCTACCTTCCATATTTTCTTCGTTCTTATTTTGTCTTTTTTCCGTTTTTCTTCTTTTCTTCGGTCATTGTCTTTTCAGCCTCAAGGCTTTCATAGAGCTTCTTAACCTTGGCACGCTTACGAAGGATGGGTAAAACCACTGCACAGCCGATGAGCAGCACAGCCGCCGCAAGAAGAGCATAATCAACGGTTATGGGTACATTCTCACCGAAAAGAATACTTGCACGCGCTCCCTTCTTTATCAGCACGGTTTTAACTACGCTTTCTCCGTTATACTCATCTGCCGAAGCAAGGCTGTCGTGAGATGCTCCAACTGAAAGCTTTACGTTTTCAAGCTTCAACATATTTCCCGACACAAGAGCCGCCCCCTTTGCACTTACGGTAACGTCAGCTCTGTCGATGTCGATAAGATGGTCTGCGCTTATAGCTCCCAAAGCGTCAACAGTTCCTCCGCTGACGGAGAACACACGTGCATCAACAGCGACATCTCCTGTTGAGTGAAGCTCAAGTGAGCCTCCTGTGACGGATATTTCCGCACGGTCAGCAAGTATCGCTGTCTCAGCGCTGAAGGAATAGCTGCCGGCACCAAATCTCATTTTATGATTATTGGAGTAGCTGTAGTTGTACACAGCGGCACTGCCGGCCTCGATCGTAAGCTCTCCGTCACCCTCAAATGTAACACTTCCGGGTACACCAAGTCCGAACTTAGCCGCCTTGACGGTGTTCTTCCCCTTGAGAACAACGGTACAGTTATCGGGGATCTTAAGTCCGAAGTCATCGGATGTGTCGATATCGAGATCATTTAATGTAAGTATTCTGTCGGGGTTATTCCATTCATATCCGTCTCCGCGGAGATTCTTTTTTGCATTTGCAAGATTCAGCGTGTTATCCACAGCCGCCGAAACAGCAACAGAGCACATCACAAACAGCATTGCCGACACAACAAGCGCCAGCACACGCATAATTAGCCTTTTTTGCATTATTTGTTTCCCTTTCCCTTTGATTTTTTTGCCTTCCCTTCAGGCTTTCTTATGGCAACATACATAGCGCACGGAAGGCGGAACAAAAGTGCCTCTCCTATGCCGAGCGCCACGAGATATCCGAAGATGCTCACAGCACCGCCGGACGTAAGATACGCATAAAACACAGCTACCGCAAGCACAGAAACGGAGCAAATAACCGGAGATGCGCTGACCGTTATTCTTTGGAAACGGCTGATCTCCTTCTGAAAAAGATATGTAAGCGCCGACATTACGGTAAGCGCCAGAAGAACGGCACTCAGGATAAGCGATATCTTAAAGTACAGCTCAAAATTGTCCCGTGTGACCGCAAGTGCACCTTCCGACTCCGCTTTTCCCATAACGAATGTGTTAAAAAGCACGCGGCTCAAGAAAATGACGACAACACCAGCCAGGACTGCGCCAAGCTCTGCGCAAAGCCTTATGAGCTTCTTTTTTCCGGGACTAATCGGAGCTTTCTGCTCATTCAGCTCCCGAAGCTCATCTTTTCTTGTTTTCTTTGCTTTACTGTATTTCATCAGAGCAATATCTCCTCAAGCGAGCGTTTCGGAACAAAGTGAATATCTGCGCTGTCGCGGAAATATTTAATACTTCCTGTCTCATCTACAGAGCAGATGACAGGCTCCTCGGCAGGTGCTCCTATTGCAAGAACAAGCTGAGGCTCCAGATCATCCTCAAGGTCAAAAAGCTTCCTTACTCCATCCTTATCAAAGGATCCGATCATGCAAAGCGCAAAGCCCGCTTCCCTTGCGGCAAGATTCACGGTCTGCGCGGCAATGCCCACATCCATCTGTGTAAACGGCGTTACGGCACCGATGCTTTTATCATGGCAGATCACAATAAACGCAGTAGGCTCCTTACCGTCGGGAGGGAGCTTTTTATCCTTTATATACCCCGCCCAGCGAGTAAGGGGGCGAAGCTGTTTTACGGTATCTGCATCACAGCAGACCTTGTATTTCAGCACCTGCATATTTCCCGCAGACGGTGTAACTCTTGCACAGTCAACGAAATGGCAGAGCAGTTCCTTTGAGGGAAGCCTTTCCTCGTCAAAAACGCGTACAGACCTTGCCTCATAGGTGAGTGCAAAAATATCTGAATTCATGGGTGTATCCTTTCGGTATCATATTTAATTAAGTATAGCTTATTCTGCGGCAAAAATCAAGGGTGAACTGCAAACACGTGCTTACCGTCTGTCTGCAAATCTTTTTACGATGCCGAGAATTATCTCCGTGCAGAGCTCCATGCCCTCTGCGGTTATATGCTCAAAGGGGCCGTGGAATGCGTGACCTCCCGTACCGAGATTGGGACAGGGGATGCCCATGTAGCTGATACGTGCACCGTCGGTACCGCCGCGAACGGGGTTCTGCACAGGTGTAAGCCCGAGAGATGATATAACGTCCTTGGCTATATCTGTGATATAGGGGTACTTCTCAACTATCTCACGCATATTGCGGTACTGCTCGCGAAGAGTAAGCTTTACACTTCCCTCTCCGTACTTTTCGCACATGATCTTTTCGATATGACGTAGAGTTGCAAGGCGTGCATTCAGCATAGCCTCGTCATGATCGCGGATAATATAGTCAAGCTCGCAGGATTCACAGCAGCCGGACATGGCGCAAAGGTGGTAAAAGCCCTCGTAGCCCTCGGTGTTCGCAGGAGTTTCGGCACCGGGAATGAGTGAGATGATCTCAGCGCCAACAAGAGAGGCGTTTATCATCTTCCCCTTTGCCTCACCCGGGTGGATATTGCGGCCTGTAATCACAAATTTTGCGCCGTAAGCGTTGAAGTTTTCAAATTCGATCTCTCCTTCAGCACCGCCGTCCACTGTGTACGCCGCTCCCGCACCGAAGCCTGCGGCATCAAAGTGATCTGCGCCTTCGCCGATCTCCTCGTCGGGGGTAAAGCAGACAGAGATGGGTCCGTGAGGGATGTCCTCCGAAATGATCCGTTCAACAGCGGTCACGATCTCGGCAACTCCTGCCTTATCGTCTGCGCCGAGAAGGGTCGTTCCGTCTGTTGTGATAAGAGTCCTTCCCTTCATATCCTTGAGATGTGGAAATTCCGCAGGATCAAGCACGCGTCCGCTGTCGCCGAGAGCTACGGCGCATCCGTCATAATTCTCGATTATCTGCACCTTGACGCCCGTTCCGGAAAAGTCAGGCGAGGTATCCATATGTGCGATGAACCCCACAGCTTCGGCATCTTCATAGCCCTGACTTGCCGGGATCTTGCAGGAGACGTAAGCATTATCGTCAAGCTTTACATCCGATGCTCCCAAAGCCTCAAGCTCTGCCTTGAGATAGCGTGCAAGCGCCCACTGTCTCTCACTTGAGGGAGTGGTTCCCGAATGCTCGTCGCTCTTTGTATCAAATTTCACGTATTCAAGAAATCTTTCGTATGCCTTCATTTTACGTAATGTCCTTTCGTTATTCTTCTGTTCCGTATACAGTGAGTATGTATCTGCTGTCGCCTTGAGTGAAGGTGAAGCGGTTCTCGCCCTCTGTAACATTCACACTCACGCTGAAGCTTCCGTCACGAAGTCTGCCGACACTTACGCCTTCAAGCTTCAAGTCCCGCGAGGGGTCGGAAACGCCTTCAATAATGAGGCTTCCCACGGGGCACTCCGCACCGATATACGGAGACTTAAAGGCTACCCCCGATGCCGAAGCTGACGGATCGCAGTAGATTATCTCGTATTTATATGCCTCAAGAAGCTCGTCGGTCATGCCGTAGGCGCTGTCCCGCAGCTTATCATATCCGTAGAAAACGCTTCCTCTGTATGAGATGAGCTTTCGCGAATATTCAAGCTGAGATGCCATCTCACCCGAAGCATCGCCCCAGTCACCTGCATCATAACGGTATGCTCCGTGAGAGATCCACAGCTCTACGCCCGTTCCGTCAAGGCAGGCGTTCCACCAATCGGCAACGGTGTCAAAGGGAGTGCCGCTCTTGCCGATCTGCCAATATATCTGTGGAGAGATGTAATCAATGTAGCCACCCTTTATCCACGCTACGGCATCACAGTATATCTCGTGATACGCCTCAAAGCCACGCGTATCCGATCCGCCGTTCACGCCGTCGTTGTTCTGCCATACGCCTGCAGGGGACACTCCGAACTTGCACTCGGAATCCGCGTCCTTGACCGTATCGTAAACTTCTTTTATTAGCTTGTTTATATTGTCCCGTCTGAAATCGGCAAGTGTGGCATATTCCTTGCCGTAGAGAGCGTATTCTTCACTGTCGTCGAAATCTGCACCCGCCACGGGATATGGATAAAAGTAATCGTCAAATACTATTCCGTCAACGTCGTAGTTCTCCACGATCTCGCGGACACCCTCGGCAACAAAGGCTCTGAGCGCGGGTACACCTGCATTGAAGTAAAGCTTGCCGTCGGCGTACTTGACGGTCCATTCTGGATGCTTTACCGCAGGGCTTGACTCGGGAAGAGAGCCTTCGGAATCAGCAGTTGTGGTTATACGGAGCGGATTTATCCATGCGTGTATAAAAATGTTTCTTTTGTGCCCTTCCTCAAGAAGATAGCGCAGCGGATCAAAGGTCAGCTTGCCCGTCGTGGAAAGAGAACGCGAAACGGGAAAAAGCTCGCTTTCGTAAAGTGCATCACAGGAGGGACGCACCTGAAAGAACACGGTGTTGAGGTTATTTTTTTCACAGCTGTCGAGAATAGCATCTATCTCCTTTTTCAGAGAGGCTGCGTCGAGATCTGTGCGTGAGGGATAGTTGATATTGAATACCGAGGCTATCCACACACCTCTCACCTCTGAAGCGGGGTCGATGATGCTTTTGCCCTCCGCTGCCGGCATTCCTACATCAAGAGAAGGAAATTCAAAACCCGGTGAAGCGGCACAGGACACCAATGCAAGTACCGAGAGAAGCGAGCATATGAGCTTTAAAATATTGTTTTTCTTCATAATCGTTCCTAAAAAAATCAGTTATCTTTTGATCCTTATGTACATTTTATCATAAAGATGCCTCTCGGTCAATAGAAGGGATGGATAATTCACTTTTGAAATAGTATCTATAGAGCAAAAGGGGCTGTCGCAAGCCGATAAAATCCGACTTGGACAGCCCCTTTTGTATTCTTATTCGATCACAAACTCGCCGAAATACTCGGGATAATGGAAATTAGGTCCCGGCGTCTCAATAAGATTCCAGCTTCCGTAGTGCTCAACTTGATCGTGCTTTCCGCATTTGTACACGTTTCCGCGGATAAGAGTACCGCTTGAAAGCTCGCAGTTCGGCACGTACTTACGGATCATCTCATAGGGCACGGTAAAATCAACCTGCCAGAAATCGCGTCCTTCGCTGTCCTTATCGTAAGTAGTACAAAGGCGGAAATCCTCCTCGGGCCAGTCAACGAGAACGCCCTTATCCTCTCTTGAAAGTGCATACCCGAGATAGATAGTGGGGTTTGAGTTCATCTCAAAGTTGAAGTATCCCGCGCTGTTGTCAGCAGAGGGAGAAAAGAAGAACTCCATGCAGGAATCGTTGCAGACAAATCCGTTGCGGTAGTCGATATGAGCCACGGGGTCCTTCTCAAAGCAACGGAGAGACACCGTAAGCCTATCGTCCGTGTGTGCTGCACGGAAATATGTCTCAGGTCCGCGCTCATAATCCCAAGGCCACTGGTCCACGCAGTCAAAAGGGGCTTCGTTTATATCGTCTGTGTTTTTGATTATGTATCTTTTCATAGTTGACGCTCACTTTTTCGTTTTTTTATATTATAGAACACTGTTTTTTCTTTGTCAAGACGAAGAAAATGCTTTAAAGCCTGTTTTTTAAGTATTTCGACATTATTTTTATGATAATTACAGATCCAACAACTTATTTTTCCTTTATTTATAAGTATTTTTTCGATTTTTCAATTTGATAAATTTATCATTTTTATCGCAAGATCAGATAATATTTTTTAAAACTTTATCCTTTGTTACGCGTTCAAGAGCAAGATTTTCGCAAAATATCATCCGTTTTCCGCTTGCGATGAAAAAATTATATATTTTTTCTAAAAATGTTATAATTATGTTATATTGTTAATTATTGTGATACTGTGAAAAGGTAGTATACTGATTGACACAGGCTCAATTTGCCTGCAGTGAGGAAAGGAGGTGAAGGACATGAACAGCAAAGCGGCTGTAATAAAAGAAGAGCGCACAAGGCTTGGGGATCTTACTCTGGTCTACCGTTTATATGACCTGTTTGATGACGAAAGACACGCCTATTCCATCAGCATATCAAAGTATGACACAAACGGCAGCTTATGTGAATACAGCGAGAGCTCGGACATAACAAGCATCAAAGATACGGCAGAACGCATTTTCTCGCTGATCTGCGAGGGCATTGTCACTCCGATGAGTCTCGATGATGTGCTTTACGACATGATTCCGTAAAAGAGGCCGAAAATGTATATGCTTTGACAAATCGTTTACACCGTGGTATAATAAAATGATTTTTTACAAATAATCATCATTCGGTGGGCTGTAATGACAAAGCAATCATACATAAGGCGACCGCTGTTTTTATTCTGCCTTTCCTTCTTCTCTGCGGCAGTACTGGCGGCGGACGTATCCACACGCATAAAGCTTCCTTGTGTCATCTTCAGCGCCGCGATCTCTGCCGCTCTGCTTTTCACGTGCAGAGCTGCCGGGAAGCGGCGCCTTTCCCTACTTGCGGCATTGCTTATTACATCCGGCATTGCCGGCGGTATCGCGCATCAATATCTCACCTGCGACAGAAGGCTTGCTGAAGCTGACCGACTTGACGGTACAAGCGCGGAGATCACCGCCACGGTCAAGGAGGTACGTTATTCCTCTTCCTATTTCGGTTATTACACCGTTGACATTCATAATGGCAGCGACGTACCCGATATATGTGTCTCCTTGGGAGTGCCCGACGGAAGCTTTACTGTCGGCGACGTGATAGGCGGAGTTGTGACATTCGAAAGCCTTCAAGGGTCGTCTTCATTTACCGAAAGCACGTATTTTCTCTCCGACGGAGTGCTCATATGTGCCGAAAGCGAAAAGATGGACTTTAAATCAAGCAGCAGCTCATTTTCACTTGAGTCCTTCTTTGGCAAGCTTAACAGACGGCTTACATCACGCATCGTTACCTCATCGAACGGCGGCGAGCTTGCCTCGGCTGTACTGCTTGGCAGACGTGATCTTCTAAACGACTCGGTCAAGAGAGATTTTTCCCGCACAGGTATCTCTCATCTTCTTGCTGTCAGCGGAATACACCTGTCCCTTGCTGTAGCGGCATTGGAGCCGCTTCTCGGCAAGCTCCGAATCAAAGGTAGGGCAAGAGCTCTTATTCTGTGTATCTGTGTGCTGTTCTGTATGGCTATCACCGGCTTCAGCAAATCCGTAATGCGCGCGGGATCCATGCACATTTTGCGCTATATCGGAAGTCTCCTCGGAAAAAGAAGTGACGGACTTACAAGCCTCGGCTTCGCCACAGTTATGATAATTCTCATTGATCCCTTTTCTGTTTACGACACCGGATTTATTTTGTCCGTTCTTGCCTCATACGCCTGTATCATATACGCCCGCTATACAAATAATCGCCGTCCTGCAGGCAACCGTTTAAAAGCCATGCTCAGAGGTGCGTTTGATACGGTCAAGCTTACTCTGCTCATAACCGGACTGACCCTTCCCGTAATGTGGAAGGTTTTCGGCAGTATTTCGCTTATATCTCCACTTACCAATGTGGTGTTCATTCCCGCAGTTTCGGCATTTCTGTATCTTTCACTTATATATATTATCCTTTGCGGCATTCCCGCTTTGAATGTAATTCTTGCGCCTCTGCTGTCAAAGAGTGAGGCCTTGATACTTACAGCCGCACAAAAAATCTCGCTCCTGCCCCACATTACAGTATCGCTTCACGGTACTCTGATCGGCATTTTTTGCGTTCTCGTCTTTATTACCCTTGCGATCGCTACATTTTATTATAAGAAGCACCGAGCACGTGCCGTTCTGTCTACGGCTCTGTGCACCGTCTGCCTAAGTGCCTGCCTTGTTATCGGATATATCAGCGCGTCATACGGAGCGGAGCTTGATTATGTAACGAAAGGAAAAAGCGAAGGCTTCAGCATACGTTGCGGCAACAGCTACGTCCTTATCGACGCCTCAGACGGCTCCTCGGGATTTTCACGGGAGCTTATGTACGCGGCGGAAAACGAAGGTGCTACGGAGCTGTCTGCACTGATACTCACTCATATGCACAGGAAGCACATTTCATCCGTCGCATCCCTTACGGATAATATAATTGTAAGAAAAGTATTTCTGCCTGAGGCTGAAAGCGAGGGGGACATAGAAATATTTGAATCTCTGTGTGCCCTTCTTGAACGCAGAGGTATCAAGTATTCCGTTTACTCGAGAAGGGGAGACGAGATATCACATGGCGGCATCGGCTTTCAGCATCTCGGATATACCATGCTGTCCCGCTCCACTCATCCTGTCGTTGCCTTTGAGCTGACAGTCGGCGGTAAACGCTTTGCATACTTTGGTTCATCCTTCGGAGAGAATGTATCACTTGATGATATCGTACACGGTGCAGACACGGTATTTCTCGGAGCTCACCCGCCTGTGAGAAAAAAGCAGATCGAGATCAAGACGGACGGCATGGTAATATTGTCACAGCTTGCAAACGAAAAGGAATTGCTTAGTGTAAGTGCAAACGGCGGTACGGTACAGCTTGCACAGGATGGCTCATACCACGTAGAGGAATACAGAATACTTAATTAAACGGGTTCAAAAAACAGAAAAAAAGAAGAAATAACCGTTGACAAGTACATCTCTTTATGGTATAATGTGCCCTGAACGGTCTGTTTGGCCGTCTCTCTGCCGCTGAAAATTTTAAGCAGCGGTCTGAAGTCCATAGGGAGGTAAAAATTATGGAAAAGATTATGAACTCTTATGAAACACTCTTTGTGATTTCACCTGAGCTCTCCGAGGAGGACACAAAGGCCCTCGTTGAGAAGTTTACAGGTCTTATCGCAGAGAACGGTGAGCTCGGAGAGGTAGCTGAGTGGGGTCGCCGCAGACTTGCATACCCCATCGACTACAAGACTGAGGGTTACTATGTACTCGTAAACTTCAAGAGCGCATCTGATTTCCCCGCAGAGCTTGAGCGTATCTACAACATCACCGACGGTATCCTCAGAGCGATCGTTGTTCGTCACAACTAATCGGCGGACAAAGCCTACGTAAGGAGATAAGTTTATGGCTAACTTTAATTTCAATAAGGTCATCCTCGGCGGACGTCTTACAGCCGATCCTGAGCTGAAGACTACACCCTCCGGTATTTCCGTGACCTCGTTTACGATCGCCGTAAACAGAAGATTCGGCAGCAAAAACGGCGAAGACACACAGGCGGATTTCATCAATGTGACCGCTTGGAGACAGACAGCTGAGTTTGTGACCCGTTATTTCCGCAAGGCAAGCTCCATCTGCGTTGTCGGCTCTATCCAGACAAGATCCTGGACAGACAATCAGGGCAACAAGAGATTTGCGACTGAGGTTGTCGCTGACGAGGCTATGTTCGTTGATGCAAAGAGCGAAAGCCCCGCAGCAGTACAGCAAGCTGCCGCAGCATTCAGCCAGCACGCACCCGCAGCATCCTATATGCCCGAGGGATATTCCTCTTACGGCGCAGAGGCTGCTCCCGCGTTTGGCGCAGCATCCGCTCCCAAGTTTGAGGAGATCACGGATGACGATGAGCTCCCGTTCTGAGCTCCAATACCAAATATAAGAAAGGAATAATCGAAATATGGAAAACGAAATCAAGGAAACCGTAGCAGTAGAAGCAGCTCCCGAAGCAGCTCCTGCAAAGGCTGAGAATAACGCAAGACCCGAGAGACCTGCAAGACCCGCACAGAAGGGCGGCAACCGCAGAAGAAAGAAAGTTTGCGCTTTCTGCGTAGACAAGATCGACGAGATCGACTACAAGGATACCACAAGACTCAGAAAGTACGTTTCTGAGAGAGCTAAGATCCTTCCCCGCCGTATCTCCGGCACTTGCGCTAAGCACCAGCGTCAGCTCACTCTCGCTATCAAGAGAGCACGCCACGTTGCGCTTATGCCCTACATCGCTGACTAATTGAATCATTAAAAATGACAGCTTTCAAAAGCTGTCATTTTTGTTTTTGTCTACAATAAAACGGTATGGCTTCACAAAGCCATACCGTTTTTCTCAGTTTTCTTTTTCGTATTTCTTTTCGTTTTTTATCTCCCAGTGTATAAGGAAGGACAGCGCCGCACGGAGAAGGATCACCGCACCGAGTATAAGAAGCTCGCTCATCTCTCTGACGACCACCGTCCTGAGAAGCTCGCTTCCCATCTTAAACTCAAGCGCGAGAGCAATTCCCTCCGCAAGCTCAAGTCTGAGCTGCTTTTTGTGGCGGATAAAGCTGATAACTCCCTTCGCTACTGCAAACAGAAGAACACATACACCGACAAACTCAATTGCGAGAATACAGTAGTTGATAAACGATTCAAAGATATGCTCAAGCTTTTCGTATATCATGGTTATCTGTTCTCCACTCTGTTGAGCATTCCGCCCGACTCAAAGGAGCGGATATTGTCAACGATCACGTCGATAAGTCGTGTGCGCGCCTCTATCGATCCCCATGCAACATGGGGGGTGATGCATATGTTCTTAGCGTTAAGATAAGGGTGTCCCTCTCTCATGGGCTCTGTATCGAGAACGTCAATGCCCGCCCCACGGATCTTTCCCGTGTTCAGTGCCTCGCAGAGAGGCTCCTCCTCTACTACACCGCCTCTTGAGGTGTTGATAAGAACAGCCGACGGCTTCATGAGAGCTAAAGTCTCACGGTTTACAAGACCTCGCGTCTCATCGGTAAGTGGACAATGGAAGGTAAGATAGTCGCTTTCACGCAAGAGCTCGTCCCGTGTAACGAAGGTGGTACCCTCCTCGGTCATGGGTCTGTGGGATACTGCGATGATCTTCATGCCGAATGCGCGCCCGATTTTTGCCACAGCACGTCCGATGGTGCCGTAGCCGAAGATACCGAGAGTCTTACCGCTAAGCTCTGTTATGGGGAAGGAGAGATATGAAAAGGTCTCCTTCCTTGCCCAATCTCCGCGTGCTGTGGTCTCGGAATACTTATCAATGGACGTAGCAAAGCGAAGGATAAAGGCAAATGTGAGCTGTGCCACAGAGTCTGTGGAATACCCCGGAACATTGCATACGGCAATGCCCCTCTCTCTCGCCGCAACGGTGTCGATATTGTTAAATCCCGTAGCAAAAAGACCGATAAATTTAAGATTCGGGCAAGCGTCCATTATCTCGGCGGTGATACGCGCCTTGTTGCAGATGACACCCTCGCTGTCTCCGATAGCAGCAGGAATGTCTGCGGGGGGAACGGTGTCGAAATACTTCACCTCTCCGAGAGCTTCAAAGGGCTTAAGAGATACATCTCCGTTTGTAACGGTGCATTTGTCAAGTACGGTAATATTCATGTGTTATTTCCTTTATTCGATAGTTTTCTGCACCTATTATACCATATACCCACGCCAATTACAAATCTTTTCTCAAAAAGCCGTCAGATTTCGTATTTATCCTTTCTTGCGGAGCATTTTAAGCGCGCCGTTCGGGATATCCCCTTTAAAGCATCTTGCCAAAAACAACAAAACATCGCCACTTACAGGCTTGGATTTCTATATATTAAGAAGAGGTAAACTTATAAAAAAACGTTGTTATCGCTGAAATTTTGTGATATAATATAATTTGAGTATGTATGCGCTGATGCATACCTCTGCCCAAATCCAGCAAAAACCGAAAGGCATGACCATATATGAAATACCTTGTACTTATTCCCGACGGAATGGCTGACCGCCCTTGCGAAAAGCTTAACGGTCACACACCTATGGAGATCGCAAGCAAGCCTGTAATGGACGCTCTTGCGGCAAAGTCTCTCTGCGGAACCGTTCTCAATGTACCTACGACCATGGTTCCCGAAAGCGACACTGCCAACCTTGCCATTATGTCTTATGATCCTAAAAAGTATTCAAAGGGACGCTCTCCCCTTGAGGCTGTGAGCCTCGGAATCACTCTTGGCGAGCGTGACACAGCCATCAGGTGCAATCTTGTTACTATCTCCGACGGTGATGAGCCCTACGAGGATAAGATAATGATAGACCATAGCGCCGACGAGATCACAACTGCCGAAGCAGATGAGCTGGTTGCCGCTCTCAACGCCGCACTTCCCATGGAGGGCAGACATCTTTACACGGGAGTCAGCTACCGACACTGCCTTATCTGGGAGAATGCATCTCACACCTATGAATTTTCACGTCCTCATGACATCATCGGCAAACGTATCGGTGAATACCTTCCTACAGCCGAAGGCGGAGAGGCTTTCCTTGAATTCATGAAAAAGGGTTATGAGGTACTGAAGGATCACCCGGTTAATGTACGCCGCCGTGCAGAAGGCAAGCGTCCCGCAAACTCCCCTTGGCTGTGGAGCCCCGGGCAGAATCCTTCGCTCCCTTCCTTTACTGAAAAATGGGGTGTGTCCGCATCCGTTGTATCTGCAGTTGACCTTATCAAGGGTATCGGTATCTGTGCCGGCATGGAGGTAATAAACGTTCCCGGCGCTACCGGTAACTACTCCACAAACTACACAGGTAAGGCAGATGCCGCAATCGACGCATTCCGCCGCGGCCGTGAGTTCGTATACATCCACGTGGAAGCTCCCGATGAGTGCGGACACCGCGGAGAATATGACGTAAAGCACCTGGCTATCGAAAAAATAGATTCACTCATCCTTGCCCCGGTTCTTGAATATCTTAAGTCCTGCGGAGATGATTTCAAGATCATGGTGCTCCCCGATCACCCCACGCCGCTTGACATCAGAACTCACTCACCTGAGCCTGTTCCCTTCTTCATTTATGACCCCACTGATGAGAAGGTCGGAGTCAGCACGTTCACCGAAAAGAGCTGCAGCTCCTGTGATACATATATTTCCGACGGCTCAACCCTTCTCGGATACATGATCAAAAACCAAGCCTAAGCATTACAGGCAGACAAAGTCATAAAGGATCTAACAAATGGAAAAAGACGAAAAGCTCACTGCCTCAAGCGAAAACGAGAGCAGTGACACAAATCCTACAAACGACAACCCTCAATACGATTCGCCGTGTAACAGCGCACCGTGTTGCGATTCCGACTATATACAGAATCTTGATGAGCCCATCGAAGCCGCCAAAGCTGATACTGAGCCCTCTGCTGACGATGGTGAACTCGGAGTAGATACTGCACGTGAGGAGCTCTTTGCGGGCTTCGAAGAGACAGCTCTGCCTGATCTTTCGGATTATGATGAATCAAAAATAATCAGGGCAGACGGGAACTACGACGACAGCGATTTTTATGTTCAAGCCGAAAGAATGTCCACAGAGGACAAAATGGTGAGCCTTTTTAAGAAGGGCGCCGCTGTTTTTGCGAGATCAGCCTTCGAATTTTTTGAGATGCTGGCACTGGTCACCGTGGTCATAGTCCTCTGCTTCTCCTTTATATTCCGACTCAATATTGTTGAGGGTCCTTCAATGGAGGATACACTCCACACAGGCGAATATCTCATAGTGTCCGATCTGTTTTATGACCCAACGCCCGGAGATATCATTGTTGTACATGACCTGACAGCCGGTGTTTACACAGACCCCATCGTCAAGCGAGTTATCGCTACCGAGGGACAGACCGTGGATATTGATTTTTCATCATGGACGCTGACAGTTGACGGAAAGGTAATTGACGAGAGCTCCTACCGCAAGATAGTAGACCATCTTGTAACAGCAAATGTGTCATTCCCCGTGACTGTTCCCGAAAATTCAGTGTTCGTTCTCGGAGACAACCGAAATCATTCCGCAGACAGCCGAGTTGCCGAGATCGGCATGATCGATGAACGATGCGTTGTGGGAAAGGTTTATGCGCGTATTTTCCCCTTCAACACCTTCAAAGTATTCAAAAATCCTTATAACAACTGATACGGAGGCTGAAATGCCGTCACAAAATATACAGTGGTTCCCGGGGCATATGGCGAAAACACGCCGCCTTATCTCCGAGAGCATTAAGCTCGTGGACATCGTAATCGAGCTTTTAGATGCAAGAATACCCCACAGTTCAAAAAACCCGGAGATCGCAGCGCTGTGTGCAAACCGCCCTATACTAACCCTTTTCAATAAAGCCGGACTTGCCGACAAGGCAGTTACACGCTGTTGGATGGATGCCTACAAGGCTGCAGGCGGTCATGCGCTTGCCATAGACTGCGTTACGGGCGAAGGACTCAAAAGCATTGCTCCCGCCTGCCGCGAGATACTCAAAGAAAAGCTTGAACGTTATGAGTCCAAGGGAATGGCAGGCAGAAAGATCCGTGCCATGATCGTGGGCATCCCAAACGTTGGTAAATCCTCCCTTGTAAACAAGCTCAGCGGATCAAAAAAAGCTCGTGTTGAGGACAGACCGGGTGTCACCCTCTCCAAGCAGTGGGTAACAACTAATATCGGTATCGAGCTTCTTGATATGCCGGGTATTCTTTGGCCCAAATTTGAAGATGAAACAATAGGTGAAAACCTTGCATTTACAGGTGCCATAAAGGACGCTATACTTGACACGGAAACACTTGCCGGTCTGCTCTGCGAAAGGCTCCTGAATGCGGCGGGAGATAAATTCTGTGCAAGATACAAGCTGGACGCGGCAAAGCTTGAGGGTTTGAAGCCCCATGAGCTTCTTGCGGCAGTCGCAAGAAAGCGCGGATTCCTTATCTCAGGCGGCGAGCTTGATACCGAGCGTGCCGCAGCAATCGTCCTTGACGAGTTCAGAAGCTCAAAGATCGGGTATATCTCCCTTGAAAAGCCCGAAGCAGACAGATAACGGAGAGGCTTATGGACAATTATTTTGACAAGCAGTTTCTTTCGGATTCGGTGCGCGTGATATGCGGTGTTGACGAAGCCGGCAGAGGTCCCCTTGCAGGCCCTGTAGTTGCCGGAGCCTGCGTGCTTCCCGAAAACTGCGAGATCGAGTTTTTAAACGACTCAAAAAAGCTTTCCGAAAAGAAACGCGACGCGCTTTACGATGTGATCACAGAAAAGGCGCTCTTTTGGGGCGTAGGTATCGCAAGCGAAAAAGAGATCGACGAGATCAATATTTTAGAGGCTTCTCTTCTCGCTATGAGACGTGCCATCGAAGCATCGGGCGTATCAGCTGACCTTGTTCTTGTAGACGGAAACGTGGATCGCGGATTTAAAGAAAAAGCAATAGCTGTAATCGGAGGAGATGCGCTGTCTCCATCTATTGCCGCAGCTTCCATTATTGCCAAGGTCACACGTGACAGAATGATGGCTGAGCTTGACCGTGAATACCCGGGCTACGGGCTTGCAGGTCACAAGGGTTACCCTACCAAGGCTCACAAGCTTGCTGTTTACAGACTCGGCGCCTCAAGCTGTCACAGAAAGTCCTTTCTTTCATTCCTTGAGCGTGACCGTGAGAAGCTTGCCCTTTGGGATGCCGAGGATAAGGCAAAGCAAAAGTAAAAAAGCACGCATATAATTAACATATAAGTGTAGCTGAAAGGCGTTTACATAATGGACAACCGAAGCTTCGGCCGTGTCGGCGAAAATTCTGCTGCTCTCTATCTTCAAGAAAAGGGATTCAATATCATCGGACGCAATGTATACGTTGGCAGATGCGAGATCGACATTATTGCAGAAAACGGTGATCTTCTCTTATTCGTTGAGGTCAAAACGCGACGGCAAAAGCCCGATGTAAAAAGCATCTACGGACGTCCCGCATCGGCTGTAGACCGAGAGAAAAGGGAAAACCTTCTTTCTGCCGCAAGGCGTTATCTCTACGAAAACCGCAAGTCCACCGAAGCTTATCAGCCGAGGATAGATATAATCGAGGTCTATGTTGATCCCTCTGATAAAGTGTACCGAGTTCTTGATATACGGCATTTTCCAAATGCAGTACACGGGTGAAAGTTTGAAAATTAAGTACGTTTAAAGCGTACGTCAGCTTTTTCAAACCCATTTGTGCCCCCGCGACAAAAGACGGTCGGCATTTTTCGCAGCCTTAAGGCTGTGAAAGAGCGTCACAAATCAAAGAAAGGTATAGTCGTAACCGTGAAATACACCGATCTGCACTGTGATACACCTTACGAGCTGTTTGTAAGAGGCGAAAAGCTCAGAAAAGCTTCAACGGACGTAGATCTCGAAAAGCTTTCGATCTTTGAACGCTACGTCCAGCTTGCCGCGTACTGTGCTCCCGAGGGTATCGGTAACGACGAGGCATACGCGCTGTTTTTTAAGGTCATATCCTACTTCAAAAGCGAAGTGCTCGCAAATGATTGCAGGATATGCAAAAGCTCACATG
This sequence comes from Clostridia bacterium, assembly GCA_017481265.1. Classification (GTDB taxonomy): domain Bacteria; phylum Bacillota; class Clostridia; order Oscillospirales; family CAG-272; genus RUG11130. Next base: position 30,167 of record JAFUPK010000033.1, read on the forward strand.
ATCTGTGTTCTGCCGTTTCGGAAGGTAGGCGCGCTTTCGTCCTCACACTTGAGGATGCGCGTATAACGGACGGCAATATCTCTCGGCTTGACACCATTTATAATGAAGGTGTCAGAGTGATCACACCACTTTGGGGAGGCTTGACCTGTATCGGCGGCTCACATGAGGCAACAGAAGGACTCACCGAATTCGGCAAGGAGCTTTTAAGCCGTTCTTTTGAGCTTGGCATGATCGTTGACATCTCACATGCGTCTGAGCATTCGGCAAATGATATTTTAGACATTGCCGAAGGATCAGGCGGTCATGTTATGGCAAGCCACTCCTGCGCCTACAGCATAAATCCACATTCAAGAAACCTACGGGATCCACAGCTTTCCCGCCTTGCAGAGCTTGGCGGAATCGTTGGAGTGAATCTCTATCCCCCACATCTTACGGGTAATACAGCCTCCCTTTCGGATGCTGTTCACCATATACTTCATTTTGTCAACATTGCAGGTGAGGACGCAGTTGCCCTCGGCTGTGACTTTGACGGAATGGGAATCTACACTGACGGCGGCGAAAACGTTTCGTCGATACCGTCACTCCACAGAGAAATGAGATCAAGTGGCATGAGCTCGTCTCTCTGCGAAAAAGTACTTTTCCAAAACGCATATGACTTTTTGACGCGAAGCCTTTGAGACCTAACCACCGCATATTTTTAAAAGAGGATAAAAGGAAGTAAAACAATGAATTACCGCAGTACAAGAGACACATTAAGCTCCCCCATTACTGTAAGCTCCGCCGAGGCGATCAAGAAAGGTCTTGCACCCGACGGAGGACTTTATATGCCCGATATGATCCCCCGCCTTTCCAGCGTGGATATTGCGGCTCTCCGTCCCCTTCCCTATGCAGACCGCGCAGCATACATTCTGTCTATGTTCCTTACCGATTATGATAAGGATGCACTTCTTGCAGACTGCCGCGAGGCTTATTCCGAGGAAAGATTCCCCGGAGGCGCCGCGCCCACAAAGAAGATCGACGATGTTCTCACATCCCTTGAGCTTTGGCACGGTCCCACCTGCGCCTTCAAGGATATGGCGCTCCAGATCATGCCCCGCCTTCTCTCCCGTGCTCTTACAATGACCGAGGAAACTCTCCGCGCCCACATTCTCGTTGCTACCTCCGGCGACACCGGTAAGGCAGCTCTTGAAGGATACCGCGATGTTCCCGGCGTTGACATCTCCGTATTCTATCCTGTTGACGGTGTAAGCCGTATGCAGAAGATGCAGATGACCACTCAGGAAGGTGAAAACGTAAACGTTTGTGCTGTAAGAGGAAACTTCGACGATGCACAGAACGGCGTTAAGGCAATCTTCTCCGACAAGTCTCTCGCTGAGAAGGCTCTTGAAGGCGGCCGCTTCTTCTCCAGCGCAAACTCCATCAACTGGGGACGTCTTGCGCCTCAGATCGTTTACTACATATCCGCATACTGCGATCTTATCGAAAACGGTACCATTGCTGACGGCGAGCAGATCAACGTTTGCGTTCCCACCGGTAACTTCGGTAACATCTTTGCCGCTTACATCGCACGTTACATGGGACTTCCCATCGCAAAGCTCATCTGTGCTTCCAACTCCAACTGCGTTCTCACAGACTTCATCAGAACAGGTGTGTACGACAGAACCCGTGAGTTCTACAAGACCATGTCTCCCTCTATGGACATCCTTATCTCCAGCAACCTTGAGAGACTTCTCTATGTTATCGGCGGCTCTGCCCTCACAAGCGAGCTCATGACCGAGCTGAAGGAATGTGGCAAGTACACAATGCCTGCATCTCTCCACGAGCGTATCCGCGACGTGTTTGCCGGCTACTACCTCAATGAAGAAGAGACAAGCGCAACAGTCAAGGAAACATTCGAGAAGAACGGGTACCTTGCAGATACACATACCGCTGTCGGTATCGGCTGTGCTCGCAAGTACATCGCCGAAACAGGCGATACAAGACCCACCATCGTTGCCTCTACCGCAAGCCCCTACAAGTTCGCCGCTGACGTTGCAGCCGCTATCGGCAAGAAGATCGACTCCGACGAGCCTTCCGAAATACTTGCTTCTCTTTCCGAGGCTACAGGCACTGAGATCCCCGCACCTCTAAAGCGTACTCTCACTCTTCCTGTAAGATTCACACGTACTGTTGATCCCTCCGATATGCCCGAAGTGGCTCTCGGAAGATAACGCGGAAACAAGGTCATAAAATGGCGCTGTTTTCAATTTCCGACCTTCATCTGTCCCTGTCTACCACAAAGCCTATGGATATCTTTGGACACAGGTGGCAGGGATATATGGGTAAGCTTGAAAAAAACTGGAGATCTGTAGTGAAGGACACTGATACGGTGGTTATCCCGGGTGATATCTCATGGGCAATGAAGCTTCACGAGGCAGAGCGTGACCTCAGATTTCTCGACAGTCTGCCCGGGCACAAGATAATCGGCAAGGGAAACCACGATTACTGGTGGACAACTGTCGGGAAAATGAAGTCAGCCTTTGATAATTGGGGTATCACTACCATAGATTTTCTCCACAACAATGCTTACTCTGCAGAAGGATTCATTATCTGCGGAAGCCGCGGCTGGTTTCTTGAAGAACGGCTCCAAAATATCGACGACGCAGACCACGCCACCGTATCCGCACGCGAGGTGCTGAGGCTTAAGGCAAGTCTCGATGAAGGGATCAAGCTGAAAGAAGCTGAGGGTGATAAACCAATTCTTGTATACCTTCACTTTCCTCCCGTTTTCGGCGACTTCGTATGCCGTGAGATCACAGAGCTTCTAAAGGAATATCAAGTTGCAGAATGCTTCTACGGACACCTTCACGGGAACTATAATTTGCCGAAAAGCTTCGACTTTGAAGGCGTAAAAATGACGATAATCGCCGCAGATCACCTTGATTTTATACCGCATCTTACATAATGCAAGTAAATCCATGGGAGATTTTGTGATTTTGACCATGGAAGGCATAAAAAATCCCCAATAGTTTTTCATTTTGTTCATTGACATATGGCACAAAAAATTATACAATATTATAAGCCATAATTATATGTAAATAATTTCGGAGGACATAAAGACCATGAGCATGAAAAAGACCGAACAGATCGGTGCAAACCAGTATTGCGTTACATTTGACGCACCCCGCGCAGACTTCGATGCAGCTCTCAATAAGGCTTACAAGAAGGCTGTTCGTAACATCACTATCCCCGGCTTCAGAAAGGGTAAGGCTCCCCGTGCTATCGTTGAGAAGATGTACGGCAAGGAAGTATTCTATGAGGATGCTGTAAACGAGCTCCTTCCCACAGCTTACGAGGATGCTATCAAGGATTTTGACAAGACTATCGTTTCCCGTCCTGAGTTCGATATCGAGACCATCGACGAAAACGGCGTTGTTCTTACAGCTAAGTTCTTCGTTAAGCCCGACGTTGAGATCAAGGATTACAAGGGTATCCCCGTTACCCGTAAGGTAGCTGAGGTTACCGATAAGGATATTGCAGATGAGCTCGACCGCGTTCGTAACCGCAACGCAAGAATGATCGAGATCACAGACCGCGCAGCTCAGACTGATGACGTTGTAAACTTCGACTACGAGGGCTTCGTTGACGGCGTTGCATTTGACGGCGGCAAGGCTGAAGGTCATGACCTCAAGCTCGGCTCCGGTCAGTTTATCCCCGGCTTCGAGGATCAGATCGTTGGCCACGCAATCGGCGAGGACTTCGACGTAAACGTTACATTCCCCGAGGAGTATCACGCATCTGAGCTTGCAGGCAAGGCGGCTACCTTCAAGTGCCACCTCAACGCTATCAAGTTCAATGAGCTTCCCGAGCTTGACGACGAGTTTGCTCGTGACGTTTCCGATTTTGATACTCTTGATGAATACAAGGCTGATATCAAGGCTAAAATCGAAGAGAGAAACAACAAGGCTGCTGACGCTGATGTTGAGGAGCAGATCATCGCTGCTCTCATCGAGAAGCTTGAGGCTGACATTCCCGAGGCTATGTTCGAAGCTGAGACTGAGAACTTCGTTCGCGACTACGACTCCAGACTCCGTATGCAGGGACTTGACCTCGCTACTTACTTCAAGTACACAGGTCTTGACCTCGACGCTGTAAGAAAGCAGATGAGACCCGACGCTGAGCGTCAGGTTAAGACAAGACTTGCTCTTGAGAAGATCGCTGCTCTTGAGAACATCGAGATCACCGATGAAGAGACTGAGGCAGAGTACACACGTCTTGCAGGTGCTTACGGCATGGAAGCAGACCAGGTTAAGGCTGCTGTTCCCGCTGAAGCTCTTGCTGAGGATCTCAAGGTCAAGAAGGCTGTTGATCTCGTAAAGGAAAGCGCAGCAGTTACCGAGGGCGAAACTGAGAAGCCCAAGGCAAAGCGTGCTCCCGCAAAGAGAAAGACAACAAAGAAGGCTGCAGCTCCTGCTGAGGAAGCTCCCGTCGAGGAGACTCCCGCTGAGGCTCCCGCAACCGAGGAGGCTGAGTAATCACGCTTTTAAGTGCCGCTGTCAAGTTGACAGCGGCACTAATAAAATACAGGAACTATTATTTCCGTACATTCCCCGAATATTAAAGAAAGAGGTGAAATTCACTATGGCACTTGTACCAATGGTAGTAGAACAGACAAACAGAGGCGAGCGTTCTTACGACATTTATTCCCGTCTCCTTAACGACCGTATCATTATCCTCTCTGATGAGGTCAACGATGCTACAGCATCTCTTGTTGTAGCCCAGCTCCTTTATCTTGAGGCGCAGGATCCCGACAAGGATATTTATCTCTACATCAACAGCCCCGGGGGCTCCGTTTCCGCAGGTATGGCTATCTATGACACAATGAATTACATCAAATGCGATGTTTCCACCATCTGCATCGGCATGGCGGCAAGCATGGGTGCATTCCTTCTCTCTTCCGGTACCAAGGGTAAGAGATTTGCACTTCCCAACAGCGAGATCATGATCCATCAGCCTCTCGGCGGTGCTCAGGGTCAGGCTTCCGACATCAAGATCCATGCAGAGCATATTCTCCGCACAAGAGATAACCTCAACAATATTCTTGCGGCTAACACCGGCCGTCCCATTGAGGACATCCGCCGAGACACAGAGCGTGACAACTTCATGCGTGCCGCAGAAGCCTGCGAGTACGGTCTCATTGACAAGGTAATCGACCGCCACGCGTAAAATTATCTAAACACTAACTCAGCCGACATCGGCGATTGGAGATATACATGGCAAACGACAAGCGTGAATCGGGAAAGAGAAGGTGCTCCTTCTGCGGAAGAGACGAGCATCAGGTCATGTTCCTCATTCCCTCACCTACAGGCGCATACATCTGCGATAGCTGCGTGGACGCGTGCAGTGAGCTGATATATGAGCACACAAATATTAAAAGCGAGCCCGCTGAGCTTGAAAAAAGCGAGCTTCTGACTCCCCGTGAGATCAAGGACACCCTCGATGAGTACGTCATCGGTCAGGATAAGGCAAAGGTTGCTCTTGCTGTAGCGGTATACAATCATTACAAGAGACTTATGCACGTTGACAGCAAAGCTAAAGCAAAGAAGGACGAGGATGACGGAGTTGAGCTTCAGAAGAGCAACGTGCTCCTTATCGGTCCCACCGGTGTAGGTAAGACCTTCCTTGCGCAGACTCTTGCTAAGACTCTCAAGGTTCCCTTCGCTATCGCAGATGCTACAACTCTTACGGAAGCAGGTTACGTTGGCGAGGACGTTGAAAACATCCTGCTCCGACTGATCCAGGCGGCGGATTACGATATAGAGGAAGCTGAGCGCGGCATCATCTACATCGACGAGATCGACAAGATCTCAAGACGAAGCGAAAACCGCTCAATCACCCGCGATGTTTCGGGCGAAGGTGTACAGCAGGCACTTCTCAAGATCCTTGAAGGAACCGTGGCAAACGTGCCTCCGCAGGGCGGACGAAAGCACCCAAACCAAGAATTTATCCAGATCAACACGGAAAATATCCTCTTCATCTGCGGCGGAGCTTTTGACACTCTCGATCAGATCATCGAGAAGCGTCAGGGGCACTCCACCATCGGATTCGGCGGAGACATCAAGAAGAAGAGTGAAAAGACGGACGGCGTATTCAAGGACGTTACCGCTCACGATATAGTAAAGTTCGGACTTATTCCGGAGCTGGTGGGACGACTTCCCGTTATCGTGGGGCTTGAGAATCTTGATGCCGATGCACTTGTACGCATCATGCGCGAGCCTAAAAACTCCCTCGAGAAGCAGTACAAGAAGCTGTTCTCCATGGACGATATCGAGCTCGAATTTACAGACGATGCTCTCCGTGAGATAGCAGCCCGTGCCATCGAGCGCAACACGGGAGCACGCGGAATCCGTTCCATTATGGAGGAAACGCTGACAAGTCTTATGTTTGAGCTTCCATCTCGTGATGATGTGGCAAAGGTCATCATAAACGGCGACTGCATCAAAGGCGAAGCAGAGGCAACGATAGTGACGAAATAAGTGAAAAGGTGCTGTCACATTTTGATAAATAAACGGCAACACGCCCAATGATGCGTAGGGACCGGCGTACCTGTCGGTCCGTTTCGTTGGACTAAGACATATTATGTGTCTTTAATCCTTCGTTACGGACCGTCTGGATTGTCGGTCCCTACAGATATTTTGCATTTTTACCTTAGTGCGACAGCCTCATTTCTTTTTGTTTTTAGTATACCGTCAAATCAGTATGGTACATCTCACTTGTATTATAAGAACAAATATGATATAATGAATTAACAGAAAAATTACTGAAATATAGTATAGCGTGCAAAAGGATGAGGTTAATTCGACATGATATATTTACAGAGCTTTCAAATGCCTACGAGAGATGACGAAGATAACTACTTCATCAATCCCGGAAATTTCAAGGCAAAAATGACCCATTATACAACAAAATATCCTTTTGACCTGTTTCGTCACAGAGACTTGCCTGAATTCTATTTTTCCGATATAACTGTATTTTGTGGAAATAACGGATGTGGCAAAAGCAGTATTTTGAATGTTATTGCAGAAAAACTATCCCTTGAACGAAATACTCCTTATAATCGTTCCCCTTTTTTCGAGGACTATGTAGCCTTGTGTAATTATCAGCTTGATAGATCTATTCCAAAGGACAGCAAAATCATCACAAGTGACGGCGTATTTGAAAAAGTTCTTGACATTCGTCGTATCAATGATGGCATTGATAGTAAAAGAGCTGATCTGATTGATGAATATATTGAAGAAAACAGTCCTAATGCGCCCCCTAATCGCTTACAAGGATTAGACGATTACGACAGGTGGAAACGCACAAATGATATGAGGAATAAAAACCGAAGTCAATCTCGCTTTCTCAAGGAAAATCTGATGCGGAATATACAAGAACGTTCTAACGGAGAGAGTGCGCTATCATATTTTGTAGATTCGATCCAAGAGAATGCTTTGTATCTTTTAGATGAGCCTGAAAACAGTCTGTCACCGCAAAATCAATTACAACTGAAATATTTCATTGAAGATTCTGTTCGAAATTACGGATGTCAATTTATTATTTCTACTCACTCTCCGTTTTTGCTTTCTTTAAAAGGGGCAAGTATATATAACATAGACGAAAATCCACCTACGCAGAGAAAATGGACAGAACTTGATTGTGTCAAAGTATATTATGAGTTTTTTATGGAATATTGCGATAAATTTCAGTAAAATTTAGTCAATAAAAAATCATGTATACTATCATAAAATAGGCAAATAAGGGACTGTCACATTAAGAAAAATAATCGGCAAAATGCCATAGGAAACGTAGTGGACAGAGCCATTGTTTACTGTACAAACAGGGGTGTCCATAAACGAAGCATCACAGACATAAAAAATGTCTTGATACACTGAAAAGGGACGACGCCCACGCCGTCCCCTACCAAGGATCATATTTATGTTCCGAAAATAAAGCTATATAAATTTAGACAGATTCAAAAAATGCAGGGCAAACACCCTGCATTTCGTTTTTTATGATTCACACAAGCTCCTTCACCACATCGTTCATGGTGTAGTAACCGGGCTTTGCACCCTTTAGAAAGATCGCCGCCTTGACAGCGCCTGCCGCAAAAAGATCACGGCTTCCTGCACTGTGGGACAGGGTGATCACCTCATCACGGCCCGCAAAGATAACGCTGTGTTCACCGACTATGGTACCTCCGCGGATACTGTGTATACCGATCTCACGCTTTTCACGCTCACGGCGGACAGAGTGTCTGTCATATATGTACTCCGCGTCCTCTCTCACGTCCCGTGCCGCATCAGCAAGCATAAGAGCCGTACCGCTTGGAGCATCGAGCTTCTTATTGTGGTGCGCCTCAACGATCTCGATGTCAAATTCCTCGCCGAGAGTTGCCGCTGTACGGCGTACAAGCTCCATCATAAGGTTGATTCCGAGAGACATATTTCGGGATTTCAGTATAGGCACGTACTTCGCCGCATCCTTTATAAGTGCGTCCTCCTCATCGGTATGTCCCGTAGTACAGATGACCACAGGAAGTGCGTGGGCTTTGGCGTACGCGAGAACGTCACCGATCACGGTATGATGGGAAATGTCGATTATAACGTCCGCATCGGTATCCACCTCAGCAAAGCTTCCCTTGACAGGAAAATCTGCACTTCCGCGAAGATCGACTCCGCAGACTATCTCAAGGTCGTCACGCTCAGCGGCAATACGTGCAACAACTGTGCCGAGTCTGCCCGAGCAGCCCGACAGAATGATTCTTAAAGGTCTCATTTATACTTCCTTCTTTACGTTCAGTTTCAGCCGATAAGTCCTTCGCGTCTCATGGATGCCTTCAGCTTTTCAAAATTGCCATCGTCCATCTCGCAGAGAGGAAGTCGGATCTCCTCGGTGCACATACCCATAAGTGCGCAAGCCGCCTTTACGGGGATGGGGTTTGTCTCGATGAAGAGGTTGTTGATAAGGTGGAGAAGTCTGAGCTGGAGAGCGCGGGATGCGGCAACGTCACCCTTCACGAAAAGCTCACAGATGTCGTGCGTCTCCTTAGGCATGATATTGGAAAGAACGGAAATAACTCCGCGTCCGCCGAGAGACATGATGGGCACGATCTGATCGTCATTTCCGCTGTAGATCGCAAGGTCGTCAGAAAGCTCTGCCGCGATCTCAGCTACCTGGCTGAGGTTTCCGGAAGCTTCCTTCACGCCAACTATACGTTCGTGCTTTGCAAGCTCACGGAGAACGGAGACAGGCATATTCATACCCGTACGTGAGGGTACGTTATAAAGGATGATGGGCTTATCGGTAGCCTCTGCGGTGGAAAGGAAATTCTTTATAAGTCCCTTCGGAGAAGTCTTATTGTAATAGGGTGTTACGAGAAGAAGGGCATCGGCACCTACCTCGCAGGCATACTTAGAAAGCTCGTTTGCATAAGCTGTGTCATTGGAGCCTGTTCCCGCGATAACCGGGACTCTGCCTGCGGTCTTCTCAACGGTAAAACGGATGCACTCCTTGTGCTCATCGTCGGTAAGAGTTGCCGCCTCGCCTGTAGTTCCGCAGACAACGAGAGCGTCGATACCGCCTGCGATCTGAGAATCAATAAGCTTTCCGAATGCCTCGTAATCTACAAGACCGTTCTTCATAGGTGTGATAAGAGCTGTAGCCGCTCCCTCAAATACGATCTGCTTGTTAAAGTTTCCCATAGTGATTACCATACCTTTCTGCGGCTAAAAGCCGAATTATTGAGGAATATGCACCAAAAAAATCAAAATTCCTCTTGCAAAAAACAAAAACCGGTTGAAAACCGGCCGTCTGTGTAATATAATATACTCATCGCATAACTAAGCTTTGATGATACACAGATAGCCCTCCACCGTTTTCGCGGTGACAGTTCGCAGGCTTTCGCCAAGCGACCCAGACTCACCCTCCGCCTGACAAGTCTTCGGCATCCCTCGCCCTTCAACGGACACTCAGTCGGCAATGCGGTTGCCTCGTGACCGTCTACTCATCGGAGACGCTCCTCTATCATTATATTTTGTGCGGCGACAGCTCGCCACTCATGAAACTATATTATCACAAATCACGTGTATTGTCAAGCATATATTCAATATTATCGGAGAAAATCTTATCATGATAAAAAACTCCCTGCCCGAAACCACACTTACCCTCTCGGACTTTCATTACGATCTTCCCGAGGAACGTATAGCACAGACTCCCGTATATCCCCGCGACTCCTCACGGCTTATGGTCATCGACCGCAAAAGCGGCGAAAGAGAGCACAAGGTCTTCAGCGATATTATCGACTATCTTGAGGAAGGTGACACACTGGTTATCAACGAGACGAGGGTTATCCCCGCGCGTATAATCGGGCACCGTTCGTACCGTTTTGACGCGTCACTCGGTAAGTGTGTCAAAACCGACAGTACCTCCCCTGTGGAGCTTCTTCTCTTAAAGCAGATCGAAAACGATCTTTGGGAGGCTTTGGCAGGTCCCGGTAAGCGCGCTAAGGTTGGGGACGTTATTGAGTTCGGTGACGGCAAGCTGACCGCAAAGGTGGAAGCCATCGTTGACGGCGGATGCCGCAGGGTACGCTTCACTCCCGCATCATGCTACGATTCCCTGTTCGATGCCCTTGACGACCTCGGCACCATGCCTCTGCCGCCGTATATTACAGAAAAGCTTGAGGATCAGGACCGTTATCAGACAGTATACTCAAAAACGCAGGGCTCAGCCGCGGCACCCACAGCAGGACTCCACTTTACCGAGGAGCTTCTTGATAGAATCGAAGAAAAAGGTATTAAAATTGCCCGCGTGCTTCTCCACGTAGGGCTTGGAACTTTCCGCCCCGTGAAGGAAGAAAACATCACCGATCATGAAATGCACTCGGAGTTCATTTGCGTTACCGATGAAACTGCCGAGCTTATCAACTCAAGACGTGCCGCAGGCGGACGTACCGTAGCTGTAGGCACTACATCCTGCCGAGTTCTCGAAAGTGTATCGGGAGACGACGGACTTGTGAAAGCATACTCGGGAGACACGGGAATATTCATCTACCCCGGCTACACCTTCAAGGCGACCGACGCACTCATCACAAACTTCCACCTGCCCGAAAGTACCCTTCTCATGCTGGTCTCCGCTTTTGCAGACCGTGAGCTTATGCTTGACGCGTATGATGAGGCTGTACGCGAGAAGTACAGATTCTTCTCATTCGGCGACGCGATGTTTATTCGATAAAAGAAAAACGTCGTAGGGGTCATTCATGAATGACCCGCGGGCGATTCGTGAATCGCCCCTACGATTATCTTATATCCCATACAATTCGGTGACACGATGTTTATTCGATAAAAATCAGGTAAGGAGGCCCACTATGTTTGGAATCTTACTATACGACATATTATTCTTTTCAATTCCGATTATCTTAATAGCCTTGTTCGGAATCAGTGTGTACCGCTACGTATCTGCAAAGAAACAAAACAAGGCGGCACCGGGCACTTTTTCTGATGATGAAATCAAAAAGCGCAAAATAATGCTGATCGTACTGTCTGTTATTACCGCCGTTCTTGCGGCAATCGTTATTGGTTTTATCGTCCTTTTGTTTATGGCTGTTGCCTTTATGTGAGGTGAATTATGAAGGATCGCACTTTTTTAATTATACTCCTCTCGGTTATAGGTATATGCCTTGCTTTGACTGTAGCACACTTTATTTATGCGATCTATGCTTACGAACACTGCTCTATTATCTATTTTATCGGAAAGGAGCTGTGGGGATAAATGAAGCTTGGAAAACAGATCGCTGCTATAGTTTTGGTAGTTGCATTATTTGCGTCATTCAATTTGAGTATGTATCAGCTACTCACCCGCAGACTATCCAATAATTTTAGCGGTGCAACTCAGGCACAAATGATTGATGTGAGAAATTACCTTCCGTATGAGGAAGGCTCTGACCTCCCCAAGATAGATTCCTCGCTGAAGCTCACAGATAACCTCCCTGTTCTCGACGATGCCGCTGCATTGGTTCCCGTTTATGCTGCTGTGATTGATAACGTCTATCCCGAAGGCTGTGTCACCTATGAAGGCGGAGAATTTTCGGACGACAATTACTACGGCGAAAATTTTGCGGAAGACAGTGCTATGCAGTATAAAAACACGGTACGAGGCTATCAATCAATCGTGGACTGCACAACTGACATTCTGTTTTGTGCAGGTCCTTCTGCGGAGCAGAAACAGTATGCCGAGGAAAAAGGCGTAGAACTGGTATATATCCCCATCGGATTAGAAGGCTTTGTGTTTTTCGTAAACGAGAACAATCCGGTTGATGATCTTACCGTTGAGCAGATCCGCAAGATCTATGCCTGCGAATATACCAACTGGAAAGAGCTTGGCGGAGCTAATCGAATTATCAATCCCGTTACACGACTGGAAGGCAGCGGAAGTCAGACCACCTTTGAATCCTTTATGGGAGAGTATAAGATCGGCCGCAAATCTCCGCTTGCCATAACCGGGGCATCCATCGGTTTTTCATTCCGATATTACATGGACGGTATTGTAGAGAATGATGCAGTAAAGATGCTCTCGCTCAATGGAGTATATCCAAGTGCCGAGAACATTCAGAATAGAAGTTATCCGATAGTTGCACAGTTTTATGCTATCTATCGTGCAGATAATGACAACGAGAATATCCCTGTCTTGATTGACTGGCTCTTGTCCGAAGAAGGTCAGACACTTATTGAAGAAACGGGATATGTAAGTATAAGGACAAAATATGACAAATAAAACAAAGATACTCGCCGTGGGCGGTTCAACTGCTTCAGGCAAGAGTGCGCTGGCTCTCGCCCTTGCCGAAAGGCTCGGCGGTGAGATAGTCTCCTGCGACTCCATGGCAATATACCGCGGCATGGATATCGGCACCGCAAAGCCCACACCCGATGAGCTTCGCCGCGTTCCGCACCATATGATCGACGTATGTGAGCCTGATGTAAGCTTCTCTGCCGCTGATTGGGTAGAGGGAGCCGCCAAAGCCATTGAGGACATCAGTTCACGCGGACGGCTGCCCATAATCTGCGGAGGTACGGGAATGTACCTTGATGCTCTTCTCCGTCCCATTTCCTTCTCGGAAGCCGAGGGTGTCGGAACAAATGAAGCTCTCAGAGAAGAGCTCCGTCTTTTTGCTGAAGAAAACGGAAATGAGGCGCTCCATCGACGGCTTTGTGAGATAGACCCTGAATCTGCGGAAAAGTCTCACCCTAACAATGTAAAAAGAGTCATTCGCGCACTTGAAATATACTACTCAACAGGCAAGACTAAGACTGAGTGGGACCGCGAGAGTACAATGGGTGAGTCTCCCTACGACTATAGGATCGTCACTCTCGATTACGAGAAGCGCGACATACTTTATTCACGGATCGACCGCAGAGTTGACATAATGATAAAAGACGGGCTTGAAAGCGAGGTTCGTTCACTTTACGAAAAGGGACAGCTTCCCGAAGGCTCAACCGCGGCTCAGGGCATCGGATACAAAGAGATGCTTCTGCACGTTACGGGTGATTTGCCGCTTAAAGCTGCTGTGGAGCTTATCAAGAAGAACACCCGTAACTATGCAAAGCGCCAGATCACATGGTTCAAGCGATACCGTGACATAAGCGTCATCCCCGATGAAGGCGGTATAATGAAAAATACTACTGCCCTTTCAGATGAAGTTATTGCACATTTATAATACATAACTGCCCCTTTTGGGGCAGTCAGGCCGCTGACAAAGGTCTTGCGCTGACAAAATGCACAAAAGTTTTGATCGACCTTTTTTAAAAGGGCGCAGGGTCTTGGGACGGAGTCCCGAGTCGCACTCCGCAGAGTGCGAAATCCCCCTTATTCGTCCAAAAAGCGACCCGCAGGTCGCGCATTCCTTTTACTTTTGATTTAGTCTTTGTTTTATTTGACAAACCCTGTGCTTTCGCACAGGGTTTGTCAGCAAGCTGGAGCTCCCGCAGGGAGCCTTTTGTTTCTTCTCACCGAATGTCTATCAATTTTTCTGACAAGCACTGAAGTCCTGCGCAAGTGCAACAATGCGTTATTGTACAATCAACGATTTAAAGTCCTCTGCTTCTCTGATAGGATCAAAGCAACGGTTGTTATTCAAACAGCGAATGAAATCATCAACATCGGTTATATCGGAATCTGTAACGGAACGTTCTTGTTCGATAAGTGAAAATAGCGGAGCTGTGAACTTTATTGTCTTTTTTTGATTTATTTTTGTCATTTCTTCCGCATGGTACCTTGCTTTTTTCAGTTCTTCTAATACACAGTCATATTGATGTGTTTTGCAAAAGCAAAAGGCTTTGCTGATAGAATTGTATTGCAGAGTATTGTGATAATACTGAAAATTCCCGTCCGGAAACATAATATTCAGTATTTTTTCAACGGCATCATACACTTCTAATGAGTCTTGACCGAATCTTAGCTGAAAGAGAAAGCTATTTAATTTTGTATTTGTAAGGTGCTGACAATGCTTTTTCCTTTCTTCACCCTCCAGGCACCAGCAAAGCAACTCATCCCTTTTCTCCTCATTCTCTTCTAACATAGCGTAATACTTGGCTTCGTTCTTTTTTTGATTACAGCTAAGTGCAAGAACGATTCCGAACAACGCTTTGGAATATAGTTTCGAATCCTTGGTGTTCTCCAAAACCAATTTATAATGTTTTGCTGAACTTTCAAGCAAACGAGTATATTCACTATTATCCAAGGTCGGCATAGCAACATAATATTCTGCCGATGCTAACCATTCCACATATTCCATATTTCCCGGATACTCAGTAACCGCACGCAGGGCGATCTGATAATTCTTTTCTTTGTCGTCGTGTTCCCAATATTTATAAAATGCTTCGTCAAATTCCGCTTTTCTCAAATCCTTTTGGTAGGATTCCATTCCAAGCAGATAATCAGTTGTCACATTGAATAAATTGGCAAGCGGCGGTAATAAAGAAATGTCGGGCATGGCAGCATCAGTTTCCCAACGGCTGACTGCCTGCGGAGAAATAGAAAGAAGTTCTGCAAGACTTTCTTGTGTCATATTGGCTTCTTTGCGAAGCACTTTAATCGTTTGTCCAAATGTCATGTGCATTCTCCTAAACATATTACTTGACCGGTCTGTGATTATATTATACCAAGTATTTAACTATTTGTCCACCTCTCAATAATTGAGAGGATATAAACCGAAAATTGAGTCAGACATAAAAGTTTGGCGCACCTGTTTTGTCACAGGTACGCCAAAAAGGGGCAGTTTTATGTTATAAGGATATTAGCAAGCAGCTTTCGTTTTCGGTCCTGCTGATACACCTCATGGGGCAATTATATCGTTTTCCTATGTCCCACAAGGTCTCATTTTCATAAGGGAAATAAAGCTTCACGGTATTCTTACCGATTCCCGCGGGCTCATCTCTGCACAGGACACTTCGTCTGACATAGCTTTTTTCCGTGCATCCGAGAGCAAGGATGGCAAAGGCAAGCTCACAGCTTACAGAAAGCCTTTCTCCGTCAAGCCTACCTTCACTGGAGATCACAGTCACATCGCATATTACCGACGGATTTGCACCATCCGTTCTCTTGGCATCCCATTCGCATCTGTACGGAATCGTCATATCCTCCGAGGTTATCTCATCATCGTCTGCAAGAATAACCGTCACACTGCAGTTTCCGTTTACCACAAGCTTTCCCTCAGCGGTGTACTCGGCTCTGTCCGATGTAGCCCTTGAGGAAGCGTACACTACCTCCTTGCCTTCAAAGCCCGAAAGCTGCTTTGAAAGATCAACGGTAAGCCTGGAATCCGCCGCCGCAAGACATCTTACTATCGGTGCTTTTGCTGTCTCTGCACGGCTTTCGTACGCGGTGGAATAAACATCGTCGGTCAGGCTTCCTTCTCTGTCCGCAAGGATCACAGCCTCGGCATCATACTCTGCCTCCCAAGTAAATACTCCCCCATCTCCGCCCTGAAGCTTTACTGAAGCACATTTAACTCTTCCTACTGAGTATCTGCGAAGCCCGTCACTTAACGGCTCCTTAACGCGCAATCTCTCTTCAAACGGTGCTTTGGCACGACTGGTAAAGTATACACCATCCTCGGTGACCGCGAGACAGCTTATGTACACATCTCCCTTCAACGTGACCTCTGCAGAATCAACTGTCGCTGACGATACTGCGGCTGTTCCCTCGCAGGAGATCATCCGCACACCTTCACGCTCGCGGATCTCTCCCGAAACACTTCCCGTAGTGGCGGCAAGAGCAAGCGCAGTATATTCAAAGGGTACTTCCCTTTTCTCAAGACTCAAAATGTCCGACACGCTGCACTCTTCGCCTTCAGAGCCTGTAAGCTCAAAGGGAAGCTCGTCATTGTGTGATGCAAATATGCTTGAACGCATCTTTAGAGAAACGGTCATACGCCGCGGTCCTGTGGCTCTGCATGACACATTTTCAACGGCCGTCTTAACAATTATCCCATCCGATGACAGCTCTGATGAGTCGCACCCCGACAGCGAAAGCTTTGTGCTGTACTCACTGTTCAGCGGATATGCGCACAGCTTCCCATCATCTCCAATGTAGTATATGGTAGCTACTGCAAGTCCTGACAGAACCAGCTCTCCGCGGTCAAGGTATCGGCTTTCAGGCAGAGCAGTAGCTGTGCAGGCGATGATCCGCCTGATCTCGGGAAGGTAGTCCGGTAAAGTATAGTCCTCAGCAGTCTCATGGAGAGCACCTGTGCTGAGTCTTTGGATCTCGGCTTTTGTATTCATTATTATCCTCTCTTCTCTTACCCCGACGGGGAGTTATTTCTGTCGTCATATTTATATGCGCAAAGCTGTTCATATATGCAACACATAGTCCATGGGGTGGTAAAAGAAAAAACACTGGCAAACCTTATAAAAATTCAAAAATCCTGTTGCCATTCGCCAAAAAATGTGGTATACTATTATTTGATATTTCAAAGAATAAAGCGTTGATGAAGTCGGCAAGTACCCAATAAGCGTCAAAGAGAGAGCTCCCTCGGCTGAAAGGAGCTTACGCATGAGTATGCGCCCTTCCCTTCGGAGTCGGCAGGTCCTAAGCCTTTCGCGGGTGTGCCCGTTACAGCACAAATGAGTGTTGGCTCGTGCCGGAATCCCGGGTGGTACCGCGGAGTTTGTCTCCGTCCCGCGACAGTGTTGCCGTTTATCGGTCAGTACACTGCTACGCGGGCTTTTTTATTTGAAATATCACACATACCGTATACTATACGCTTAACATACAGAAAGGATCATGTTATGTCAACAAAAACAGCAGAAGTGCGCGAAAGCTTCCTTGCCGCCCTTGCTCTTGTGACCACGGCAGATGAGCTTGAGCGTCTCAGAGTTGAGTACATCGGCAAGAAGGGACTTGTCACCGAGCTTCTCAAGGAAATGAAGTCTATTCCGAACGAGGAAAAGAAGGCATTCGGTCAGGCTGTAAACGTGCTGAAGGGCGAAGTCAGCGACAAGCTTGCCGAGAAGAAGGAGGAGATCGTCCGTCTTGAGCTTGAGCGCGAGCTTAACAGCATGCCCGAGTTCGACGTATCCGTTCCCGCAGACCTTTCAAGAGGCTCATACCACCCCATCACTCTCGTACAGCGTCAGTGCGAGGACATCTTCAAGTCCATGGGCTTCACGGTAGAGGATTACAGCGAGATCGTAACCGATTACGAATGCTTTGAGTCTCTCAACATTCCCAAAAACCATCCCGCACGCGATATGCAGGATACCTACTATCTCGAAAACGGTCAGCTCCTCAAGAGCCAGACCTCTGCGGCGCAGAATGCTATCTACAAGAAGTACAAGGATGCGCTTATTAACGAGGGCAAGCCCATCAAGGCTATTTTCCCCGGCAGATGCTTCCGTAACGAGGCTACCGACGCCTGCCATGAGAACACCTTCTTCCAGATGGAAGGCGTTATGGTGGATAAGAACATCTCCATCTCAAACCTTATCTTCTTTATGAAGACCATGCTTTCCGAGGTGTTTCAGAAGGACATCAAGGTTCGTCTCCGTCCCGGCTTCTTCCCCTTCGTGGAGCCCGGATTTGAGCTTGACATCTCCTGCCTCATCTGCGGCGGTGAGGGCTGCCCCTCCTGCAAGCACTCAGGCTGGCTTGAGCTCTGCCCCTGCGGCATGATCCACCCCGAGGTACTTAAAGCGGGCGGAATAGATCCCGACGAATACACAGGCTTTGCCTTCGGTCTCGGTCTCACCCGTCTCGTTATGATGAAGTACGGTATCAAGGATATCCGCGATCTCAACAGCGGAAGCCTCAAGACTCTCACACAGTTTACTGACGACAAATAAGAAAGGAGATACGAATAATGCTTTTATCAATGAATTGGATCTCCGATTTTGTAGATCTTTCAGGTCTCGATAAGCTTGAGCTTATCAGCAAATTTTCTCTCTCCACCGCTGAGGTAGAGAATGAGATATTCTTCAAGGGAAGCGACATTTTCGGCATTGTATGTGCCGAGATCAAGTCTGTAGAGGAGCATCCCGAGTCAAAGAAGCTCCACCTTCTAAAGGTGGATGCAGGTGACGGTGCCCTCACTGACGTTGTTTGCGGTGCGCCCAATGTTCGTGTTGGTATGAAGACCGCTTTTGCAAAGGTAGGTGCACAGATCGGCGAGATCACCATCACTCCCCGTGCACTTGCAGGCTACACCTCCAACGGTATGTGCTGCTCCGAGCGTGAGCTTGGCATCAGCGAGGACAACTCCGGTATCATGGATCTCGATACTTCCATAGCTGTCGGAACTGACCTCAAAACCGTTTTCGACATCGACGATATCGTTTTCGAGGTCGACAACAAGTCCCTCACCAACCGTCCTGACCTTTGGGGTCACTACGGTATTGCACGTGAGTTTGCAGCTCTTGCGGGACGTGAGTTAAAGCCCCTTGCCACTGCTGACCTCTCTGTTTATGAGTCCATGGAAAAGGTTGACCTCAAGATCGAGGATCCCCTTTGCTACAGATATTCCTGCATCCGTTTTGAGGGAATCACAAGACACGAAAGCCCCGTAAACGTGAAGATCCGTCTCCACTACTGCGGTATGAGAGCTCTCAACTTCCTTGCTGACCTTACAAACTACATGATGCTTGAAATGGGTCAGCCCATGCACGCATTTGACTCCAGAAAGGTTGAAGCGATCCGTGTCAAGAGATTCGACAAGCCCTTTACGTTCACCACACTTGACGGCGTTGATCGCGCTTGCGACGAAAACACACTTATGATCTGCAACGGCGACACTCCCGTGGCTATTGCCGGAATCATGGGCGGTCTTGACTCCGAGATCGTTGCTGACACCTCATCCCTCACTCTTGAATCTGCTACCTTTGATGCGGCTTCTATCCGTAAGTCCACCGTTCGTCTCGCTCACAGAACTGACGCATCCAACCGCTACGAAAAGAGCCTTGACCCCGAAATGACCGACGTTGCAGTTGCAAGATTTGTTAAGCTCCTCTGCGACATGGACAGCTGTGCCGTTGTTACCTCTGCTCTCACAGACGAGTACGCAAAGCGTTACGACAAGGTAGATCTTTCCTTCGATAAAGCTTTCGTTGACAAGTACACAGGTATCGAGATCGACAACGAGACTATCGTAAAAACTCTCACTTCTCTCGGCTTCGGCGTAAAGCTTGAGGGCGACAAGTTTGAAGTTTCCGTTCCCAGCTGGAGAGCCACCAAGGACGTCACCATCAAGGCTGACATCATTGAGGAGATCACACGTATCTACGGCTACGACAACTTCGACATTCACACAGCAGTTGCTCCCCTTTATCCCGTTCGCGCGCAGATGGAAAAGAGCGACGAGGACCGTATCAAGGACATCCTTGTAAAGCGCTTCTCCCTCCACGAGCTCCATTCCTACGTCTGGGCATACTACGATGAGTACAAGGCTCTCGGAATTGAGATCGAAGATAATGTTGAGCTTGTAAATGCCACAAACCCCAACATCAAGACGATCCGTTCCTCCATCGTTCCCACACAGCTCTGTCAGGTTAAGGTCAACACCTCCTTCGGCACCGATTTCGGCGTCTTTGAGGTAGGCAGAGTGGTCAACGGCTTCAGGGAAGACGGAATGTGTGACGAGCATAAGATGCTCACCGTAACTCTCTACAGCAAGACAAAGTCCATGGAAGCACTCTATTTTGAGCTCCGAGATATGCTTGCAGTTGTTACCGACGATCTGAAGCACGAAAGCCTCTCCTTCGTAAAGGGCACAGCTTCCCACTCCTATGAGCATCCGAAGAACCTCAACGAGATCTACTGCGCAGGCAAGAAGCTCGGTAAGATGGGCATTGTAAATACCGCTGTTTCCAAGAACATCGACAAGAAGGCAAACATCGTCTTTGCAGAGATCGACGTTGCCCTCTTTGCAGAGATCGCAAACAGAAGCATCTCTTATGAAGCTCCCTCACGCTTCCCCGAGATCGAGATCGACCTTTCCTTCATCTCCGAGACCTACAGACCTATTGCCGATGCAATTGCGGCTGAAAACTGTGCGCTCATCAAGAAGGTATCAGTTGTAGACACCTACACCGATGAAAGCGGAAAATCCATCACAGTACGTCTTCTCTTCTCACATCCCGAAAGAACTCTCACTAAGGAAGAGGTTCTTGAGGTGGTCAACTCTGTCAGTGCTACTCTTGAAGGTCAGAACATCAAGCTGAAAAACGGCGTACAGATGTAAGGAGCAACCATTATGGTATATAAAATGAACATTGCGGGGCTTGACCGTGAGCTTACGATCTGCCCCCTTAACGAAAATCTTTCGATTGCGGGCTTTATCATGTTCGGCGACCCCGAGCTTACCACAGCCTGTGCAGAGGAGCTTCTGAAGCGCGCTCCCGAGCACGACTACATTCTCACAGCAGAGGCAAAGGGTATCCCGCTGGCACACGAAATGGCGCGTCTTTCCGGAAACCGCCGCTACTGCCTTGCGAGAAAGAAGCCCAAGCTTTATATGACGGACATAGTTGAAGTAAACGTACAGTCCATCACCACAAAGGGCGAGCAGAAGCTGTTCCTTGACGGTGCCGAGGCTGCTCTCATGAAGGGAAGCCGTATACTCATCGTTGACGATGTTATATCAACCGGCGAGAGCCTTGCGGCTCTTGAGAAGCTCGTAGCCGCTGTTGGAGGAAATGTAGTCGGACGTATGACCGTCCTTGCGGAGGGCGATGCCGCTGACCGCGACGACATCATCTACCTTGAAAAGCTCCCGCTTTTCACTCCCGACGGCAAGCCTATTGAATAAGCGAAGCAATACCAAAACCCCCAAAAAGTTTGAAGCTTTTTGGGGGTGCTTTAAGTTAATCCGGTTCATTCGTAATCATTAAAATATTCTTTATCGAAAAAGCTCGAAAGAGATAATTCAAATCCCATACAAACACACTTGAGTGTGTTCAATTGAATATGCGCTGTAGTACCTCTCATAAAGTCGTAAAGCGTAGATGGCGTAAGTCCTCCTGCCAAGCTTACCTCCGATATAGTCATCTTTTTTTCTAATAAAAGTTCATTTATTCTATAACGTACAGCCTCGTCTACTGTCATATTGCCTCCTGTAAGGACCCTATATTACGTTTTACCGTAACATCATTCTACCCTTTAAGAATTATTTTTTCTTACGGTATACCGTAATAGTACAACAGAACTGGCGGAACTTGGAACACCATAAAATACGTTGAAAAGTGTAATAAGCCCTTAGAATACATTATGCTCACTTCTATAAACTAAAAAGGGGCTGCCGCAAGTTCGTTTTCTCAAACTTGCGGCAGCCCAATGTTTTTTACATCAGTTATTCTTATCAAATCTTGTGAGTATGGTTGCGACCTGTGCTCTTGTGGCACTTCCGCGGGGATCAAGAAGGATATTGCCCTTTTCTTCCTTACCTGTGATGTATCCTGCGGCATTTGCCCATGAAAGGGCATCGGATGCATAGCTGTGTACAGCCGATGCGTCGGGGAAGCTGTCAAGAGATGCTCTTCCC
>JAFUPK010000034.1 GCA_017481265.1 Clostridia bacterium
GGGAAGAGCATCTCTTGACAGCTTCCCCGACGCATCGGCTGTACACAGCTATGCATCCGATGCCCTTTCATGGGCAAATGCCGCAGGATACATCACAGGTAAGGAAGAAAAGGGCAATATCCTTCTTGATCCCCGCGGAAGCGCCACAAGAGCACAGGTCGCAACCATACTCACAAGATTTGACAAGGCAAATGCATGATATGTGAGTGAAGATAAAACTGAGCCAAAAAAAGAGAGGTAACAATTATTATGAAAAAGATCATTTCGGCAGTGCTGGCGGTGATACTGATCGCAGGTACATTGACTATCGGAAGCGGTGCTTATGGCGACAAGTTCATTTTTACCGATGTAGAAGAAAGCGCATATTACGGTCCGGCAATTAAGTATATGTATGAGCTTGGAATCGTTTCTGCCTATGACGACGGCTATTACTATCCCAAAGAAGAGATGCGTATTCCTGACCTTGCACTCATGCTTTACAGAATAGCGGCAAGCAAGGGATATGACGTATCCTTGAAGGGTAAGCGCGACACCATTCTCTCTGCAGTTGAGTATGCGGATAAGACAGGGTGGTATGCTGAAGCTTTGGCATGGGCGGTTGAAAACGGTGTAATAGTATCATATACGGGAGAGGGCTTGAAGATCACGGATAAGGTGACCAGAGGATGGCTTGCTGTTTCCTGCTCGTTATTATTGGATCTTTTGGGTATAAAGCTTGCAGAAGCTCCCTTGGTCGACAGCTTTGCTGATGCTGATTCCTTCCCGTCTTGGGCAGCCGACCACATTGAAGCAATGAGAAAAGCCGGTATGATCGACGCTGTGAGTGACGGAAACTTTTGTCCTGACAATATTATGTTGAAACCGCAGACAGTAGTTCACATTTACCGATTCTTACCTCAGCTTGAGCTTGCAAAGCCGAAGACACTTCCCGCTCAGCTCCCGAGAATCACAAACACGGAAAAGAAATTTGATGATTTTGATTATTACTATGAGATAAAGGACGATGGGACAGCTTCTATTCTGAAGTATTTGGGAAGCCAGTGGGATGTATCCATTCCATCAAAGATCAAAGGGTGTGATGTCACAGAGATCGGTACAGAGGCTTTCAAGGAAAATACTGAGCTTAAGATCGCGCGATATCCGTCTACCTTGAAGGTGATAGGTGAAAGAGCATTTTTCGGTTGTGAAAATCTTTCTGATTCAGTATATTCAATGAACCTCGAAAAGATCGGTGCGGAGGCATATTATGGCTGTTCTTTGATCAAGTCTCCTTCTTTACCCAGAAGCGTGAATTACATAGGAGATAATGCCTATGATATTGATAACCTTGAAAAGATATACTACGAAGGAATTGCTGCAAAATGGGAGCAGGTGACCTTCGAGAGCACGGAGTATGCAAAAAAGCTTAATGAAATTATTATAGTATCGGGAGATGATTTTATTATCGAAACGAGCTATAACGGTGAATATGCTACGATCCGCGGTTATATTGGCACTGCGACAGATATCGTGCTTCCTCAGACATTTAAGGGTGTACCGGTTACAGGTATTATAGATGGAATCAAGAACAATAAGATACTTAAGTCTGTAATAATACCCGAAGGCTACACGGATATCGGAGACATGGCATTTGTAAACTGCAATAATCTCGAAGAGGTAATACTGCCAACTACAGTAAAAACAATAGGCATTGCAGCATTTGAAAACTGTACATCGCTTACAAAGGTGAATTTCCCGAATGGACTCGAAACTATTGGCGGAAATGCGTTCAAAAACACCGGCCTTGTGAATGTCGTTTTACCTAAGAGCATTACTATTCTGGAGCTTGGTGCGTTCAGCTACTGTGCAAACCTTGAATCTATAGATATTAAGTGTGAGCTTCAGGCAATAGAGACAATGACGGTTGGTAATTGTCCAAAGCTTAGGGAGGTCAAGCTTCCGAAATCTGTTGAAGTGTTAGGCATGGAAGCTTTTACGGGACATAATGCAGACAGCATAGTTATGCCGGGTGTAAATCTGATTGACATGGATGCTTTGAAGAGTGACAAAAATACGTTCCTGTTTTTCGGTTCTAACGTTCCTGAGCTTACTGATAGTGCTGAATATCCGACAAATGCAATCTACTTCTACCGAAGCGGCACTTCCGGATGGGACAAAGCACCTTTTGGTGGAAAGTTACGCACTGTACTGTTCCCGGATGATGCTTCATTTAACGGATGGTATCGCGATTCAGTAGCATATGTTATAGTAAACGGACTCATGAACGGTACAAGTGCAACACAATTCGAGCCGAACACGACAATGACACGCGCAATGCTTGTAACAGTGCTTTGGAGACTTGACGGCTCACCTGCACCAAAGTCAAGTGCACCCTTCGGTGATCTTAAACAGGCGTGGTACAAGGATGCGGTAGCTTGGGCGGCTGAAAACGAGATAGTCCTCGGTGTAGGCGGAGACCGCTTTGATCCTAACGGAAATATCACCCGCGAGCAGATGGCGACGATACTCTACAGATTCTCCGAGTACAAGGGCTATGATACAGCGGGAAGAGCA